>JANQJV010000121.1 GCA_028281465.1 Azospirillaceae bacterium | reverse complement strand
ATCGCTACGCGGTACGACAAGACCGATACCAGCTACGCCGGGTTTCTGAATCTTGTTGCTGCTCTGTTATGGATCCGTTGAATGTCAACAGGCCCTAGTAGAGCGACCGCATTGCTCTGCTTCCCGCACCGTCGTCACTCCAATCGGTTGTTGATATTTGATTTCTAACCCCACTCCGATAAAATGCCCCCCCTCATCGTTGACTGGCGTGCGGGTCCATCATCCGCTAAACTTAATATAGTCTAGTTCTACAGGCTGAAGGATCATCAATCATCGACGCCCAGCGTTCAAAGGGAGAAGGATACGACAAAAGTAGAGTCAGCAATGTCACTGCGAGATCGAATAGCACGGCAGCAGGTACGCTTCTCTTTACAGAAGCAACCTTATCAGCGACCAATCGGGCCCAATCCGCCATGCTGAGGAATGTATTCGGGGAAGGAATCAATACGCGATATTTTGATGAGCACAATCATATCGACGAGCACCATGGACGGATGGCTTTGGACAGAGTCATTGCGCCCGCAGTCGAGCGAATGGGAGAGCCTTGGTTAAATGATGTTGTTCGCGGATTCGAAGAGATTAAAATGCTACAGGAAATGGCTGATAGAGACATAATAGAGCAGATCTGTTTCTCAGACAGGCTGTTCAAGGCCCAGCTGGCTGGCGAATACTGCAACGTTGATGAAGGCATCTGGGGCGACTCCGGCACAGATTACTTTGGAGAGGAAGCCAATGAGCTGTCTGTAACTCATATTCATGATACTGATGAGCTGTTTCAGGTTATTGAAGGGTCCTTGGATTTCACTGCGGGAGCGACGCATTCAATTACCCTGTCGGACGGCGACAGTATTGTAATTCCGGCAGGGCGGCTTCATGGAACCAAAGTGACGTCACCAATGTGCAAATATCGAGTGAGACAGTTACCTGGAATTGGAATTTCCGTATGATAAAAATTACCTTTGATCGGAATGTGAGCAATGCCTTGATAGTTGGCGACGATACGTACTTCCTATTGGAGCAGAAAGGAAGGCCGTCGATCATGTGCAATGCTCGTTGTGCACACCGAGGTGGCCCCCTACATCTCGGTCGCGCGTGCGGAGATACAGGGGCGATCACATGTCCATGGCACGAACTGACATGGCCACGATTGGTCTTGGAAAGAAGTGGACTGCCTACTGTTCGTGTAGGTGATCGAATTAATACAGTTGTTGATGCTACTGATGAGTTACTGATTCGGATGCATCATTATGAGAGGATAATTGCCAATGAATGAGTCAACTCCGACTTTGACGGACGCGACGAGACTGCAGCCAACCGTCGGGCTGTTCGGTGGCATAATGCTGGCAGTTGGCATTGTCGTCGGGGCAGGATTGCTAGCGTTGCCGGGGCTGGTGTATCGGGAAGCCGGCGGCTATGCTCTGGGATCTTGGCTGCTTGATGCTCTGCTTGTTGCACCACTTCTTGTTGTCTTCGCCACCCTAGGGCGCCGCTTTCCAACTGCGGGAGGTGTGTCGGGTTTCGTAGGCGGAGCATTTCCATGGGCTGCGATCGGCACTTCGTACCTTCTGGTGGGAACGTTTGCGCTAGGATTGCCTTCCATCGCCCTGACGGGCGCGATGTATGTGGTGCAAGGGCTTGACCTCGCTGGAGAGGTTGCCTCATCGGTCGTTCTTGCCGTCGTTGCTGGTGGCTTTCTGTTGACAGGGCTTCTCGCCACCTGGGCCGGCGCTAAGGTCGCCGGCACACTTCAGAACATGATCGTAGTTGTGCTTGTCGGGTTGCTGATCGTTGTTGCTGTCGGTGGTGTGCCACATTGGAACAAGATCGATTTTTCGGCAGGCGCACCAACGTTTCTAGATATCTGGTCCGGTGCGGCTCTTGCTTTCTTCGCTTTCACGGGATGGGAAATGCTGGCCTTCACGGCGGAGGAATTCAAGAAACCACGGCGTGATTTTCCAATCGCCCTTGGGGCGAGCTTTATCATCGTTGTGTTGTTGTACCTTGGCATTGCGGCAGCCGTCCAAGCATTGGTACCGCTAAGCGACTCACGCCTTAGTGGGGCTCCATTCTTGGCGGTCGTTGAAACACTGGTAGGTCACGTGCCGGCGGCCGTCGTCATTGTAGTGGTTACGGCGATTATCGTAGTAAATCTCAACGGCGCTTGTTGGGCGGCCTCCCGGCTGATCTTCGATATCGGTCGTAGAGGTTGGGCACCATCGACACTTCAACTTGAAGTGCTGAGCGGAGATGCGAAAACACCGCGGCGTGCGGTACTGTGCTTGGGTTTCTTTTTTGTTATCGTGTTATCGGTTTATGCACTTGATGGTGTCGAACTTGAAATTCTTCTTCTAACAGCTGGTCAGAATTTCTTCATTTTATATCTTATGAGCGTTGCTGCATTTACTTTTTTGGCTCAAGGAATCGTGGCGCGAGTTTTTGGGGTGGTGTCAGGTTTGATCTGTCTGGTTTTTGCTAAAGCTTTCGGATGGGGCCTCATATATGCAGTCATTCTTTTCGGAGTGCCGTATGCTTGTAGGCAGTTGACGATCAGAAGAAAGCCGAAGTGGAAACAGCAAAATATCAGAATCTAGACGAGTGGCGATAGCTGCGGTGATGAAGTGATCTCGGTAGCCGATGGTGCGGGAACTTTTGCGATAGGAGGTCAAATAATGAAGATGTATTTGAGTAGGTTTGACGAAGCTCAATCTGGGCACGAACACCTCATCGCCCGTACCCTGATGATTGGAGATAGTCGCATATCAATACGACTGGAGCCGATATTCTGGAGCGTTTTGGAGAGAATTTCGTTGCGAGAGAATTGGAGCGTTGATGATATCTGTGCCGAGATTGAATCTCGGCGGCAACGGGATGCTTCGTTGGTGTCGTCAATTCGTGTCTTTGTTCTGTGTTGCTTGACTGACTCATCATGATGCACGAGAAGCAGGGCCAGGCTTAGAGATTGGCCAGCAGTCGTTCTCCTGGAATGGATATCAAGACGTTAGTCAGCATCCGGTCGCGGCCGTGTTCGCAGTGCTTAACATAGCGGCCGCTAAGGACGCTAGGTAAGGTCCGAGTCAGTCATGAGCGAATTCTATTGCCACCCATTTTGCCCCCTTACATTCGGCAAAGGTAGGCACTTGGCAAGGCTGCACTATCCCGTATAAGGTATAGAGCGGTTTTGATCAAATAGTTAACGGCTTCTGCGCGTCTGCCACTGGTATCACCGCCGGCGAGTGGCCAGTTCCTGCGGCCGGCGGGAACGAGACGGCTGTAATGTACGCTGCCAGCGTTAACGATCGACCATAGTCGCCATCCATAATGGGGCCGCCTTTCGAACAGGTTCCTCTTCGCCTGGCGCTTTCGGTTCGAAACGTCAAAGAGCCGTACCTGGATTAAGTGTTTGATTTTGGCTAAGTACGGTTAACCGTACCTCGGTGGCCCAAGTTCGGGTCGTTTGGAGAAAACCGGCCAACAGAGAGCCGAAATGGGTAAAACGGCCCAGTCCCAAGTTCGTATCCGCCGCCGATAACCCTGGCAAACAAAAAGAAAATTGGCACTGACCCGAGTGCAGAGAAAGTCACCGACGCGGTGAGTGGCGGAGAGGGAGGGATTCGAACCCTCGGTACTGTTGCCAGTACAACGGTTTTCGAGACCGCCCCGTTCGACCGCTCCGGCACCTCTCCACAAGCGTTTTCATATAGCGATGCTGGGCTCCGGGCTCAAGGTGCTCGGAAGGGCCTGGGCGTGCCGATCGGCGTGATGACACGTGTGCAGGGGCGGGCGTATGGTGCCGGGGCACCGGGGCTGATACGATCAGGAGAGGCAGAGACCATGGCGGAGATCACGGTTACGGCCGCGGATGGCGGTCAATTCGGCGCGTATCTGGCGACACCGGCGGGTGCCGGTGGGCCGGCGCTGGTGGTGATCCAGGAGATTTTCGGCGTCAACGCTGTCATGCGCGCCTTGTGCGACGGATTCGCCGCGGCTGGCTACCTGGCCGTGTGCCCAGATCTGTTCTGGCGCCAAGACCCCGGCATCCAGCTCACCGACAAGACCCAGGCGGAATGGGATCGGGCCTTTGCGTTGATGCAGGGCTTCGACACCGATCTTGGCATCGCCGACCTCAAGGCCACGCTCGCGCAGGTCCGTGCCCTGCCCGGCGCCAACGGCAAGGCCGGCATCATCGGTTACTGCCTGGGCGGCAAGCTTGCCTATCTTATGGCGACACGCAGCAATGCCGATTGTTCGGTGGCTTATTACGGCGTCGGCCTCGACGCGCTCGTGGGTGAAGCCGCGTCGATCACCAAGCCATTGCTCATGCATGTCGCCGAAGCGGACAAATTCGTGTCCAAAGAGGCGCAGGCGACCATCAAGGCGGCCTTGGCGGGGCATCCGCAGGTGAGTCTGCACAGCTATGCCGGCGTCAACCACGCCTTTGCGCGCGAAGGCGGCGAGCACTACGACGCGGCCGCCGCCGGCGCCGCGGATGAACGCACGGCCGGGTTCCTCGCCACCCATCTGCGCGGCTGACCGCTCTGGGCTGGTTGCCGGGCCCATCCCGACGGACCTCGGACTGAGTGCGTGCAACCAATCCCGCAAGAACCAGCGCCGTGGCTGCGCTCTGTGGCCCGCGACGGTCTCGGTGGTCAGGAGCGGTTTCGCCCTCGACGCGAATACGCAAACCGTTCCAGGGACCGATCAGACGTTGAACTGATAGCTGGCCGGCACGAAGCGGAAACCAGGGCCGTGCGGTTCCACATATCCGATGGACGGGAATGGCATGTGGTAGCCGGTGAACGGAATGCGGTCGGCGGCGATCATGCCGAACACCTCTTTACGTGCGGTCGCCGCCGTCTCCTTGTCCATGTCGAAGCGCACATGCCAATCTGGTCGCTGCAGTGACACCACATAGTGGTTGGAGGTGTCGGCCGTGATCATCAGTCGCTGGCCTTCGCTCTCGAGGTGATAGACGGTGTGGCCCGGGGTATGGCCAAAGGCGGCAATGGCCGTGATGCCGGACACCAAGCTGGCGCCCGGCTCGACAAAGCTCATGCGGTCGGCCACCGGCACGACGTTGGTCCGGGTCAGGCGGGCGACCCGTTCGGTCGGGCCGGACAAGCGGTCATCATCACTCCAGAAATCGAATTCCGCTGCAGTGGCGACATAGCGCGCATTGGCAAACAGTGGCGCCCCGTTCTCCATGAGGCCGCCGATGTGGTCGGGGTGGAAGTGGGTCAACACGACCACGTCGATCTGATCGGCGCTGAAGCCGGCGATCTCCAGCAGGCCGGCCAGGCGGCCGGCGGTCGGGCGGCGGCCGGCACCATTGCCGGCGTCGAACAGCACCACCTCGACACCGGTGTTCACCACCACGGGGGTGAAGCCGATCTCGAAGCGGGTCGGTGGCAGGAAATTCTCCTCCGCCAGGGCTTGGAGCTCTTCGACGGCCACGTTTTGGCCGAAGATCGGGTGCGGCCCGTCCAACACGACGGCGCCATCGAATAGGGTGGTCACCTCAAAAGCGCCGAGACGAACGCGGTGATACGTCGGCACGCTGGGGCCGTGCAGCGGGGCGGCCGCGGCCGTCGGGCGGATAGGGCTGAAGGGCGTGGCCAGGCCGGCGCCGGCCGCGGCCAGGGTGGTTGCCGTCAAGGCGTGGCGGCGCGAGATGCGCACGGTGTCGATGCCCATGAAAACCTCCCAAAGTCATTGAAGCGGTTGAAAGAAAAGCGCCTTGGCCGACGGCCGGCCAGCCACCGCCGGTTGGGCGGCCTGGCCTGCCTGCTGCGGCGAAGCGACGCGCGACTATAAAAATGGGTCGGCCCGATGTCCTGGCCATGCGTCCGTCGGCCAATCAGGTGGATGTGAACGAACACCGGAGTCCCCCACCCCCGGTGGGCCGGTGCATGGAGGTTGGCGCGCGGGGTGTGAAGGCGGTACATCTCCCGCCGACTGAACCGCCAAGAGACCGGGGAGGACGCATGACGGAACACGACAGCCCGGGCGCCGGAACCACGGTGACCCAGACTGGTCGCGGGTCTGGTGTCGGCAACCTGCCGGCGGTGTGGACGTGAGCCGGCTGGCCGGCAAGGTGGCGCTGGTCACCGGGGCGGCGCGCGGTATCGGCGAGGCCATCGCACGTGCCTTTGCCGAGCAGGGCGCCGAAGGCGTTCTGGTCACCGACATCAACGATGCGGGCGGCCGTCGGGCTGCCGACCGCTTGGGATCGCCCTACCTGCGTCTGGACGTTCGCGAGGAGGCCGATTGGACCCAGGTCATGGCCTGGATGTTGCGCCGCTGGGGCAGGGTGGATGTGGTGGTCAACAATGCCGGGATCACCGGATTTGAGACGGGATTGATCGCCCATGACCCGGAGAGCGTGGCTCTAAAGGACTGGCACCAGGTTTTGCGCACCAACCTGGACGGCGTTTTCCTCGGCTGCAAACACGCCATTCGCGCCATGCGGCGCGCCGGCACCGGGTCCATCATCAACATCGCGTCCCGCTCGGCCATGGTCGGCGTTCCGGCCGCCGCGGCCTATGCCGCCTCCAAGGCCGCCGTGCGCAACCACACCAAGACAGTGGCACTGTATTGCGCCGAGCAGGGGTTGAGCGTGCGCTGCAATGCCATTCTGCCCGCCGAAGTATTGACACCGATGTGGGAACCCATGCTCGGTAAAGGGCCGGAGCGGGCCGTGCGCATGGCCGCCATCGTGGCTGATACGCCATTGAAACGGTTCGCTCGGCCCGAGGAAGTGGCGGCCCTTGCTGTCCTGCTCGCCTCCGACGAGGCCACCTATATGACGGGCAGCGATTTGCATATCGATGGCGGCTTGCTTGCCGGCACGGCGGCGTCGCCCAGCCTGTTGGAGGAGTGAGGGGCACGCGTCCGGTCGGTCGCGCATCCGTTGCTCGTGGCAACGGGCCATGCCGCGGCCATGCCGCTGATGCCGGCGTTCGCCGGCCCATTGTCACGACAACCGATGGGTCAGCATGCCGGCCCGACCGAAGCGCCGGGTCGTTGGCCCCCCCCCCGCACCATTGCCGCCACATCATTGATTGACCCGGACCTCGGTTGAGACAGTTTCGGCCGGGATATCGGGTCCACCGATGGGTATCCTCCCGAGGATGTTGGATTTGGTGAAAAAGGGGTGGGCTTGAGCCCGGGACGCAGACTCGGTTGGTTTCGCAAGGACGGGACCGGTCGGCCTTTCTTGCTGAAGGGACTGGGGCCCTATGATTTGGCAGGGGGGTGACGACACCGTATTCCCAAACCCTCGCAACCGGTCTGTTGTTCCCAACCGTTGGATCAGGGTACAGTTCTGGGCTCGCGAGCGGGGGTGGCCGGTGCATCTGCCAGACCTGCTTGGCCACGCTTCGCTGTTCACAGTCTCCATCCGGTATCGGTGTCCGCTTCTCCCTTTATTCTTGGCGCGAGTTACCGCACCAGCCCCGTGGCGTTGCGTGACGCGTTGTTCACCGAAGACCAGGAGACGCTGGGTGTTTTGGCGCGTCTGCGCACGGCCGGGTTGCAGCAGGCGATGTGGCTGGCCACCTGTGACCGTGTGGAGCTGTGGGCCGCCGACGCGGTCCCGGCCGGCGCGGCCGATCGGGCTGTGCGCGTCCTGGCCGGTACACTCGGAATGGCGTGTGCCGAACTGTCGGCGCGCCTGTATTGCCATCTGGGCGACGACGCCACCCGGCACGCCTTCGCCGTGGCCGCGTCGCTGGACAGCCATTTGCTTGGCGAACCCTTTGTGCTCGGCCAGGTCAAGGCCGCTTTTCGTCTGGCCGAAGGCGCGGGCACAATCGGGCCGGAGCTGGCCGTGCTGATGCAGGCGGCCTTCGCTGCGGCCAAACGCGTGCGCACTGAAACGCGGATTGCCGAGCGGCCGACCTCCATCGCTTCGGCCGCCATCCAGGCGGTGCGTGAATTGCATGGCGACCTGGCAGCCTGCCGAGGCATGGTGACCGGTCTGGGCGATATGGGGCTGTTTCTGGCCGAGCAGTTCCGCGGCGCTGGGCTTGGCGCGGTGACCATCATCGCCACGGCGGAACGCCGGGCTGTGGCCGCCGCCGCACGGTTGGGTTGCCATTTCGCGCCCATGGCTGCGCTGGAGGAAACCCTGGTGGCCAGCGATGTGGTGATTGGGGCCGCCGGTCTAGGACACGCGCTGTTCTGTCCGGACCTGGTCGGCACGGTTTTGCGCCGCCGTCGCCGCCGGCCGATTTTCCTCATCGATGTGGCGGTGCCGCCGGATGTGGACACGGCGGTACAGAGCCTGGACGACGCTTTCGTCTACACGTTGGATGATCTGGAGCGGGTGGCCCTTCAGGGCCGTCAGCAGCGCGAAACCGAGGCCACGGCCGCCTGGTCGGTGCTCGACGATGCTTTTGCTGGCTTCCTGCGCACACGCGCAGCGCGTGCGGCCGTGCCGACGGTGGTGGCGCTACGCCGGCATTTCGAATCCGTTCGGGACGACCTACTGGCCGAGCGCACCGCTCTGGATGCCGCGGAGTCGACCCGGCTTCTGGTCAATCGATTGCTGCACCGGCCGTCGGCACGCTTGCGTGATCTTGCCGGCGATGACAGTTCGGCTGGCATTGCCGAGCGGCAAAGCATGGAACGGGCCATGCGTCACCTGTTCGATCTGGAAGACTCGGTGACCACCCCCCGGCCACCGGAGGAAACGGAATCGTGATCCTGGATGAGAAATTGGACCGGGTGGTCGCTCGGTACGAAGAGCTGCGCGACACCCTGGCGGTCGGCATGGACGGTTCGGTGGCATCGATCCGACTGTCGAAGGAGTATGCCGATCTAACGCCGGTGGCCGAGGCTATCGCCGATTTGAAGCGGTTGCGTGCGGAAGCCCAGGACATGGGGTCGATGATCGCCGACCCGAACACCGATGCCGACATGCGGGCACTGGCGGAGGAAGAATTCACCGCGTTGACGCAGCGCGTGCCGGTCCTGGAGCGGCAGGTCCGGCTGATGTTGCTACCGAAGGACGAGGCGGATGAGAAGAACGCCATTCTGGAGGTGCGTGCCGGCACCGGCGGCGAAGAGGCTGCCCTGTTTGCTGCCGAGCTGTTCGAGATGTACCGGCGTTACGCCCAACTCCGGGGCTGGCGCTTCGAGATGCTCCAGGTCTCGGAGACCGGGCTGGGCGGTGTCAAGGAAGCGGGCGCGACGATCACTGGACGCAACGTGTTTGCACGGCTGAAATTCGAGTCAGGCGTCCATCGGGTCCAACGCGTACCGCAAACGGAGGCCGGGGGTCGGATCCACACCTCTGCCGCGACGGTTGCCGTTCTGCCGGAAGCGGAGGACGTGGATATCCAGGTCGACGACAAGGACCTGCGTATCGACGTGTTCCGCGCCAGCGGACCGGGCGGCCAGTCCGTCAACACCACGGACAGTGCCGTACGCATCACGCATTTGCCCACCGGCATCGTCGTCTCCCAGCAGGACGAGAAATCCCAGCACAAGAACAAGGCCAAGGCCATGCGCATCCTGCGCGCTCGCTTGTATGATGCCGAGCGGGCGATGCGCGATGCCGAACGGGCAGCCGACCGGAAGAGCCAGGTCGGCAGCGGTGACCGGTCCGAACGCATCCGCACCTACAACTTTCCGCAGGGCCGCGTGACCGACCACCGTATCAACCTGACCCTTTACAAGATTGAGAAAGTGATGATCGGCGAAGCCCTCGACGAGCTGATCGAAGCCTTGATCGCCGAACACCAGGCCGAGCGTCTGGCGGAGGTTCAGTGACCGGCGTTGTCGGCGGCGATGCGGGTGCGTCTGCATTGGCAGGGCCGCGCGGGACTGTCGGCGCCCTGATCCGGGCCGCAACCGCGCGGCTGGATGCGGCCGGTCTGCCCACGCCGTGGCTGGACGCACGGCTCTTGGTTCAGCATGCTCTTGGTTTGGACCGAACCGACCTGTTGGTTGCCAGAGACCGTCCGGTCGCTGTCGTCGATTGGACCGTCGTTGAGAACCTGGTGGATCGGCGCATCGACCGTGAACCGGTCTCGCATATCCTGGGTCGGCGTGAGTTCTGGAGCCTCCCGTTCCGGGTATCGCCGGCGGTGCTGGATCCGCGGCCGGACAGCGAAACTCTGGTGACTGCGCTGCTGGAGCGCCTGGTGGACCGACGGCGGCCGTGGCGCTTGCTAGACCTCGGTACCGGTAGCGGTTGTTTGCTGCTTGCCCTGTTGTCGGAATTGCCCGGCGCGACCGGCCTTGGCATCGATCTGTCGCACGCTGCTGCACGGGTGGCGGCCGATAATGCCCGCAGGCTTGGTCTCGCCGATCGGGCCCGCATCGCAGTCGGCCACTGGGCCGACTCCATCCGGCCGGGCTTCGATGCGGTGGTGTGCAATCCGCCCTATGTTCGGCGGTCGGATTTGGCCGTTCTGCAGCCGGAGGTTGTACGTTTCGAACCGCACCTGGCGCTGGACGGCGGACCGGATGGGCTGGACGCCTATCGTACATTGGCACGGCCGGTGGCGCGTGTGTTGGCTCCGGGGGGGTGGGCCGCGTTCGAGATTGGCGCCGGGCAAGCAGAGATGGTTCCACCGCTGCTGGCCGGTCAGGGCTTGGCGATCTGTTCGTTGATCCGCGATTTCGGCGCCGTGCCGCGGTGCGTGATCGCGCGCCGGCCGACCGAAAACGCCGAATGAATGAAAAAAATGGTTGGAACCTGCCGGTTTCCTGTTTACGGTCATTCCATGATACGGTGCGAGTTGGTGATGTGTGCCGGGCGCATAGGAAGCCGTATCGACCATCGCTATACACGGGCCGTCGCCAATGAGCCGCGGTAGCCTTGCCGACTGTTTTGTCGCCAAGATACGACCGGTATGCGTGTGATTTCACATTGAACCAGAGCTGAAGCCGTAATGAGACAAGGACCCAACACCAGGCGTTCGCGTGGCCGAGGCAATAACAGCAACGGCCGCCGCCAGAACATTCCGCTCAGGCACCAGACGTTCGACAGCAATGGTCCCGACGTGCGCATACGGGGCAATGCCTACCAGGTGCATGAGAAGTACCTGGCCTTGGCCCGGGATGCCACGGCTTCCGGCGACCGCATCGCTGCGGAAAACTATATGCAGCACGCCGAACACTATTACCGCATCATCAACCAGATGAATGAGGGCAATGGCACCGGCGAAAACGCACGACCGCCTCGGCAAAACCGCTATGACGGCAATGGCAACGGTGCGGCACCGGTGTACGACGATGGCGCCGTGCGCCGCGACGGCGACGGCGAGGCGGACGAAGCGATCGTGGAACCGGCCACGACGACGCTGAACGCGTAAGGCCTTGGCCCCCTCTTGCATTGGGAGAAGGGCGCGCGGAGGTACTTCGGTTGGGCCGATCGCCTCACATCATGCCCCTCACATCATGGGAGGGACATGGCCCTCAACCTGGCTGCTCCGCAACCAGCCTCGTCCCAGAGGGAATCAAGTCATGATGATCGGTCACCGATTTTGGCCATCGACCTCAAACCACCTCGACCGGGTCGCCGACTGCCATGTCGCCACCCGTTATGACCCTCCCGTACACACCACAGTTGCAATGGCCGTACCCTGACTGCAAGGCCCGGGGCAGGTTTATGTCACGCTGACCGGTTGTGGGCTCCACCATGGTCGCAGCGCAACGCTGGATAGGTTCAATCACGGTGAGGCGTGCCGTGCCGATCGCAAGCGTTTGGCCGACCCAACCCACTTCTTGCCACCGGTCCAGGCCGTCAACATACAGATTGGCGCGGAAGCGGAGGGGATCCACAGACCGTCCGACCACGCGTTCCAGGTCACGGACACTGGCCAGGTTGATGACGGACACGACTCTTTGATCAACATCGGTCAGAGGCGTACCGGGCATTTCGACGATACGGGGGCTACCCGGCACTTCGCTCGCCATGTAGGCGGCCATGAACTGTTCGATGACGCTGCGTCCGGCGACCGTGGTCAAGGTGCCCTGGGCCACCGCCCGCCCGTTGCGCCGGATCGTCAAGGTGCTCGTGGCCGGGTCGAACTCCGTTTTCAGCGCGGCCAGGCGCGCGTGGCGCATCAGCATGAGAAAATGCGTCTTGGGGCGCCAGCCTGGTGGGTCGGTGTCGGGCGCATGCGCACCCAGCAGTAGGCCGAAACGGCGGTCTTCGGGGAAGCACTCCCCGGCCGTCACACTGACCCGGTCCAGGTCCTGAACGCTCAGGCCCTTGACGGGATATCGGCAGAGGCGGGAAACCACGGTTGTCATGAACGCAGTTTGTGCAATGCGGCATATCGGTGTCAATGCAGGTTGCGCGGCCGAGCGGGTGAAACCCGGGTGACAATCGCATTGTTGCAACGGTCGGTCGCCTGATAGGGTGGTGTTTCGACGTTCAACATCCGCTCCGCCCTGTCTTGATCCCGCCCGACCCCGATCCCCTGGCCGCCCGACTGGAGCTGCGCCATGTCAGTAAGCGAGTGGTCGATGTGTGGGCGTGCGACCGGGTCGACCTGACCCTCCGGCGCGGCGAGATTCATGCCTTGCTGGGCGACCACGGGGCCGGCAAGAGTACGCTCGGCAAGATCGTTTGCGGTCTGGCGAAACCGGATGGTGGCGTGGCGATCTGGGAAGGCCGGCGATGCCAGTTCTTCGGCCCAAGGGAGGCCCGGCGATTGGGCATCGGTGCTGTGCTCCGCCCATTTGCGCTGGTCGAAGCCCTGACTGTGGCGGAGAATCTAGCGCTCGCTGCTGGCTGGCGCGAGAGCCTTGCGGCGTTGGTGGCGCGGGGGTGTGCGGTCGCGGACGCCTATAGCCTGGTGGTACAGCCGAACCGGCCGGTGCACTGCCTTTCATCGGCGGAGCGTCAGCAGGTCGAGATTGTCCGTTGGCTCATGGGATCGCCAAAGCTTCTGGTTTTGGACGAGCCCACGTCGGGGCTGACGCCGCAGGAGGCCGAAAGGCTGTTCGCCCTCCTGCTGCGCTTGCGTTCCGAAGGGTGTACCTGTCTGTACATCACGCATCGGTTGGCCGAGGTGGTGGCGATCTGTGACCGTGCCACCGTCCTGCGTGGTGGACGTGTGGTCGGCCTGTACGAGCCCTGGAGGGTCGCGTCCGAGCATCTGGCCGAACTGATGGTTGGCCGTATTCCCGAAGTGATCGACCGGCCCCGGGCCGATCGTTCGAGTGATCCGCCGCGGCTGCAGGTCCGCGATCTGTCCACCGATGACGGGCGGCCGTTTGCCGTTTCCCTGCAAAAAATTGGCTTCGAGGTTGCCGCCGGGGAGATTCTTGGCATCGCTGGTCTGGAGGGCAACGGTCAGGCGGAGTTGATCGCCGCGCTGGGGGGTGCGTTGCCCCCGGCGATCGCGGTCGGCATTGCGGCCGATGCCGTGCAGATCGACGGCACACCGGCCGGTCAACTCGATGCGGGCGCACGGCGGAGTCTAGGGCTCGCGGTGATCCCCGCGGAGCGGTTCGGCTGCGGCGTCGTGGCCACTCTCTCCCTCGCCGGCAACGCCCTCCTGACGGCACCGCGCGCCGCAGTCGCGTCGGTTGTCCCCGGCTTTCTGAACCTGCGCGCCTTGCGGCGACGAACGGAGCAGATCTTGAAGGATGCCCAGGTGGCGGCGCCTGGGACAGGCGTGCCCGCAGGGAGTCTTTCGGGTAGCGATCGACAGCGTTTCATCGTCGGCCGCGAGGTGGTGCGAACACCGCGTGTGATGATCGTGGCGTCACCGACCGCAAGCATCGATGCCGCAGCGGCGGCGGCGGTCGAACAGGCGTTGATCGATCTGGCCGCAGGCGGGGCTGCGGTTGTGGTGCTCTCGCAGGACCTGGATGAGCTGTTTTCGCTGTGCGACCGCATCGCCGTGATCCGCCTGGGTCGGCTCAGCCGCGCCCGTCCGTGCAGCGGTTGGACGCCGACCCAGGTGGGGACGTTGATGACGGCCGGGCCCGAGCAGGTGGTCGCCGTCGACAGACGGGTAGGGACCGGCCATGCTTAGGTTTGATACCCGGCGAATTCCGTCCGCGCTGTTCATCTACGCCAACCCGCTGTTGGCCCTGGCGTGGACCGCGGTGGGTGGCGGATTGTTGTTCGCTGCGCTTGGTCACGACCCGGGCCACCTCTTGTACGCGTTGTTCGTTCAACCGCTGGAGACGCGACAGGGACGGCTGGACCTACTGGTGACGGCGATCCCGCTGGTCTTGTGTGGCGTCGGCCTGGCCATGACATTCCGTGCCAACGTTTGGAACCTGGGCGCGCAGGGACAGCTCCTTGTCGGGGCCGCCTGTGCCGGCGCTGTGGCCTTGGCATTTCAAGGAGAGGCCGTGCCGGCGTCGCTCGCACCCTGGCTGGGGCCGGCGGTCCTTGTGGCCGGGGCCATGGGTGGCATGGCGTGGGCTGCGATTCCAGCGTATTTGCGTACGCGCGCCGGCGCCAGCGAACTGTTGGTCGGTGTCCTGCTGGTTTACGTTGCCCACACATTGGTGAGTGGGCTGGTTCAAGGACCGCTCGGTGCGTTGAACGGCTTCGGACTGTCTGCCCTGGCCAACGGTGCTCAGGGGGGCGTCATGCTGGACGTTTGCTTTGGGACTGCCGCCGCCGTTGCGGTGGGGTTGGTGTGGCTGGTGTTGGCGCGCACGTCATTCGGGATCGAGCTGCAAGTGGTCGGCTGCGCGCCGGCGGTCGCGGCCCATACGGGAATCGACCCGAACCGGCTAATCTGGGTGAGCCTGCTCGCCGGCGGTGCCTTGGCTGGCGTGGCGGGGAGCACCATGCTGGTGGGGCCGCTCGGGGCAGCGGCGACCGACCCTTGGTCCGGATACGGGGTTTCGTCGATCGTCGTCGCCTTTTTGGGCCGGTTGCATCCAGTCGGTGTGGTCTTGGCGGCCCCGGTCGTGGCACTGACCTGCTTGGCTGGTGGATCGGCTGCAGCGGCCCACGACCTGCCCGAGTCGATCGCCGGGGTGTTTCAGGGCATGTTGCTGTTGTGCCTGCTTGGTTGCGACGTGCTGGTCAGCCATCGTCCGCGCTTCGGTGTCGCAGTGTCCCGCTTGGCCACGGTGCCGAGGCGTTGAACCCGGTAGCTCGTTCGTGACCAGGACGGAGGGATGGTTGAGGGTGCCAACCCGGTGTTCGTCCAGGCGTCGCCTGTTGCGACAATTCTAGTTCTAGTTTTCATCTGTCGATATGCGGCACACCAATGGGGTGAGCGTTGATCCCGACGCCGGCGAGTATGGTCTGGGTCGTCCAACCGATCGGTGACGGTGATGGCCCACAACGGCGGGATGCGGGCAAAACGCCGGCCAGGCCGGCAACGACTGGCCGTCGGACAGGGACATGGAGGCGAAGGTGAATCGGAGGACCGTGGATTCTGTGATCTGCGGCTTGGTCGGCCTGTTGATCGCATTGATCCTGTCTCTGGCGACGGCTGCGGCCGGGGCACCGATGGGGGCCCGGAGCAATGGTGCTATCGTGTCCGGGAGGGCCGAAGCGGTCGAGGCTGCATCCGGGTTGTGGGCGCCGGTCGGTGCGAGCCATGCGGTGGCTGTCGCCGGCAAGCGCGGGCGACCGGCGCATGGCCGTCTCCTGCGGTGAGCGCTGCGGGGTCGGCTGGATTGCCGTCGGCTAAGGAGGCACGCCGGCACTGGATGGGAGTGTTGGCCCGGGCGTCGGCGGATGAACTGGAAGCCGCGTGGGCTGCGTTGACGCCAACGCCACCCGTGTTCCGCTATCTGCGTCGACCGGAGACGGGGATGGTCATGGTGCGGGGCCGTATCGGCGGCACCGGCCAGCGCTTCAATCTGGGAGAGATCACCGTGACTCGCTGCACCATTGCCCTGGCCAATGGCACGGTCGGAACCGCCTATGTCGCCGGCGGTTTGCCCCGCGCCACGGCCCTGGCGGCGGTGTTCGACGCCTTGTTGCAGACCGAGGGGCCGGGGGGTCCACTGGCCACGCATATTGTTGCACCGATGGCCCAGACCCAGGCCGACCGTCGGCATGCTGCGGCCGCCAAAGCCGCGGCCACGAAGGTCGATTTCTTCACCCTGGTGCGCGGCTCGTGAGCTGGCTTGCTGAGACGGCGCCAGGTGCCGTGGTCGCCGGATTCGCCGATCCGGTGGCCGATTCTCAGCGGCTCTTCCGGGCGTTGTTGACGGCCATGGCCCATCCCGGCCGGATCGAACCGTTGCCGGTGCACCTGCCGGAACCCCAGCCGTCAGCGCTGTGGCCGACCACCGTTGCTTTGGCCTTGGCCCTGCTCGATGCGGACACACCGCTGTGGTGTGACCGTCGTGCCCCGTTTTCGGACTCGGGCGATCTCGATGCCTTCCTCGCGTTCCACTGTGGTTGTCCGCGCGTCGATCAGCCGGAGGATGCCCAATTCGGGCTGATTCTCGTCCCGCAGGACGTGCCACCGTTGGCGCGTTTTCCGATCGGCACGTCGGAATATCCGGACCGATCGGCAACGCTGCTGGTGCAGGTGTCGGCGCTGGAGAATTCGGCCGGGGTATGGTTGCGTGGTCCCGGCGTCGAGACCGAGGCGTGTCTTCTTGTTCCCGGGCTGCCAGGGGCTTGGTGGACGTTTCTGTCCACGAATGCGGCGGCATTTCCGCTCGGCGTCGATGTGGTCTTTGCGGCATCGGATCGGTTGGCGGCGCTACCGCGTAGCGTGTCGATCGCGCTTGATGGATGTGGGTGAGGCCATGCGGGTGAGAGTGTCATGTATGTTGCCGTGAAGGGTGGCGAACGGGCGATCGGGAATGCCCACCGGCTGTATGCCGAGGCGCGGCGCGGCGACCCGGCTGTTCCCGAACTGACCCTGGAGCAGATCGGCCAGCAGCTCTCCCACGCGGTCGATCGGGTGATGACCGAAGGCGGACTATACGATCCGTTCCTGGCGGCATTGGCCATCAAACAGGCGCGTGGTGATCTGGTCGAGGCGATCTTTTTATTGCGGGCCTACCGCACGACACTGCCTCGGTTCGGTGCCGCGAGACCGCTTGAGACCGATGCCATGGCGGTCAGCCGGCGCATTTCGGCCACCTTCAAGGACCTGCCGGGCGGCCAGATGCTGGGGCCGACCGCCGATTACAGTCACCGTTTGCTCGACTTTGCCCTGGCCGAAACCGGGTTGCCGCCGGAACCGGTGCCGCCCGTTGCGGGTGTGTCGGAGTCATCCTGCCCGCGGGTTACCGGTCTGTTGGCGGCGACCGGTCTGGTCGAAGCGCCGCCGCCGGACAGTGACGAGGCCGACACAACCGACCTGACCCGTACGCCTCTGGCTTTGCCGGCCGGTCGGGCCCTGCGGCTGCAGGCGCTGGCGCGCGGTGACGAAGGGTTCTTGTTGGCCCTGGGCTATTCCACTCAGCGCGGCTTTGGCACCACGCACCCGTTCGCGGCGGAGATCCGGATGGGATCGGTCGAGATCGAACTGGAGGCAGAGGAACTCGGCTTTCCCGTCGTGATTGGAGAGATTGCGGTGACCGAGTGCCAGATGATCAATCAGTTTCAAGGGACGGCCGATCAGCCACCGCAGTTCACCAGCGGCTATGGGCTCGCCTTCGGTGAGGCGGAGCGCAAGGCCATGGCCATGGCCTTGGTCGACCGGGCCCTGCGCTGGCGTGAGCTGAGTGGTGGAGACGATGCCCGGACCCCGGCGGCACCGGCGGAAGACGAGGAGTTCGTGCTCGCCCATGCCGATGCCGTGGAGGCGTCCGGGTTTGTGCAGCACCTTAAGCTGCCGCACTACGTCGATTTTCAGGCCGAACTGGAACTGCTGCGCCGCCTGCGTGCGGATGCCGGTGCAGTCGGTTGCGCGGATGGGCGGGCTGCCGGGGCAGAGGCACCGGAGTCCGTGCCATGATAGACGGCCTACCGGCGTCGCGTACGGTCGGGCACGGTTATACCTATGCCTATTTGGACGAGCAGACCAAACGCATGATCCGCCGGGCCGTGTTGAAGGCGGTTGCCGTGCCAGGCTATCAGGTGCCGTTCGCCAGCCGCGAAATGCCCATGCCTTATGGCTGGGGCACCGGTGGCATCCAGCTTACGGCCAGCCTGATCGGGCCGTCCGACGTGCTCAAGGTGATCGACCAGGGAGCGGATGACACCACCAATGCGGTGTCGATCCGCCAGTTCTTTGCCCGCACAGCCCATGTGCAGACGACCACGCGAACCGCGGAGTCGACCCTGATCCAGACCCGCCACCGCATTCCGGAGCAACCGCTTCGGGCTGGGCAAATCATCGTCTATCAGGTGCCGATTCCCGAGCCGCTGCGCTGGCTTGAGCCACGCGAAACCGAAAGCCGCCGGCTGCACGCGCTGCAGGATTATGGTGGCATGTATGTGAAGCTCTATGAGGATATCGCGAGGTACGGCCGCATCGCCACCGCCTACGATTACCCGGTGCTGGTCAACGGTCGCTATCTCATGTCGCCGTCGCCGATCCCCAAGTTCGACAATCCCAAACTCGATCGCATGCCGGCACTGCAGTTGTTCGGCGCCGGGCGCGAGAAGCGAATTTATGCGGTGCCGCCGCACACGCGGGTGGAGAGCCTGGCCTTCGATGACCATCCGTTTCAGGTGCAGAAATGGGACCAAACCTGCGTTTTATGCGGCGCCGGCGACAGTTACTTGGACGAGGTGATCACCGACGATGCAGGGGGACGCTGGTTCGTCTGTTCTGACACCGATCACTGCACCAGGCGGCGTGATGGAGGGGCCGATGGTGGTGATCGACGGCCCTGATCCGCCGCTCCTGACGGCAGCGGGACTCGGCAAGTGGTATGGCGGTCGAGTCGGCTGTCGCAACGTGGATGTGGTTGTCTGGCCGGGCGAGGTGGTCGGCGTGGTCGGCGAATCGGGGTCGGGCAAGACCACGCTGTTGCGCTGCCTGGCCGGCATGCTGGCGCCGGGCGTTGGGGTGGTGCACTACCGGACCGGCGAGGGGACCGTGGTTGACGTCCATGCTCTGCCGGAGCCGCGGCGGCGGCGTCTGATGCGCACGGAGTGGGGGGTTGTGCACCAAAACCCGCGCGACGGCTTGCGCATGGCGGTATCTGCCGGCGCCAATCTCGGCGAGAGGCTGTTGGCCGAGGGGGCCCGGCACTACGGCGCCGTTCGTAGCCGCGCGCTCGACTGGATGGCGGATGTGGAACTGGACACCGGTCGGATCGACGACCGGCCGCACGCCTTTTCCGGCGGCATGCAACAGCGCCTGCAGATCGGCCGCGTGCTGGTCAACCGGCCTCGGCTCGTGTTTATGGACGAGCCGACCGGTGGTCTCGACGTTTCGGTGCAAGCACGTCTGCTTGACCTCTTGCGCCGGCTTGTGGCGGAGCTGGACCTGGCGGTGGTGCTGGTCACCCACGATCTCGGCGTGGTGCGGCTGCTCGCCGACCGGCTATTGGTGATGCGCGGCGGTGAGGTGGTGGAGAGCGGTTTGACCGATCAGGTATTGGACGATCCCCAGCACGGCTACACCCAGATGCTGGTGGCATCGGTGCTACCGGTCTAGAGTCGGCGCAGCCGTCCGAATCGATTGGGACCCAGCGGCATGACGGTCAACCTGGAGGCACGGGGCCTGTCCAAGAGTTTCGTTCTGCATGCCCAGGGCGGCATCAGGTTGCCCGTGCTGTGCGATTTTGGCCTGACCGTGGCGGCCGGCGAATGTGTTGCCTTGCGCGGGCCATCGGGGGCCGGCAAATCCACCGTGTTGCGCCTGTTGTATGGCAACTATCGGGCTGACTCTGGCACACTGCGGGTGGCGCACGGCGATGGCATGGTCGACCTCGCCACTGCGCCGCCACGCCTGATCCTGGCCGTGCGCCGGCAGTCGATCGGCCATGTTAGCCAGTTCCTGCGTGCCGTACCGCGCGTGCCCGCCGAAGAGGTGGTGGCGGAGCCAGTGCGGCGGTGCGGCGTGCCAACGGCCGAGGCGCTGGATCGGGCCCGCCGGCTGATGGCGCGTCTGAACCTGCCGGAACGGTTATGGCGGTTGGCGCCAGCCACCTTTTCGGGCGGTGAGCAACAACGCGTCAACCTGGCCCGTGGTTTGGTCGCCGGTCACCGCACCTTGCTCCTGGATGAACCGACCGCCGCGCTCGACGCCACCAACCGCGCGGTCGTCGTCGACCTGATTCGTGAGGTTCGCGCTGCCGGCACGGCGGTGGTTGGCATCTTCCATGACCAATCGGTGCGCCACGCCGTGGCCGATCGGGTGGTGGCTTTGGCGCCCTTTGCGGAGACTCAAGGGTCGGCTGGCTCGGCACCGGCGCTCGGATGAGCGGTTGCCATGCGTCTGACCGCTGCTGCATCGTCTCCCGCGCACCACCGTGCTTGGGCGATGCGGCTTATCGACGAGAGTGCCGTGGCCGAGAGTATCGTGTTGTGACCGGCCTGGCGCGGTTGCGGCGGCGGTGTCGGGGCCTGGCGGCCCAGCTCGATACCGCCGATCTGTCAGAGGTTCCGCCGTCTACCGTCGATCTATTGGGTGAGATGGAGCGGTGCGGCATCCTTGGCTCGGTCGAGGCGTGGGGCTCGGTCGAGGCGTGGACCCGCCAGCGCGATGCGCGAGCGGCCGAACGCCCGTTGCAGACGCCGATGGGACCGTCGCATCTGTTGATGGTGTTCGAGCCCGCAAGAGCTATCCTGCTTCGGCGGGGTGTTGGGGGTGTTGATTCCGACGGCACCCCGGCGGGAGGCGACGGATGCCTGAGTTGCCGGAGGTGGAAACGATTGCGCGCGGTCTGGCTGTGCAACTGCTCGGTCGGCGCATTGCCCATGTCGAGCCGCGCCGCTCCGATCTGCGGTGGCCCCTGCCGGACGATTTCGCCACGCGTTTGTCCGGCCGGTGCGTGACCGCGGTGGCGCGCCGCGGCAAATATGTCCTCCTGGCGCTCGAGGGCGGCGACACGGTTCTGGCCCATCTGGGCATGTCGGGGCGCTTCGTCCTGACCGGGCCGGGCCAGACGGTGCCGGCCGGGCCGCACGACCACGTCGTGTTCGCCATGGGCGATGGGTCGCATGTTGTGTTCCACGATCCGCGGCGGTTCGGCATGCTGGACGTCTGCGCGGATGCGGCATTGCCGTCGCATCCGCGCCTGGCCCGGCTCGGCCCGGACCCATTGGCACCGGAGTTCACACCGGCCGCACTGTCGGACCGCCTGGCCGGCCGGCGCACCTCCATCAAGGCGGCCCTGCTCGATCAAGGGACGGTGGCTGGCCTCGGCAACATCTACATATCAGAAGCGTTATTCTATGCCCGCATCAGCCCGGAACGGCTGGCCGAAAGCGTGGCCGGCACACCGGCCCGACGCCTCGTGCCGGCCATCCGGCGCGTGCTGACCGCCGCCATCCAGGCCGGCGGATCGAGTCTACGCGACTACGTGCAGGCCTCGGGCGAACTCGGCTACTTCCAACACCGCTTCGCCGTGTACGACCGCGCCGGCCAGGCCTGTCCGGGGTGCCGCTGCGACGTCGCCAAGACTGGTGGCATCCGACGTCTGGTGCAGAGCAACCGGTCGAGTTTCTATTGTCCGCAGCGGCAACGCTAGGTTAGTAGTGCCGGCTACGGGGAGGCTCGATGGCACCGCCTCGGTCATCCCGGAATTCAGGGGAATGGACTGCGCCCGGCGGTTGACTGACGCACCGCCCGCGCCGCGGTCGGTCGACGGGTCGAGGACATGCGGACGGGCAGCGCGACGGTGTGGGCGATGGGCTTGGTGATCGGTGCACTTGCGCTCGGTCCACCGCTGCGGCCGGCCGTTGGCCAGCACGGGGCGCCCGAGCGCTTCGTTCCGGGGTTCGATGCCCTGCCCTTGATGCCGGGGTTGGAGCCGGTGCCCGAAACCGCACTGCGCTTTGACAAACCGGAAGGTCGGATCATTCAGGCCCTCGCCCGTGGCGACCTCACTTCAGGGATCGTGCGTGCCTTCTATGCGCGCACTTTGCCGCAGCTTGGCTGGCGTCGGACCGGACCCGGCCGTTTCGTGCGCGATACGGAACGTCTGGTGCTGGAATTCTTCGAAGTGCGTCCGGTTGCTGGGGCCGAGCCCGGTGTCGTCACGGTTCGCTTCACCTTGTCGCCGGGGTGAACCGCTCCGCCGACGCCGATCTCGGTGCGCGGGAATCGCGCTGACAGAAGGACATGCCCAGTGGCTTACGAAACCCTTATCGTCGAGACGCGCGGACCGGTCGGGTTGATCACGCTCAATCGGCCCAAACAGCTCAACGCGTTGTCAGATCAACTCATGTCCGATTTGGCTGCCGCCGTCGAAACGTTCGAGGCTGATGAGACGGTTGGTGCGCTGGTCGTCACCGGAAGCGAGAAGGCCTTCGCGGCCGGTGCTGACGTCAAGGAAATGGCACGATATAGTTACATCGATGTGTACAAGGGCAACTTCATCACGCGCAACTGGGAGCGCATTGCCCGGTGTCGGAAGCCGGTGATTGCTGCCGTTTCGGGTTTCGCGCTGGGCGGCGGCTGTGAGTTGGCCATGATGTGCGACATCATTCTGGCGGCCGAAAATGCCAAATTCGGCCAACCTGAAATCAACCTGGGACTCATTCCGGGTGCGGGCGGTACCCAGCGCTTGACCCGCGTGGTCGGCAAATCCAAAGCCATGGAAATGGTGCTCACTGGCCGGCAGATGGATGCCCAGGAAGCTGAACGGTCGGGCCTGGTCAGCCGGATCGTGCCAACGGCGGAATTGGTTGACGAGGCCGTCAAGGTTGCGGAGCGCATCGCAAAGTTGTCGCAGCCTGTGGTGCTGATGGCCAAGGAAGCGGTCAACCGCGCTTACGAGACCACGCTGGAGGAGGGAATCCGGTTCGAACGCCGGTTGTTCCACTCCACCTTTGCCGCCGAGGATCAAAAGGAAGGCATGGCGGCGTTTGCCGAGAAGCGCCAGCCGGATTTCAAACACCGCTGAATGCCCGATGGTCGTGGCCCGCGTGGGTTGATGTGTTGACAATTTCGACCCTCCGTGGTAAAGGTCACGGCTTACAGAATATATTTCCTGTCAGGAGACGTTGGGCGTGGCCAATCATAAGTCCGCGGAGAAGCGGCTTCGTCAATCCAGACGAAGAACCGCGATTAATCGCGCGCGCATGAGCCGTATTCGGACCTTCATGAAGCGGGTGGAATCCGCGATTGCCGAGGGGAATGCTGGGGCGGCGGCGGAGGCCCTGAAAACGGCCCAGCCCGAGTTGCACCGGGGCGTGTCCAAAGGGCTCATACACCGGAACTTGGCGGCTCGCAAGTTGTCGCGTCTGTCGGCCCGCGTCAGGGCGCTCGGTGCTGAAGCGCGCGACTGACGTTTTTTGGGCTTTTTGGGCAGTATGCGCGTGCACGGTGCCATGAGAGTGGTGCCATGAGATTTGGGGCGTTTCAACGCCCCAAGAATCTCTTAGATTTTATCGTATCTGGTTCTATTGAAAGGTATTCAATTACCGTCCGCGCCTTTTTGACCGTTCTCTTTCTGTCCCGTTGCGGGAGCGTTTTTGCTAGTATACACTTCCAAACAGTGAAAGTTGGCAAGCACATCTTCCAGCTTTCGCAAGTATTCGATTGCGAAAATAGAGCATCGATGTTGTCTGTGGTCCCCAAGGGTTGTTTTTTGTCACCCTAGTCTTTGGACCGACCTTCGATTGTGTGAGCGATATCCAGTCAGTCGGCAAATAGCCAACGGTTTGTAAAATGTCCGGTAACACATCGAACCGCCTGGCGTGGCGTCGCTGGTCCTATGGGTTGGCGCGGTATGCTTGCTGACGTGGCACGGCTGTAACGTCATGGCTTCAGGATTGGCACGCTCACGCTCTTGGTCCGGGTCGGCATCGCCGTTGCCGCGGAGCGGACGGCGTGTGGTCGGTCGTTTGATCGATGGGGTCTGTGGGGAGCGCGGCGAGGGCGAGGGGCACCGCGAAATGGCTCACGGCACGTCTTTGGATCAGCAATGGAAGCGAATCCAAGGCAAGCTCAAAGAGGAAGTCGGCGACACCGCCTTTCGCAGTTGGCTCCAGCCCCTGGCTGTGCAGGGCAAGCGTGACGGCGAGGTGGCCATCGCGGTGCCGACGCGTTTCATGCGCGACTGGATCGAAACGCATTATGCCGACCGCATCCGGGCTTTATGGGCAAACGAAGACCCTCAAGTGGAGTCCATCGCTATTGTCGTGGCGTCGAAGCCGGCGTCGGCCGGGCCACCCGAGACAGACGATAACGAGTCTGCACGACGGCCCGAGCCTGTGGTGCGTAAGGAGTTGGCAGTGGCGCATAGGGGGGATTGGGAGACGGCCGACAGTGTCCGCACGGCATTTCGCGGACCACCGGCCCCACCGGCCCCACCGTCTGACGGACCCGGACCTGGCGAAGAACGGGACGATCTGACGTCACCGCTGGATCCACGCCTGACCTTCGAGAACTTCGTCGTCGGCAAACCGAACGAACTGGCTCACGCTGCCGCCCGCCGTGTCGCCGAGGCGCAGTCGGTCACGTTTAATCCGCTATTTCTCTACAGTGGCGTTGGCCTCGGCAAGACCCATCTCATGAATGCCATCGCTTGGGCGATCCGCACGCGGGCGCCAAGTCGAAAGGTGATCTATCTGTCCGCTGAGAAGTTCATGTATCACTTCGTGCGTGCCCTGCGCTTCAAGGATACGGTGGCATTCAAAGAACAATACAGATCCGTCGATGTACTCATGGTCGACGACTTACAGTTTATCACTGGCAAGGACAGTACACAGGAGGAATTTTTCCACACGTTCAACGCACTGGTCGACCAGAACCGGCAGGTGGTGGTGTCAGCCGACAAATCACCGTCTGATCTTGATATGGAGGAGCGGCTGCGTTCGCGGCTCGGTTGGGGCCTGGTCGCCGATATCCATCCGACGACTTACGAACTGCGCTTGGGCATCTTGTACGCCAAGGCCGAAGCGCTCGGCGTGCGTGTGCCGCAGCGGGTGATAGAGTTTCTTGCGCATAAGATCAGCGCCAATGTGCGCGAACTCGAGGGGGCGCTGAACCGGATTGTGGCCCATTTCGAATTGGTTGGTCGTCCCATCACCTTGGAAACGACGCAGGAGTTGCTGCGTGATCTGCTGCGTGCGAACGAGCGACGCGTCACCATCGACGAGATTCAGCGCCGTGTCGCAGAGCACTTCAACATCCGCTTTGCTGACATGGCCTCGGCCCGGCGTACCCGATCTGTCGCGCGGCCGCGCCAGGTCGCCATGTACTTGGCGAAGACTCTGACTTCCCGATCCTTGCCGGAGATTGGCCGTAAGTTCGGCGGGCGTGACCATACGACGGTCCTGCACGCTGTGAAGAAGGTCGAAGAACTGCGGGCCACCGATCAGAATTTCGCCGAAGACGTGGAGCTGCTGCGGCGTATGTTAGAGACCTGACCAGCCGACGACCCACGCGCCGAGGCGGTCTTGGAGCGTCTTCGACAAGAGCGGGCACGGTTATGTGTGGTCCAGAACGGGAGAACATGGGTTTCTGGAGCGGTCGTCTCGGTGTCATGAACTGTGCGACCGCTCTGGCCCGAGCCGGGTTGGTGCCGTGAGCCGGCGTTCCATCGACCATCTTGCCCGGGCACTTGCGCGTCTGCCCGGCCTTGGACCACGCTCGGCGCGTCGCGCCGTGCTCTACCTGCTCACGCACCGGGAGGCCGTTCTGCGGCCGATGATGGAGGCCCTGGCCGACGTCGAACGCTCCGTGCGCGCCTGCTCGGTTTGTCACAACCTTGACGAGCAGGATCCCTGTTCCATCTGTGTGGATCAAGGTCGCGACGCAAGCGTGCTGTGCGTGGTGGAACAGGTTGGCGACCTTTGGGCGCTCGAACGCAGTGGGGCATTTGCCGGGCGTTATCACGTGCTGGGCGGCACCCTGTCGGCCCTGGGCGGTGTCGGGCCGGACGACCTGACCATTGAGGGGTTGGTCGCGCGGGCGGCCGCACCGCCGGTCCGCGAGGTCATCCTGGCTCTGAATGCCACGGTGGACGGTCAGACCACGGCCCATGTGCTGACCGACCGATTGGCGGCAACCGGTGTCGGTGTGACTCGGTTGGCCCATGGCATGCCCTTGGGGGCGGAAGTGGGCACGATGGACGATGGCACCTTGGCCGCCGCGGTGAAGTCCAGGTATACTCTTTGATGAGCGGGCGATGAGCGGGCGATGAGCGGGCCGGCGCATGCACCGGCGGCGTTGGGCCTTGGCCCCGGTGGAGGATGCTGGGGGCCCCTGCAGCCAGCCGACCGCGGCCACGGATCCTTGCCATGAACCCCCGTCTCTTAGCCTTTGCCGCGATCGGAATGGTGCTCCTGGTCGCGTCGGTGCGCGCTGAACCGTGGGTCATCGGGACATACGTGGAGTGGCCACCCTGGACGATCGTCCAGGACAGCGGATCGCTCGATGGCTTCGAAATCGATCTGGTCCACGATCTGTGTCGGCGGATGAATCGAACCTGTGCCGTTGTCGGTGTGCCGTGGGCCGACGTCTTTCCGCTGTTGGATGCCGGAGAAATCGATGCCTATCTGGGCGGCATGTCGGTGACGGCGGACCGGCGGCGTCTGGGCGTCTTCTCGCGGCCCTACGCGCGTATGCCGAGTTACTTCGCGGTACTGGCCGATAGCACGGTACCCGAAGCGGCGACGTTGGGTCGGGTTGATCTCGACGACATCGACGCCGAGGAACAAGCAACCTTGGATGTGTTGGCGGAGATGTTGACCGGCCGGGTCATTGCCGTGCATCGTGATACGACATTCGAGATTTTCCTGCGCCAACACTTCTCTCATGTTGCAAGCATAGCGCTGTATGACAGCGAGACCCGCAAGCTTGCTGATTTTGCTGCCGGTCGCGTCGATCTCATTCTTGATAATGGTGGCGTGCTATTGGAACTCACACTTGGGCAGGATCCGATCCTTTCCGGCCTTCGCTTGTATGGCCCGTCCCTGGTCGGCGGTCCACTGGGCGCGGGCATCGCGGTGGCCTTGTCGCGCAGTCGAATGCCAGTGGTGGCGGATTGGAACCGGGCCATCGAGGGGGCGATAGCGGATGGCTCGCTGGCTGAGCTGGCATTCCGGTGGTTCGGGTTCAGTGTGACGCCTTGAGATTCTGCGTGCGTGATCCCGATTGGTGTGGGAAGACAATCAGCAAGTGTGTTCGCCGAACCTCGGAGTGATCCATGCGCCAGACGCTGTTCGCGTTCATGATCGCTCTGTTATGCATTGGCCGCAAGCCGGCCTGCGCCGAGCTGACCATTGGCACGTATGCCAATTACCCACCGTGGACGATAACAGACGATACGGGAACCTTGAACGGTTTCGAGATCGACCTGATGAACGATCTGTGCGGACGCATGGAGACCACGTGCCATATCCGTCTGGTGGACTGGGAAGAGGTTTTTCCAGCGTTGTCTCAAGGGTTGATCGATGCCTACATCGGTTCGATGTCGATTACGGCGGCCCGCCGGCGTTTGGCCGATTTCTCGATCCCGTACGCCAACACGCCGTCTCACTTTGCCGCTCTGGCCGGAAGCGCGGTGACGAGCCAGCCGACCCTGTCTTGGGTGGATTTGGACAATCTGGTCGGCGAGCAGCAGGCGGCGTTCCAAGCCCTGCTGGAGAGTCTGCGCGGGCGCCGTATCGGTGTGCATGTGGAGACCACGCATGCCGATTTCGCCCAGACCTACCTGGCAGACCACGCGGAAATCGTTCGCTACGAGACCGAGACGCAGCAATACGCCGATTTGGTCGCCGGCCGCATCGATGTTGTCCTGGATAGCAGCATGGCCGTGATCGCCCTGGCGAATGCCGCCGGTGGAGGCGCTGGCACGGTGGCGCCGTTTGGACCAGCGTTGACCGGAGGCCTCTTGGGATCCGGGGTCGCTGTGGCCATGCCCAAGACGTCCGATGCGTTGCGTCGGCGCTTCGATGCTGCCATCCGCGCTGCATTGGACGAGGGAACGTTGGTGGATATTTCGCTGCGCTGGTTCGGCTTCGACATCACCTCGAATTGACGGTGCGCCGGCCTATGCGGTTGACGATCCCCTACAGCGTCGGGCCGACCGTGTTGTGACCCCGCCGTTGCCCATTCTCGTTGCGCAAGACCGACGCCACCGATTCGGCATCGGGCAGAAGATGTTCGCGGCCTTCTCCGTGGTTGCGGCCATGACGGTGGCGTCGGGCGTCGGCGCCTGGTGGATGTTCCAGACCATCGAGTACCGTCTGCGTCACACCGTGGAACAGGAGGTGCCAGCCATGACGGCTGCGCAGAGCCTGGCCAATGTGGCGTCCGGCATTGCCAATGCGGCATCGGTGCAAGGCACCGCGACCACGCAGCGCGACCGCATTGCCCTGATGTACGAGTTGCTCGGGCGCGCCGGCCGGCTCAACGCCAGCCTGCGCCATCTGGATGTGCTCGGTGCCGATGTGGAGGCGCTTCGGGCCCTGCGCCGCAAAGTCAGCACGCTCACGGATACCTTAATGCGCCAGAACGCCCTGGTGGCGCGGCGGATCGGCGTGCGCGCCGATCTGGAGACGCGCAGCATAACGCTGTCGCGCCAGCACCGTCGGTTTCTGGACGCCATTGAACCGCGTATTGATACCGCCTATCGCGGCTTGTTCATCGAGGTCAAGCGTCTCAACGACGATCTGGCCGGCCTCGGGCGTGGCCAGGCCCATGACGCCGGCGATGCGCCGCTGCAGCACCGTATCGGGGCTCTGTTCAACCGGCGCGTTGGGGAAATGCGCATGCTGCTGGAGTTGGCTGCCCATGCTAATTTGGGGGTTGGGCTGATCAACGAGGCCATCAACATCAGTGATCCCAGGGTGGTCGAGTCCTTGCGGCGGCGGTTTGCCGAGACCGGCCGGCGCATGGGTGTGAGTCACCTGGCGCTTGCCGCCGCTGCCAATGTGGCCCATCTCGTCCATTTGGTGACGCCGATCCTTCGCTTCGGCATCGGGTCGCAGAATTTGTTCGGCCTGCGCCTGCGGGAGTTGTCGTTGGTTGATGAGATCGACGATTTGGTGGCGGTCAACCGACAGCTCGCCGAAGAACTCACCCACGCAGTCAACCGCTTGATCGCTCGGCGTACGGCAACAACGCGCAACGCTGTGACGACTATGGCAGCGCAGATCGACCGGGCGCGCATCCTGCAAACCTCCGCGGCCCTTCTGGCGGTGATCACCGCGGTGCTCGTTGCCTGGTTGTATGTCGGGCGCAACATCGTCGGCCGCATCCTCCGCCTGCAACGCAGCATGGAAGCGAACGCCCTTGGCCAGGAAATGGAGATTCTGTCTGTTGGCGACGATGAGATCAGCGACATGGCGGCGGCCGTGCGGACGTTCGTGGAACAGCGACGTGCGGCCGAGGTGGTCTTGCGCCAAAGCGAGGAGCGCTTGCGCGCTGTGCTCAATGCATCGCCACAACCGATCCTGATTGCCCGGCTGGTTGATGATCGGGTGTTGTTCGTCAACGATCCGTGTGCTCGGCTGCTCGGCCACACCATCGCTGACATGGTCGGAGAGCCGGCGTATCTGCACTATGAGGATGGCTTCGAGCGATCGTCGCTGATCGGGCAGGTGCAGCAGCGCGGTGCTGTGCGCGACCTGGAGGTGCGTATGTGCTCCGCCACCGGCGTGGGCTTCTGGGCCCTCACGTCGGTCGTCGTCACTGACTATGGTGGCGAACCAGCCACCATCACCGTGTGGTACGACATCACGCAGCGCAAATTCACGGAAAACGCCCATCAGGCGGCACGACAGGAGGCCGAACGCGCCCTCGCCGATTTGCGAGACACGCAGGAGAAACTGATCGAGGCGGAGAAAATGGCCTCGCTCGGCGGAATCGTGGCCGGGGTGGCGCACGAAATCAACACGCCGATCGGCGTGGCGCTGACCAGTTCCACCATGCTAAGCGAGCGCCTGGGCATCCTCAAAGACTCCCTGCAAGGCAACCAATTACGCCGTCGCGACCTGGAACATTTCATCGAAAGCGCGGAAGAAGCGGTTTCGCTCATGGTCGGCAATGTCACGCGGGCGATCGAGCTCGTGCAGAGTTTCAAGCTGGTGGCGGTCGACCAGGCCAGCGATGAACGCCGTGATTTTAACTTGCGCGACTATCTCAACGAGGTGATCCGCAGCTTGGGCGGCGCTTGGCGGCGGGCCGGGCACCGCTTGGAGGTAGCTTGCCCCGAGCATATCGAGATGAACGGCTATCCTGGGGCCATCTCGCAGATTGTCACCAATTTCGTTGTCAATGCGATGACCCATGCGTTCGCTCCAGGCACGTCAGGCACCATGCGGCTCACGGTGCGCACTTTGCCTGACGGCATGTTGGAATTGGTATTTGCCGACGATGGGTGCGGCATCCCTGACCATCTGCACCGCAAAGTGTTCGAACCCTTTTTCACAACCCGGCGCGGTCGTGGCAGCACCGGGCTCGGTCTCAATATCGTCTTCAACTTAGTGGCGGCGCGGCTGGGCGGTTCAATCACGGTGGAGAGCGCATTTGGCCAAGGCACACGGTTCATCATCATCTGTCCGCACACCGGGCCGGAATAGGGCCAGTTCCGAACGGGTTGGGCCGATCCGGGTCGACGACCGACCGCGAGAACCAGACCGATCAGCACTTGCCCACCCGGAGGACGGCCGCTGTGATCCGTCGCCATGGCTTGAACCCTATCGCCTTCCTTGCAAACATGGACGCAAGGCATTAAAGCAGACCCAAAGTGGATTGAGTCGACCTGCGACGGCGGTTTACTGAAAAAACAAAAGGCTAGAGCGGTGTTCGCGAACCAGTGCGAGGGAAGCCGTGCCGGCCATAGCCCGTCTTTGGGTGCAAGCCGATGGTCTGCCGCCCAGTCAGGTGTACCCGCTTGCCGCTGCGAGAGAACCGATCGCCACGGAGTTATCTGGTCGGAGAAAGACCCCCGGACATGAGCCGCGATTACAAGAATACGGTGTTTCTACCCAAGACCGAGTTTCCCATGCGGGCCGGCTTGCCAACGCGCGAACCAATCTTGCTGGCGCGTTGGCAAGCGATGGACCTTTACCAGCGGTTGCGTACGCAATCAGCCGGACGAACGAAGTTTATCCTGCACGATGGGCCGCCCTATGCCAATGGCAACATTCACTTGGGCCACGCGGTCAACAAAATTCTCAAGGACGTGATCAACCGGTCTTGGCAGATGCTGGGGTACGATGCGCCGTATGTGCCTGGGTGGGATTGCCATGGTCTGCCGATCGAATGGAAGATCGAAGAGAAGTACCGCACCCAAGGCCTGGACAAGGACGAAGTGCCGATCGACCGGTTCCGTGGCGAGTGCCGAAGCTTCGCCCAACACTGGGTCGGTGTTCAGTCCGAGGAGTTCCAACGGCTTGGCGTGGTCGGTGACTGGACGATGCCCTACACCACGATGGATTTCGCTGCCGAAGCCGACATCGTGCGCGAGATCCACAAATTCCTGCGCAAGGGCAGCCTGTACCGCGGTGCCAAGCCGGTCCTTTGGTCGGTGGTGGAGAAAACCGCGTTGGCTGAGGCGGAGCTGGAATACCACGATCACACCTCGACCACGGTGTGGATTCGCTTCCCTCTGGTGCGCGCATCCGATCCGGCGCTTGACGGTGCCGCCGCACTGATTTGGACCACGACGCCATGGACGCTGCCTGGTAACCGGGCCATCGCCTATGGCGACGACATTGCCTATGGCGTGTACGAGGTCGAGGCCACGGGCGAGGGCAGTTTGGCCGTCCACGGCGAGCGGCTGGTGCTGGCCGTCGATCTGGCCAACAGCGTTGCCGAGGCGGCCAAGATCGGTTCGTGGAAGCTGACCGCAACGCTGCCGGGCCGCGCGCTGGCCGGAAGCGTGGCGTGCCATCCGCTGAAGGACCATGGCTACGGTTTTCCGGTGCCGCTGTTGTCCGGCGATTTCGTCACCACGGAGGTGGGCACGGGGTTGGTTCACATCGCCCCAGGACATGGCGAGGACGATTATGTTCTGTGTCGCAAGAATGGGATCGCTGTGCCCGACACGGTGGCCGAGGACGGGCGCTATTTCGATCAGGTGCCGTTGTTTGCCGGACGGGCCACCTACACGACGGATGGCAAACCGGGTGATGCCGACCCGGCGGTCGTCGAGGCCATGCGGGACCATGGTGGCCTGCTTGCGCAGAGCCGATTGCGCCACAGCTATCCGCATTCCTGGCGCTCTAAGGCGCCGCTGATCTTTCGCAACACGCCGCAGTGGTTCATTTCCATGGAGCATGGCGACCTGCGTGATGTGGCGTTGCGCGCCATCGCCGAAACCGTCTGGGTGCCACCGCAAGGACGCAACCGGCTCGAACCCATGATTGAGAACCGGCCGGATTGGTGCATCAGCCGGCAGCGCGCCTGGGGTGTACCGATCGCCATTTTCGTCAACAAAGCGGACGGTCAGCCGCTCGACGACCCGGCGGTGCTCGACCGAATCGCCACGATCTTTGCCGAAGAAGGTGCGGACGCGTGGTTCGTGCGCGATCCGCAGGATTTTTTGGGCAACCAGCACCGGGCCGAAGACTACGAACAGGTGCGCGACATTGTGGACGTGTGGTTCGAATCCGGCTCAACTCACGCCTTCGTCTTGGAACGGCGGTCGGACCTGGCCTGGCCGGCATCGTTGTATCTCGAGGGTACGGATCAGCACCGTGGCTGGTTCCACTCCTCGCTTCTGGAATCCTGCGCCACCCGTGGCCGGGCACCGTACGATGCCGTGCTCACCCATGGTTTCACGCTCGACGAACAGGGCCGCAAGATGTCCAAGTCGTTGAACAACGGCGTGGAACCTCAGGAGGTTAATGACAAGTACGGGGCCGATATCCTGCGCTTGTGGGTGATCGGTGCGGATTACTCCGAAGACATGCGTCTGGGACCGGACATCCTGAAGCACCAAGTCGATCTGTACCGGCGCTTGCGCAATACCCTGCGCTATCTCCTGGGGGCGCTGCATGCCTTCGATCCGGCAGAGCGAGTGAACGATCCGGCGGCTATGCCGGAGCTTGAACGCTGGGTGCTGCACCGTCTGTACCAACTCGACCGCCTGGTGCGCCGCGACATCGCACGGCACGAGTACAATGAGCCGTTCCTGGCGCTGCATGGGTTCTGCTCGTCGGATTTGTCGGCCTTCTACTTCGACGTGCGCAAGGACAGCTTGTACTGTGACCTGCCGACGGCCCCGCGCCGGCGCGCCGTGCGCACCGTTATGGAGCACCTGCTTTCTTGCCTTACGGCATGGCTTGCACCGGTGTTGTGTTTCACCGCAGAGGAGGCCTGGCTCGCCCGTCCCGGCGGCGGTATGGACGGCGACAGCGTGCATCTGCGCATCTTTCCCGAGGTGCCGGAACTCTGGCGCGACGAGGCCCTGGGCGTGCGCTGGGAACGCATTCGGGCCGTGCGCCGGGTGGTCACGGGGGCACTCGAGTTGGCACGGGCCGACAAGACGATCGGATCGTCGTTGCAGGCAGCGCCAGTGGTGCATATGGATGCGGACACTGCGGCCCTCGTGCAGAGTGTCGACTTCGCCGACGTCTGCATCACGTCCGCCATCACCACACAGGTTGGGCCGGTGCCGGACGGTGCCTTTGTCTTGAACGATCTGCCTGGCATCGGCGTGACCACCCGTCTTGCCGAGGGTGGCAAATGTGAGCGGTGCTGGAAGGTACTGCCCGAAGTGGGCACGGTACCGTCCCATCCGGCCGCCTGCCGGCGTTGTGCCGACGCAGTCGATGGTCTGGAGGTCGCAGCATGACCATGACGAACATCGGCACACCGCAGTCGGTCGGCCGCCACCGGGTCAAGGCTGGGCTCGTCCTGGCCGCTTTGGTGATTGTCCTGGATCAGATCAGCAAATATGTCATCGTCACCGTGGTCATGCAGCCACCCCAGGTGATCCCAGTGACTGGATTCTTCAACCTGGTCCTGACCTGGAACCGGGGTGTCAGCTTCGGCCTGCTCTCGGACTCTCCGTTGGCCCTGCCGGTCATCCTGATCGGCGTCGCGCTCGCCATCGCCACGATTCTCGTTGTCTGGATGGTCCGGACCGATCGGTTGTATACGGCGCTGTGTCTAGGGTTGATCGTGGGGGGAGCGGTCGGAAACTCGGTGGATCGCTGGCGCTACGGTGCGGTCGTGGATTTCCTCGACGTCCATGTCGGCGGCTGGCATTGGCCGGCATTCAACGTCGCCGACAGCGCTATCACCGTGGGTGTGCTTTTCTTGGTTGCAGAGACGGTGTTGACGCGGCCCCCCAGGGCGTAGCAAAAGCGCTGCGGGCGGGTGGGGCGCTGCCAGCGCGCCCTCACGCCTTGCAGTTGCAACGGATTGGGCTGAAGACCATGACCACCTCCAGGAACAGTCGGTCGGTGGCGCGACGGCGGCCAGGCGCCGGCCGGATCGGCTTGAGCGTCGTCGTGCTGGGCTGCTGCGCCGTCGTCCTGGGCGCCTGCGGCGACAGCGTCCGACAGTCCCTCGGCTTCGGCCGAACCACGCCGGACGAGTTTGCCGTGGTGCGTCGCGCGCCTTTGAGCATGCCACCGACTCTCGAGTTGCCGCCGCCGCGCCCGGGTGCGCCCAGGCCGCAGGAGGCGTCCGCTCGGGAGCAAGCGGCGGGCACGTTGTTCGGTCAGGCGGACCGGCTCGTTGCGGATCAGAATGGTGGGACAGGCGCTGCAGCCAGCGGTGAAGGCGCTTTGCTTGCCGCCGCCGGGGCGAACGAGGCCATGCCCGGGATCCGCGGTGTGGTTGATCGGGAGACACGGGCGTTGGTGGTGGCCGATGAGCAGCTCACCGATGCCTTGCTGTTCTGGCGCGAGCGGAGCGAGCCCTATTCGGTTGTCGATGCGGAGAAAGAGGCTGAACGCCTGCAGCGCAACCGTGCGGAAGGGCGGCCCGTGGATGCCGGGCAGACGCCCATCATCAATCGCACCAGCCGTTCGACCATAGAGGGATTGCTGTAGGCCGGTGGCCACACCAGCTCTCTGGCACATTGGCCGCCCCGCGGTCCCATAGCCGGTCTCGACCCGCCGTGTCCGGGCCGGCCGCCAGGGAGAAAGTTGCGTGAGAGTGACGACGCCTCACTTTGTGATTGGGCACGCCACGGCAATCGCCGTTGCTGTGCTCGCGTTTGTGCTGGTTGCCACTGGACCCCGACCGGCTCCTGCGGGCGTATTCAACCCGGAAACCTTCACTTTGGACAACGGGCTGCGTGTGGTGGTGGTGACCAATCGCCGTGTGCCAGTGGTCACGCATATGGTGTGGTACGGCGTTGGCGCCGCCGACGAGCCATACGGCAAATCGGGCATTGCCCATTTCCTTGAGCATTTGATGTTCAAGGGGACGGATGAGATCGAACCGGGCGAATTCAGCCGAATCGTTGCGCGCAATGGTGGTAGCGACAACGCGTTTACGTCCCAGGACTTCACGGCCTATTTCCAGAACGTGGCGCGCGATCGCCTGGACTTGGTCATGCGGATGGAAGCAGACCGCATGACCGACTTGCGTCTGGCCGAGGAGGATGTGGTCACCGAACGCGACGTGATCCTTGAGGAACGACGGCAACGAACCGACAACAGGCCACGGGGGCTATGGTCCGAGGCGGTCGGGGCGGCACTCTTCGTCAACCATCCGTACGGTACGCCGGTGATCGGCTGGGCGGACGAGATCAGTGCTCTGGACCGGGCAGATGCACTTGCATTTTACCGACGCTTTTACGTGCCCAACAACGCCGTCTTGGTGGTGTCCGGCGATATCGATGCTGCTGAGCTGCGACCGCTTGCCGAGACGTATTACGGCTCGATCCCGCGCGGTCCGGAGATCGTTCGTCGTCGCCCCCCCGAACCGCCGATCCGAGCTGACCGGCGCGTCGTTCTTGAGGACGCCGAAGTGTTCCAGCCGTCGTTGCAGCGGCGCTTCATTGCGCCGTCGGCGAACCAGGGCGACTCGGCGCATGTGTATGCCCTGGATGTCTTGGCCGACATCCTGGGAGGCGGGGCGACCAGCCGTCTGCACCGGACCCTCGTTCTAGAGGACCGCGTTGCCAGGGGTGTGAGTGTCTATTACCAAGGCACCAGCCTGGACTACGGATCGTTCAGCATCGCAGCATCGCCCAGCTCCACGGCGACGGTGGAGGCGTTGGAAGCCTCGCTGGATCGGGAATTGGCCCGGTTGATCGATGCGGGCGTGACCGTCGTCGAGGTGGCCACGTCGATTCGCCGCATGCTCGCCGCGGCCGCCTATGCGCGCGACAGCCTGATGCGGCCGGCCTATGTTTTCGGCATGGCGTTGACCACCGGGCAAAGTGTCGAAGATGTGGAGGCCTGGCCGGATCGGCTGGCCGCCGTGACGGTGGAGCAGGTCAATGCCGCCGCTCGGCACGTCTTCACGCGCAGCAGTGTGACTGGCGTGTTGTTGCCGGCGCAACCGGTGTCGGCACAAGGGAGTTGAGGTCGTGACGCAGGGTATTGGACGCAGCGGACGCTGTGGGGCTGCAGCGCTGCTTCTTGTGCTGTCGATAGCTCTGCCATCCCAGGCGATCCAGATTGAGCGGGTGATCAGCCCGGGTGGTATCGAGGCCTGGTTGGTGCCCGATCACACGGTGCCGGTGATCTCGGTTTCGTTTTCGTTCGCCGGGGGCAGTGCCTGGGATCCTGAGGGCATGGCCGGTCTGGCCGAATTGACCGCGGTCTTGTTGGCGGAGGCCGCCGGCCCCTACGACCACCAGGCATTCCAGGCCCATCTAGAAGACAAGGCGATCCGGCTCCAGTTCCACGCGAGCGTAGACCGATTCGGTGGCCGCCTGTCCACGCTGACGGACAACCAGGATGAGGCATACCGGTTGGCCAATCTGGCGCTCACGCAGCCCCGGTTCGATGCGGTTGATGTGGAACGGGTGCGTGACGCGGCGCTGGTAGACTTGCGCCGGGACTTGGGAACGCCCTCGGCCCTGGCTCGCCGGGCGTTCTATGCAGCCGTGTTTCCAGGTCATGCGTACGGGAGGGATCCGTCGGGTACGCCGGACAGCCTTGCCCAGGTCAACGTCGATGCCATGCGCCGGCTGGTGGTCGAGCGGATCGGATTGGACACCTTGCTGGTGGCGGTGTCCGGCGACATCACGCCAGGCAAGCTTGGGCCAGTGCTGGACCGTCTGTTCGCCGGCCTGCCGGCGCGGGCACAGGGCTTGGCGGTGCCGGATGTTACACCGGCCCACGGCGGCGAGACCATCGTGGTCCCACGCGAATCGGCTCAGAGCCTGATTGTGGCCGGGCAGGCGGCGATTCCGCGTGACGACTCGGATTGGTTTGCCGCCCGCATTATGAATTACATTCTGGGTGGCGGTAGTTTTTCGTCTCGGTTGGTGCAAGAGATCCGCGAAGAGCGTGGGCTGACTTATGGTGTTTCAAGTTTCCTGGCGCCCTTGGAGCATGCCAGTCTGATCCTGGTGTCCGGGTCGACGGTGAACGCCCGTGCCGCGGAGACGCTGGCGCTGATCAAGGCGGAATGGCGGCGCATGGCGTTGGAGGGGGTGACGGGTGCGGAGGTTGCGGATGCCCAGCGCTACCTGACCGGATCTTTCCCATTGCAGTTTTCATCGACGGGCCGGACCGCCGATCTGGTGCTACAGATGCGCAGATTCGACCTCGGCCTCGATTATCTTGATCGGCGTCGCACGCTGATTGAGTCCGTGACTGTCGATCAGGTGAATGCCGTGGCGCGCCGCATTCTCGATGTCGACGCCCTGACGGTGGTGGTCGTCGGCGAACCGGAGGGGGTCGAGGCGACCATGACCGTGCCAAGATCGGATACCCGCGGTTGAAGGACATCCCGAGCAGGTCGAGTTGATGTGCAAAACGAAGCGGTGGTGTGGTTGCTTCAAATCTGGTGGATGTGAGTGAAACCGCATTAAGGCTGTCGCAGGTGCCGTCCAAGCGCCTGATCTAGCTGCACGTGCAGACCCAGGAAAGCGGGGAGCGGGTGAGTGACAACAAAGGCCGGAACCGTCTCCAGGTACCGGGCGAACCGGCCCTTATTCAGGAAACCGGAGAAGAAGGTTTCTGCATCGAAGCGAGGCCCTAAACGGGGTACGATGCCACCGGCGATGAACAGGCCGCCGGTGGCGCCGAAGGTCAGGACCAGATTGCCCGCGACGGTACCCAGCCAGCGAGTGAACAGGTCGACGGCGGTTTCCGCGAGTCGATCCGTTCGGGCCATGGCGCGGTCCGTAATCTGTGCCGGTGTTGGTGAGGGGCGGTCGGGTTCGACATCGGTGTCGGCCTCCAGGTCGGACAAGGCCCAATACAGGTTTTGCAGGCCCTGGCCGGACAGTATCCGTTCCGCCGAAACATGGTCGAACCGGGCGCGCAAACGCTGGACGATCCTGTCTTCACACGCCGTGTAAGCCGGCATGGTCACGTGTCCGCCCTCACCGGCGATGGCGACCCAGTGGCGGTCGCCGGCCGGAACCAGACCGGCCACCCCCAGACCGGTACCGGGGCCGATGATGGCCACCGTCTCACGTTCGGCGCGCGGCGTGGCGGACAGGGAGACCAGGTCGGTCGATTCAAGACGCGGGATAGCCAACGCCTGGGCCGCAAAATCGTTGATCACGTCGAGATGGCCAAGGCGAAGCCGGTCTCGGGTGGCGGTGATGGAGAATGACCAGGGGTGGTTGGTCAAGCTGATCTGGTCGCCTCGGACCGGCCCAGCGACGGCGAAGGCGCCGGCCGTGGGCCGGTTGTCGGAGCGGGTATGGTGGGCGATGAAGCTTTCGGCAGCTTCAGCAAGCCCTGGGTAATCGGTGCATGCCAGAATTTCGCTGGTGACAATGTCGCCAGCAGGATCGAGCAATCCGAATCGCGCATTGGTCGCGCCGATATCGGCCACCAAATCCATGGTTTTGAGCGTGGGAATACTGCACCTCCCTTTGCCACCAGTCCGCCACACCGCACCGGTGGCGCAGATGGCGCGGCCGATGCCCAGTCATGCGGCACATCTGTGCCTGCGAATTGTGCAGTGCAGCAAAGCGCTGGCGTTGTTTCATCCTGGTTTCCGTGGACGCCATTAGGTCCTTGTATTCGTGCGGATAAAATTCCCCTTGATCCGGCGTTGGCAACCCATCATATTGTGCAGTGCGTCATGGGTCGTTTCGGCGATCGTCTGACGTAACGCACTTCTTGGGCGTTTCCTCCCTAAACTCGGGCCGCCTTTGGCGGCCCTTTTTTCTTTCTGGCCGGGGTCTGTGTCAATGGTCGGCCCGGGGTCGGCCCGGGGTCGGCCCCGGGTCAGTATCGGGGCGACGGGACAATGCGGGCTTGCATCTCGCCGTGCGGCGTGGCATATGTCCGATCCCACCGATGGCGGCTTGATGGCCAATAGGGCTTTGGGCGCGTAGCTCAGCGGGAGAGCACTACGTTGACATCGTAGGGGTCACTGGTTCAATCCCAGTCGCGCCCACCATCGAAATCAGAGACTTAGCCGGCCCATCAGCACGCTGGTCCCCTGGCGAAGCGGGACCAGTGGTACAAATACGATCCATCACCGCGGCCATGTCGGAGAGCTGGCCAACCTGCAAATGTCGGTCGACCCGGCGGGCAGTCCTCGGTGAGGTCTCAGTAAAATCGGCGGTCTGGTCAACGGTCAAGCCCAGGGCGCCACGCTTCGATATCGCGCTGTGCTTGAGCACATGCGGCGTGCACCAGGGCAGGCCGGCACGTCCGGCCACCCGCTGACCGCAGTTCGTCCACTTTAAACAGCTAGGCCTCCCGCTGACCGCAGTTCGTCCACTTTAAACAGCTAGGCCTCTTGGACAGAGCCGATCGGAGCGACTTCGGTCTGGTGGATGCGCATTGTCTGTCTCCCGGTTTCGAGGGGTCTCGTCAGGCTCGGGGTCCCATACCCGGCGACCGGTCATACTTTCTGGTGTTTCCGCTCTCGGCCCTTCCACCGATCTGGGTTGTCCTTGGCGCGTCCTGCCGTCTGAAGTCTTTTATATGGTTTGATACAGACGAATTTATAAGGAAAAAATCACGCGGCGGACGATTTTTTGACGGCGAGGCCGGGCGGGGCTATATCCGGGGCCGGAGGTGACCAATGACGTATGAAGAACTCGAGCAGCAGTGCGCGGCAGTGGGTCTGACACCGCGCCAAGCGCTGGCACTGGCCGGACGCAAGGCGGGAAGACAGCGGATCTGGGCTTGGAGCCAAGGCGTTGATGAGATACCCGCGGAGGTGGAATCGGTGGTCGTCGCGTGGAGCCTGATGCCTGACGCAATGCGGCAGGCGTGGTGTGACCGGCTGTCTCGGCGGTGGCCCGGGTGGTCTTTGCCGCCTGCGATCGACCCGCCGCGCGGGCGGCCGCGCAAAAAACCGTCCGCCGCATGATAAATACCTTTTATAAATAGTCTGCTGCAGACTATATAAAAGGCGTCAACAGGAGACACCAAGATGCCAGGCGGCAGAGTGGCAGCCATGCGATATTCCAGCACGCAGCTAAGTCCGGCTCGGTCCCAAAGCCGGTCGGCAAGAAGGACCTGAAGCCCGGGCTGGTTGCGGCTATCCGAAAACAGGCCGGCTTGCAGGGAGGATAGAACGGATGCGCCGATATCTCGCGCTGCTGACACCCGAAAACTCCGACGACGGGTACGTCGTGCGCTTTCCGGACCTGCCCGGGTGCTTTACCCAAGGGGATGATTTTGATGACGCGGTCGGGATGGCGACCGAGGTGTTGGCCCTCTGCGTCGAGGCGGAAACGGCGGCGGGTCGTCCGGTGGCGGCGCCGAGGCATCCTCGCGATGTGCTGCGGGCCGGCGATACCGACCAGTACTCACTCACCGGTGCGTTGGCCATCCTGGTGCCACTGATCGACGGCTACACCCACAAACCTGGCATTTCGAGAGCGGCGTGATTGCCGGGTGATGAAACCGGACCAGTGGTCCAGTTTTATCACCGCGAATCGGCGTTTGACGCCGGGAGTCACCCGGCCCTCCGCTGCTTAATCCGTTGAAAATCTGCTATTTCGGCGCAGGATTGTTCCGTTGACATCGTAGGAGTCATACCAACGGCCTGAAACAAGGACCGGTCCTCGGGCCGCCCTGTTTCGGAGCGCCGGCATCCTTGCCGGCTGGACCGCCGGCTTCCAGCCGGCCTGGACCACGCCCAGCCGCCGGCCGCCAAGATGCCGGCGCTCCTC
>JANQJV010000047.1 GCA_028281465.1 Azospirillaceae bacterium | reverse complement strand
GCGGCCGGCCGCCAAGATGGCGGCGGTCCAGCCGGCAGGGATGCCGGCGCTCCTCGTTCAGCGCCGAAACCGAATGTGTCATCAATGCGGGCCATGGGTGTCACGGCTTGGCTCCGAGGCCGATGCGGATGGCTTGAAGCTTGGAGGCGTCATGGTCCTTCGGCAAACAGTCGACCAAGCTTCCACGGGTTTGCAGGAGCACGACGAGATGCCTGTTTTCTTGCAGGTGGCGCAATGTACGGAACAGGTCGTTGCCGTAGTCCCTGCGGTCTGTGACCGTATCGAAATGGCGCAGGGCCACGATCGAGGATGGTCGGGCCTTGATCACCCGATCGAAATGCCCAAGGTCATATGGTTCGGGGGGCACCCGATCCTTTTCCCCCAACGCACCCAGCATGTCGCCGATCAAACCGGAGCGCGTGGCGGCGGTTCCGGAATAAAGGTCGACAATACCCATGGCCGGGATGTGCCGGGTCTGCACCTCTTCAATCAGCGCCTTGTGGTTCGGCGCGCCGATGACCGCAAGGTTGACCGATGTGCCTCGGTGGAGTTCCCGCACCACCTCGTCCCGCACGCCGAGCCAATGCGCCGGGTTGCAGCCGAGATCAATCCCGAGGCTGCGGGTCAGCAACGTCCAGGGCGCTTCGGCTCGGTCATCCCTGAAATCCACATGCAAGGCTTGCCGTTGCGCGCCATCCGGCTGCAAGGCCGGGAACAAGTCGACCGGCAGCCGTTCGTCGTCGCGCTGGACCGGGACTACGATACCCTGGTCAAACTGAGGATCGCAGACAACGGCACGCTGCAGTTCGTGCCGACAGTAAGCCGAAGCGAGATAGGCCTTAGACAACACCAAAATCTGCCGGTCGGCGCGATCCTGCCAGGCATCCATCTGCCCAACCACCTCCCGCCCCGCTTTTCCGGCCTCGACGTCGATAATGACCTGAAGGCCGCCGGCCCGCAAAACCGGCCCCAGCCGATCCAACACCCAAGCCTGGTCGGTATGACTGTAGCTGACAAACACTTTGAGCGGTGCCGAACCGGTGGCTATGCTCGCGGACATGATTTGTGCGGAAATCCGAAACACGGTAGATGCAGCCGACCAAAGCAAAACCTGAACAGGGTTGCAAGGTCATTGGCCGAACATGAAGCCTCGTCCCATGCGGATCGCCTGCCCGAAGATTTCAATTCAATTGAGTGCCACCCCGTAGGTCGGTGCTCTGCGCCGACACCAGCCTCGCGTCAAGCACCACCGGTCGTCCGAACGGCTGTCACTGCGCCTTTCGGTTGTGGGTCCGCCGGGTTGAACCGTGTCGGCGCAGAGCACCGACCACCGGTTCCGCCGGCCGCGGCAACGCCGACACCAGCCTCGCGTCAAGCACCACCGGTCGACCGAACGGCTGTCACTGCGCCCTTCGGTTGTGGGTCCGCCGGGTTGAACCGTGTCGGCGCAGAGCACCGACCACCGGTTCCGCCGGCCGCGGCAGCGCCGACGCCAGCCTCGCGTCGAGCACCGCCGGTCGACCGAACGGCCGTCACGGCACCTTTCGGTTGTGGGTCCACCGGGTTGAACCATGTCGGCGCAGAGCACCGACCACCGGTTCCGCCGGCCGCGGCAGCGCCGACACCAGCCTCGCGTCGAGCACTGCCGGCGGCAAAACGATCGCGCTTCAATCCGTCGATGCGCCCCGTTTCCGGCTCGGTCACGCAGCGACTAGGGTTCTTCAGGGCTTCCAAGCACCAATCGATTTGAATACAGGGGCGCTTCAGAAGCACGTCATTGCGGAAATAGTCGGTTGCCGGATGCATGGTCGAAGGGTCGATCAGTCCGTGCCCCAGCCCGCGGAATCCTCGGCAATGCGGCCCCTGCCGATGGATCGTCCAAAGCGAGAAACCGCAAGGCAGACCGGGGGGTCCGCCTTGCTATGCGCTCGTGGTGGTTCACACGGCGATCAATGCCCGCCGCCGGACAGGGCCTTGACGATTTCTTCGGTCATCTTCTTGGCGTCGCCGAACAGCATCATGGTGTTGGGGCGGAAGAACAGTTCGTTGTCGACGCCGGCGTAGCCCGAGGCCATGGAGCGCTTGATGAACAAGACCGTCTTGGCCCGTTCCACGTCCAGGATCGGCATGCCGTAGATCGGCGAGGCCGGGTCGGTCTTGGCGGCCGGGTTGGTGACGTCGTTAGCCCCGATGACATAGGCGACATCGGCCTGGGCGAAATCGCGGTTGATTTCGTCCAGCTCGAACACCTCGTCATACGGCACATTGGCTTCCGCCAAGAGCACGTTCATGTGTCCAGGCATGCGGCCGGCCACCGGGTGGATGGCATAGGTTACCTTGACACCTTCGGCCTTGAGCAGGTCGGCCATCTCGCGCAGCGCGTGCTGGGCCTGCGCCACCGCCATGCCGTAGCCCGGCACCACGATCACGCTGGCGGCATTCTTCATGATGAACGCGGCGTCTTCCGCCGAGCCGGACTTGACCGTGCGGTCTCCGCCCGGGCCGGCCGCCGCCGCCGCGGTCTCACCGCCGAAGCCGCCCAGAATGACGCTGAAGAACGACCGGTTCATGCCCTTGCACATGATGTAGCTCAGGATCGCGCCGGAGGAGCCGACCAGGGCGCCGACGATGATCAGGAGGTTGTTCTGCAAGGTGAAGCCGATGCCGGCGGCGGCCCAGCCGGAGTAGCTGTTGAGCATGGAGATGACCACCGGCATGTCGGCACCGCCGATCGGAATGATCAGCAGGAAGCCGAGCGCCAGGGCCAGGAAGGTGATCATCCAGAACGCCACGCCCGAATTGCTGCCGCACAGCCAGATGATCAGGATCACCAGCAGGATGCCGAGGGCCGCGTTCAGCGGATGCTGCATGGCGAACACGATCGGTTTGCCCGACATCAAGCCCTGCAGCTTGAGGAAGGCGATGATCGAGCCGCTGAAGGTGATCGCGCCGACCGCCACGCCGATGCTCATCTCGATCAGGCTGCCGATGGCGATGTCGCCGCGCACGCCGATGCCATAGGCCTCGGGCGCATAGAAGGCGGCCGCGGCCACGAACACCGCCGCCAAACCGACCAGACTGTGAAACGCCGCCACCAATTGCGGCAGCGCGGTCATGACGATTTTCTTGGCGATGGTGTAGCCGATGAAACCACCGATGGCGATGGCGGGCACGATCCACCAATAGGACGAGCCGGACACGGCGCCGGTGAACCACAGCGTGGTGCCGACGGCAATGGCCATGCCGACCATGCCGTAGGTGTTGCCGGCGCGCGCCGTCTCCGGCGACGACAAGCCTCTCAACGCCAGGATGAAGCAGACGGAGGCGACCAGATAGGCAAAAGCCGCGAAGGTTTCCATGGAACTGGTCTCCTCACTTCTTCTTCTTGTACATGGCCAGCATGCGCTGGGTGACCAGGAAGCCGCCGAAGATGTTCACCGAGGCAAGCACGATGGCCAGGAAGCCCATGAAGGTGGAAAAGCCAAACTGGGCCGGGCCGGCGGCGATCAGAGCGCCGACGATGATCACCGAGGAGATGGCGTTGGTCACGCTCATCAGCGGCGAGTGCAAGGCCGGCGTGACACGCCAGACCACGTGGTAGCCGACGAAGATGGCCAGCACGAAGACGGTGAAGCCGACAACGAAGAAGCCGTCGTGGCTGCCGGCACCGGCCGCGGCCTGTTCGACCACGGCGCGCGCCTCATCGGCCGCTTGCATGGCCTGGACACCGAACGCCTCGGTGCGTTCGGTCAGGTCCTCCAGTCGGACCAGCGCCTCCTTGAGTTGGTCCCACATGGCCAGGAGACCGTCGGTCAGTTCCTGCGGCACCTTGGCGTCTTCAAGCTGAGTCTGCTGCTGCTGCAGCAGGTCGAGGCGTTGATCAAGCTGCGCGTTGTGCTGCTCGACCTGATCCAGCATTTGCGCCAGCGATTCCTCGGTGGGCGCCGGCGCCTGGGTTCCGGGGTCGGCTTGCGCCACTTGCATGGGTTCCATGGCTCCGTGTCTCCTCAGGCCGCCGGGCCGCCGAAATGGGGGTGCACGATCTGGCCGTCGCGGGTCAGGGCGGTGGCCTTGATCAGCTCATCCTCCCAGTTGATCGCCAGGGCCTTGGTCTCCTGGTCGATCAAGGGCGTCAGGAAGGCGAGCAGGTTCTTGGCATAGAGCGCCGAGGCATCGACCGGGATGCGGCTCGGCATGTTGATGACGCCGACGATGGCGACACCATTGTCGGTGAGCACCACGTCACCGGGCTTGGAGCCTTCCACATTGCCGCCCTGCTCCACCGCCAGATCGACGAGGACCGAACCCGGCTTCATGGAGTGCACCATCTCGGCCGACACCAGGGTCGGCGCCTTGCGGCCCGGGATCAGCGCGGTGGTGATGACGATGTCCTGCTTCTTGATGGTCTCGGCGATCAGCTCCGCCTGCTGGCGCTTGTAATCGTCGCTCATCTCCTTGGCATAGCCGCCGGCCGTCTCGGCCTGCTTGAACTCCTCGTTCTCCACCGCGACGAAGCTGGCGCCCAGACTCTGCACCTGTTCCTTCACCGCAGGGCGCACATCGGTGGCCGAGACCACGCCGCCCAGGCGTTTTGCCGTGGCGATGGCCTGCAGGCCGGCGACGCCCACCCCCATGATGAAGCAGCGCGCCGGTGGCACGGTGCCGGCCGCCGTCATCATCATCGGAAAGCCGCGGCCGAAATGGTAGCCCGCTTCCAGCACGGCGCGGTAACCGGCCAGGTTGGCTTGGCTCGACAGCACATCCATGGTCTGCGCGCGGGTGATGCGCGGCAGAAGCTCCATGGCGCAGGCGGTGATGCCGCCGGCGGCATAGGCCTTGATCAGCGCCTGGGATTGGTACGGCGCCAAGATGCCGACCAGCAGGGTGCCCTTGCCCATCAGGGCGACTTCGTCCACCTCGCCCTCGCCGGCCCCCAACGGCCGCTGCACCTTCAACACCACATCGGCGCCGTCGAAGGCTTCGGCGGCGGACGGCGCGATGCTAGCCCCGGCGTCGGCATAGGCCTGGTCGGGACTCGAGGCGCCCGCGCCGGCGCCGGTCTCGACCACGACGTCCACGCCCATGGCTTTGAATTTCTTGACCGTCTCCGGCGAAGCGGCGACGCGCCGCTCATGCTCACGCCGTTCCTTCGGTATGGCGATCTTCATGGGTTTGATGTCCTTGGCGCTTTTAAATCTGCAAGTCGCGACCGCGACCGACATTTGTGCAGGTGCGAAAATGCCGGATTGGCCCGCGTTTGTGAAGGGCCGGCGTGCGGCCGGACGTCTCACGCCGGCGCCAATGCCTGCAGCGCCGATACCCCGGCCCCGGCCGCGTGCAATGGCACGATTCCGGCGGCAGCCCAACCGGTGGCCACGGCATCTTCGTCACGCGGCCGCCCGACACCGCCCGGGTCGGGCGGCGGGTCCGGCACGACATCCGCTCCGGCGCCATGGTCCGCGTCGGTCGGGGTTGGGATTTCGGCCAGACGCAGGATCATGTGCGAGACCCACCCCAGGGTGAAATCCTCGACCAGGGCCTGTCGTCGTCGTTCCGTGGTCACCCGCAATCGGGGCGTGCATCTCCAGATTTGCACGTCCTCGCCATGGGTCCGGGCCAACACATGGTGCCAGTGTTCCGCCAGACCGGGACCGGGGCTGCGGCCAAAATAGGAGACCCGGGCGACCCCCGGTGCCCCATGCACGAGGCAGAAACAACCGAAATGCCGACCGAGTTTCTGCCACAACACGCTCTGATGCTCGGACAGCAGTCCGACCAGGTCGGCCGTGGCACGCTCCAAGCCGACCATGGTTTCCGAAACGCCATAGCGACGCATCAGTTCGTCCACCTTGTCCGCTGCAGCCTGCGCCTCGTCGGCCGTGGCGCCGCGCTCGGCGGTCAACGCCCGCAGGCGCGCGATCTTTTCAGTCATCCGCCAGGCTTGCTGCGACACGGTTTGCCTCCTCCGAAGCCGGACCCGGCCGCCCGGGTCCGTCGTGCCGGCGGTCCCGACGTACCCGGGCTTACGCGGCCTCCCGAACGGACGCAACAGGCTTGCCGAACAACCACGTCCGCTTGCCCATGCTTCCGCATGTCAGGGATGACCGCTACGATCAGATTGTCTTGGCAAACCCACTTGGGCAAACCCACTTGGGCAAACCCACTTGGGCAAACCCACTTGGAAGGTGGGTGACGAGGGTCCGACATGCCGTCAAAGACTTGGAAATGGCCACACCTCAAGCCGGCCCACTCGACACTTAGGCCCGGATACGCTCGATGCAGCCGCCAACATCGGTTTCGTCACCCCGTGGATTCAGGCCCTTGGACTCGCGCCGCGGGACTCAGCCTAGTCGGCCTTGGAAGACCGCGCTCACGCTGTCCGCATCGAGAATCGCATCGGTCCAGCGCATCAAGTCATCCAGCGAGGCAGTACGGACCCGCCGCTCGGTCTCCGGCGACAGAGGGCCGAACCGATGGCGCAACTGGTTCAACAGGACGAGCGCGATGCCTTCCACCTTACCTTCCGCCTTACCTTCCGCCAGGGCCTCAGCCCGTGCTTCCGCGCGGGCTTCCGCGCGCCATTCCTCTTTCCAGTAGTCGACCAGATTCTCGATCATGGTGCGGGTCTCCTGCAGATCGTCGGGGATCGGTTCACGATATCCCAGCTTGCGCAGCACTTTGGCGACCAGGTCGGCGAAACAGGCCTTGAGATCGGTCAG
>JANQJV010000037.1 GCA_028281465.1 Azospirillaceae bacterium | reverse complement strand
CGGCGTGCACACGAGGCCGACGAGGCGTCGGCGCTCCCACAAAGGCCTCCCCGGATGGACCCGTTTGTGCCCAACGGCACCGTTCGTTTCTTGTTAGCGCATGTTGGATTGCACGAAATCGCGGATCGTGATGGCGATGCGATCTTCGACGATGGTGACTTCACCCCGCGCAACCAGGACGTTGGCGACATAGATATCGGCCGGTGCGTCGATGCGCCGGTCCAGTTCCACCACCGCACCGCGGCCCAGCTTCAGCAGTTCTCGGACACGCAAGGAGGCGGTGCCGAGAACGACGCGGATTTCCAGCAGGGCATCGTAGATCGCATCCTGATGCTGGCCGCCGCTGCCGAAATCCGCTGCCAATGCACGCACCTCTCTTGATAACCGGCCGGTTCACCGTGCTGCGCCGATGGCGACGCGAGACGTCCTGAGTGTGTCGTTTCGCACGACGACCCGCAAGGCCGATTGGGGCGCAGCCGGTGTTCACCGTCCGGTTGCTGGTATTCCTTGAGGGCCCGGTCTCTGCGAAACTGGAGTAATTGATTACATGTTTAGCGCCGATTAAGGTGTTTCATCGTAGGACCCGGTATGCCGATTGTATCCGTGCAGAAAGCAAGCGCACGGTACGGTTTGCAGATGATCTTGGTTTCGAGGTGGGATTAGGCCCGTGGTGCATGCGAGCTTGCGACGGTTGCGCGTCGCCATCGTCGGTGGATCCATGGCGGGTCTGTTCACTGGATTGGCACTGCGGAAAAAACTGAACTGTGACGTCGCGATTTACGAGCGCTCCGCTGGAAAAATGGAAAGTCGCGGTGCCGGCATCGTGCTCCAACCTGAGCTGCTGCGGTTTTTGGAGCAGTTTGCCAAACCGATATCCGTGATTACGGTGCCATCCATCGAGCGCCAGTATCTAGGCCGGGGTTCGACCAGCCGGCATCGCTATGCCGCAAGCCAGTTGTTTGCGTCCTGGGATGGCTTGTACCGTCTGTTACGCGATTTGTTTCCGGCTGAGTGCTATCATCAGGGCGCCAAGGTCAAAGGCGTGCGGCAAGACGGCGACGGGGTCGAAGTCCGGTTAGAGACGGGTGAAACGCGTCAGGCGGATCTGTTGGTCTTCGCCGATGGACTGGGCTCCCGTGGGCGGCGACAGTTCTTTCCGGAGCTGCTGCCGGTCTACGCCGGTTATGTTGCGTGGCGTGGGACCGTCCCCGAGGCGCTGTTCGACTCGGACATCCTCGAATTACTGACCGATCGTTTTAGCCTGTGCCAGATCCCCCAGAGCCATATGCTGTGTTATGGTATTCCCGGGGCTGATGGATCGACGGCACCGGGAACACGCCGTCTGAATTGGGTTTGGTATTGGAACGTGGAACCGGGCCAACCGCTCTGTCGGCTGTTGACCGGGAGCGACGGTGTCGAGCGCTCGTACTCGGTGCCGCCCGGCCTGGTGCCGGCTGACACTGTGGCTGGGCAACAGGCCATCGGGCGCGATCGGTTGCCACCGGCGCTCGCTGCGCTGGTGGACGCGACACCCACGCCGTCGGTTCAAGGCATTTTTGACGTGGCGGTGCCGCGCATGGTTTTCGGACGCTGTTGTCTCGTCGGCGATGCTGCGTTTACGGTGCGCCCGCACACCGCATCGGGTACGTCGAAGGCGGCCGTGGATGCGAATACGCTGGCTTTGGCCCTGTTCAAAGCGCAGGGCGATGTGGATGCCGCGTTGCAGGCCTGGGAGCCTCGCCAGCTTGCGCTGGGCCGGCGTATTGCGGCCTGGGGCAAGGATATCGGCAACCGATCCCAGTTCCCGCATGATCCCGCATCCTTTGCCATACTTTCGGCTTGAGAGGTGGGGGGAGCGATCGCGTGGTGGTGTGGGGTGCCAGTATGTCACAGCGACAGCGCATGTTTCGTATGCTAAGAATTATGGTGCGTTGATAGCCTTGAGCGATCACCAAGCCTCCAAATTGCAGCCTCGGCCTTGCCCGGGGCTGTTTTTTTGCGTCAGCTCGGTGGGACGGACAGCGGCTGACCAGTCTCATGCCAACGGCCCGAAACAAGGACCGGTCCTCGGGCCGCCCTGTTTCGGAGCACCGGCAGGGATGCCGGCGCTCCTCGTTCAGCGCCGAAACCGAACGGGTCGTCAATGCGGGCCATGGGTCTCATGCATCAATCAGGCGCTCAAGGCTTTCCAGCCGATCCGCCTCCTGCGCTGGTTTGTCCCAGCGGATGCGGTGGATGCGCGGGAATCGCATGGCCAGACCGCTCTTGTGCCGGTTGGAGCGCTGAATGCTGTCGAAGGCCACTTCCAAGACAAGCGACGGCTCCACCTCCCGCACCGGCCCATAGCTGCGCAGGGTGTGTTCGCGCACCCACCGGTCGAGTTGGTGCAGTTCTACGTCGGTAAAGCCGAAATAGGCTTTGCCGATTGGCACCAGGGCCCCCTGGCGCCAGGCGCCAAAGGTGAAATCGGAGTAAAACGAAGATCGTTTGCCGTGGCCTCGCTGGGCATACATGAGCACGGCATCCGCTGTCAGCGGGTCACGCTTCCACTTCCACCAGGGTCCGACCGGCCGGCCGGCGATATAGGCACCATCGGCCCGTTTCAGCATCAACCCTTCGATGGCGCGGGCTCGGGCGCTGTCACGCAGGGCGACCAGTTCGGCCCAATCACGGAATGGGATCAGCGGGGATAGGTCCATGCGCTCCGGTTGGATGCGAGCGAACCAACGTTCCAACCGCGTGCGCCGGACGTCGAATGGTGCGGACCTTAGGTCGTCACCGTCCTCGACCAGGATGTCGTAGAGTCGGACATGCGCGGGCCGTTCGCGCATCAGCTTGGGTGACACCGTCTTCCGGTTCAGGCGCTGCTGCAAGTCGGCGAAGGCAGCGACCCGGTCTCCGTCCAAGACCAACAATTCGCCGTCGAGCACGGCATGGAAGCGGATGGTGTCGCGCACATCGGGAAAGGTGGCGCCGATCTCGTCTCCGGTGCGGGAATACAGGCGCGCCGTGTCGCCGTGGCCGACCACTTGGATACGGATGCCGTCCCATTTCCATTCCGCCCGGTATTGCGTCGCATCCAATGTTGTGACATCCCGGTCCTCGAGCGGATTGGCGAGCATGAGCGGACGGAAACTGAGCGCCAAATCCGCGGCCGGCCGGTTGCCGCGATGCTCCAGCCAAGCGAACAGCGCTTCATACGGGACGGTCTGCGCGTGCCAGAGCTCCTCGATTTCCGTGAGATCATGGCCGCTCCAGTTCGCCAGCGCGGTCTTGGCCAAGCGGGCTGACACGCCGACTCTGAGCCCGCCGGTGATCAGCTTCAGGAGTGCGTGCCGGCCTGTGGCGTCCAATCGGTCGAGCCAATTGCCGAGCAGGCGTGCCACTTCTGTGCGGCTGGACCGCTGCAATGTGGTGATCACCTCGGTCAGGTCGAGCGCGGTCGAATCGGCCACAGCTTCGGTCTTTCGCTCTGCCTCGGGCCAGATCAGGGCAACGGTTTCCGCCAGATCGCCGACGAAGTCATACGACAGGTCGAACAGCACGGGGTCGACCCGTTCGGCAACAAGGGCGCGGATAACGGCAGGTTTGGCTGTGGCGAGGCTCAGTGTACCAGTGAGCGCGGCCAGGGCGTAGCCACGTTCCGGATCGCCGGTAACCGCGAAATAGTGTTCCAGGAGGCGCAGTTTGCCATTGCGCCCCGGCGTGAATACGAGCGCCTCCAATAGACGCGCGAAGCGGTTCACGCGCCATCCTCCTCGAAACCAACCATCGATAGGGCCTGGGCTCGAATGCCCTGTTGTGTGGCGAAATGCACCAACGCCTCCTCACGGCCGTGCGTGACCCAGACCTCTTCGGCGCCCGTCTCCAGAATGGTGCGGCACAACTCGTCCCAGTCGGCATGGTCGGAAACCACCAGCGGCAGCTCGACGCCCCGTTGTTTGGCGCGTTGGCGCACACGCATCCAGCCAGATGCCTGTGCCACCATCGGGTCCGGCAGGCGGCGCATCCAACGGTCTCGCGTCGCCGATGGTGGGGCCAGGACGATGGCGCCCGCCATGGCATCGGGCGTCGTGCCGACAACGGGATGCAAGGGCCCCAGCTTTATGCCCAGGTCGGTATAGAGCCTACAAAGCGCCTGCAAGGCGCCATGCAAATAGATTGGGGCGTCATGACCGGCCGCACGGAGCAGCGCGATCATGCGCTGGCATTTGCCCAATCCGTAAACGGCGAGCAACACGCACCGATCCCTGTGCAAGGCCCTGGCGGCCAGCAGACGCGTCACCTCCTGCTCGGCCGGTGGATGACGGAACACCGGTAGCCCAAATGTCGCCTCTGTGATGAACAGGTCGCACGGCACCAAATCGAAGCTGGTGCAGGTCGGGTCGGCTTGCCGCTTGTAGTCGCCGGACACCACCACCCGCGTACCGGCATGCTCAAGCAGCACCTGGGCGCTGCCCAGGACATGCCCAGCCGGGAATAGGGTGACGGCCACGTTGCCGAGCCGAACCGTTTCTCCATAGGTGGCCGGTTGCTGATGCCGGCCGGCTTGGTCGCCCAACCGAGTCCGCATGATGGCCAGGGTTTCCGGTGTCGCCAGGACAGCGCCATGTCCGGGCCGGGCATGGTCGGCATGGCCATGGGTCACAATGGCCCGGTCCACCGACCGGACCGGATCGATATACACACCGGCTGGGACCACCAGCAGTCCCTCCGACCGCACATCCAACCAATCGGCCATTCGCGACCGGCGCGCCATCGTCCCAGGTTTCCCAAAGCAATCCACCACCCACAGAGATGGGTCTGGTGCCGTGTTAGTGGAGTGTGACGTCGAGGTAAACCAGACGGTGGTCCGAGGCGTCGATCCAGTCGCTGCCTGGTGTGCCGGGCCGGGGCCAGAACACACCGCCGCCCTGAACAGTAAGGCCCGCATTGGAGGGCAGGACGTAATCGACGCGGAGATTGCCTGGGGCGCGGCCGGTGTCGCCAAAGTCGGCCGTGTCGAACCGCGGGTCGCCGGCGTGGGTGCGGTTGTACCCAGCCTGTCGGTCGGCCGCCTCGATGGCACCATTGGAAGCCGGTGTGAAACGGCCATTGATGCCGGGATGCTCGAGTAGCTGCGTCACCGCTCCGGGAAAGCTGTCGCCGTCGGCTGGATCGGCATTGAGGTCACCCAGGATGACGAACCGCGCGCCTGCGCGCAATCCGCCCCGTTGCTCGCGGTCGTCCACCAGATAGTTGGCCGCACCCGGGGTCACATAGTCACGGAACAAACGAATTTCATCGAAGTTCCGTCGGCCGTTGCGGTCTTCTGGACCATCGAACACCGGTGGCGTCGGGTGCATGGCCAGCACATGCAGCCGCCGACCCGCAATGTCGATCGGAATATCCCAGTGGCTCTTGGACGACAATCGGAACACGGCACGGGCTTGCGGTCCATAGTAATCGCCAGGTTCCGGCGTCTCCAGGTTATCTGGCAGCAGCGCGTCGGGCAGAGTCTGCCAGAGAAAGGTCCGGAACGTGCGAATGTCCGCCCCGCCGGCCAGTGGAAACCGTGACAGGAGCATCATCCCGTACTGTCCGGGGTAGGCGCCGTAGCCGAAGGCGTCTGCGGCATAACCGGCCTCGCCAGGCCTCGCCACGGCCATTCCGTTGCCGTCCAGGTCGGCGCCTGAGAAGACACCGGTGTTGACCGCCGCGGCGAAGGCGTACGGATAGACAGCAGGAGGATCGGAAATGGTCGGGGTTTCAAGGTAATGCGCGCGGAATCGTGCCAGGCCGACGCCTTCCGCGTCATGATCGAATTCGTTGATGAGTAAGATATCTGGTGCCACCCGCCGAATAATGCGGGCCAGCTTGAGAAAGCGCGGGTTGTCGGTGCGCTGCAGGTCTTCGGCCAGTTCTCCTGCCGCCGCACCAACCATGGAGACGTTGAAGGTTGCGATACGAACCGTCACCCCAGTCGCCCGCGCAGCATCGGCACCGGCAAGAACAAAAAGATGTGCCGCCAGGGCGAGGCCGACGAACCCGGTATATCCCATGATCGGTCCTCTCGCCGCTCGTACCACATGCCAGTGCCGCCCACGACCATGGGCAGTGCCCGGTTCAGCCTCCCACCACGCTTGTCGAGTCAGGGCAAGGGGCGGATTTCATTCCACCAGGTTCGCTGTTACGCTGGCTACACCGTCAAGCGATCAAACGGACCAGAACGGTCCGTTTGATTCGGCACACTCGAGTAAAGTGCGCGGTCACGCAGCCACTGCTCACAAAACGGTTGTCGGGTCTTCAGCTCAAATTGGAGTGATCCAAGTCGCCTCCCGTCCTTTTGGCGCCTCCTGCACCTTCATGTGCACCCGCTGACCCGATTCCAATTGGGCCAAGCCGCATCGGCGCAGAACACTCTTGTGCACGAAGACGTCTTTGCTTGCATCATCAGCGGTGACGAACCCGAAACCCTTGTCCGGTTTGAACCATTTCACGGTCCCCGACAATTCGAACACCTGACCCACAGGACCGGGATCGTCCATGTAGGAGGGTTGACGACTGGGCGGGCCGGACGGAGGACCAAAGTCACCGCCGCCCGAGTCGCCCACCACCTCGACAATACGGGTCACCTGGGGGCCCTTCGGCCCCTGGGCTATGCTGCAAATAATCTCCGTGCCATCGGCGAGTTCCTGAAGGCCGGCACGGTTTAGAACGGAAATGTGTAGGAAAGCGTCCGGTGAGCCATCGACCGGAGCAACGAAGCCGAAGCCCTTGGTAATATTGAACCACTTCACCAAGGCTCTGGCTTGATCGCCATGTTCGAACCCCATGGCGTTAGACTGACCGAAGCGAGACAAGCTATTGAGACCCTTAACCTGGGCGCCGGAGCGCTGTTAAACGTTGGTTCGGCGACGGCACGACGGACCGGCCGACAGCCGAGCCTGATTTGTGACATAGGCTTATCCGAGTCTCCAGTGATATTTTTGCGGCGCGCCAGAGCGGTGAAGACAAACGGCCGACGGCTGTGGCTTGGTCGGCTCTGGTTGCAAAGGTAACTGTCTGTGCCATGCGTCCGTTCACCTTGCCGGCGAACACACGACCCCCAATGTGTCAACAAAATAACGAATGATCTGCCGGTCGGGTGTGCGGGTGCAGGTGCGGCGAGGCACCATGTCAATGCAGGAGACGAAGTGCAATGGACGACCAGAGCGTCGATGGTCCGGACCACCCGTGGCTGCGTCGGTACGTGCCGAACATCAATTGGCATGCGCCGATTCCTGGTGGCACAGTCCCAGACATCCTCGATCGCTCCGTGGCCCTCTTCGGCGACCGGCCGTGTATCGATTTCCTAGGCCGGCGTCTCACCTACCGCGAGGTCGGGGCCTTGGTCGACCGCATGGCCTGTGGCTTTCAATCTCTTGGGATCGGTCCCGGCCAGCGCGTTGGATTGTTCCTGCCCAATTGCCCCTATTTCGTCATTGCTTTTTTTGCCGCCGTCAAGGCCGGTGCGATCGTCGTCAATTACAATCCGTTGTATGCCGTGCGGGAGATTGAGCATCAGCTCCAAGATAGCGGTACGGAAATCTTGGTCACGCTCGATCTTGCCGTGCTGTACGACAAGGTTCGTCCGATGGTCGGCACGGGTGCGCTCAAGCGGCTGGTGGTCTGTCGCATGGCCGACGCGCTGCCGTTTCCCAAGAACCTGTTGTTTCCGATCTTACGTCGCCGGGATTTGGCCCAGGTCCGTTTGGATGAGGTCTGTCTGCCGTACGATCGGTTGATCGGAGGTGGCCGGTCGCCGGCGCCAGTTGCCGTTGATCCCACCGTGGATATTGCCGTTCTGCAGTACACCGGCGGTACCACCGGAACGCCAAAAGGGGCGATGTTAACCCATGCCAACTTGGTCGCCAACACCGAGCAGACCGCTCTGTGGTTCAGCGTGGCTGTGCCGGGCCAGGAACGTGTGCTCGGCGTGTTGCCGCTGTTCCATGTCTTTGCCATGATGGTGGTGATGACCATGGGGCTACGGCTCGGAGCGGAGCTGATTCTGCTTCCCAAATTCGATATCGATCAGGTCATGGCGACCATCCATGCCAAGAAGCCGACTCTGTTCCCCGCGGTGCCGACGATCTATACGGCCATCAACCGGCATAAGCAGCGTGAGCGCTACCGGCTGTCTTCGATCCGCTACTGCATCTCCGGTGGTGCGCCCCTGCCGCACGAGGTGCACAGTGCCTTCGTCCGCAACACTGGGTGCCGACTGGTTGAGGGTTACGGTTTGTCGGAGTCCAGTCCCGTGGCCACCTGCAATCCCCTAGACGGTGATAACCGGCTGGGTACCATCGGCTTGCCCTTGCCTGGCACCGTCATGGAGATCATCAGCTTGGAGGACGGGGTGACACCGCTGGCAGCCGGTGAGCGCGGTGAGGTGTGTATCCGCGGCCCGCAGGTCATGGCTGGCTACTGGAACAATCCTGAGGAAACGGCGGCAACCTTGCGCCATGGCCGGCTGCACACGGGCGATGTCGGCACCATGGACGCGGACGGCTACATCACGATCGTCGACCGGATCAAGGACCTCATCCTATGCAGCGGTTACAACGTTTATCCGCGCAACGTCGAGGAGGCGATCTACCAGCACCCGGCCGTGCAGGAATGTGTCGTTGCCGGTGTTCCGGACGAATACCGTGGCCAGACGGTCAAGGCTTATGTCAAACTCGTGGATGGTGCGGCGTTGACCGAAGCAATGTTGCAGGCATTTCTGCGTGAACACCTGTCACCAATCGAGATTCCGCGCATCGTCGAGTTCCGCGACCAATTGCCGAGGACCATGATCGGCAAACTGTCACGTAAGGACCTGTTGGCGGAGGAGGCGGCGCGTCGGGAACGCAGCTCGGCATGACCGCAATGGGGCGATGCAGCCCGCGGCCTATTCCGCCGCTTCGGCGCTCGGCGTGGCGGCTCCCCGGGCCGCCGTTGGCAGTCTTGGAGCCAAGCGCGGAAGACGGATGATGTAGCTCGTGCCGGCCCCCGGGGCGCTGGTCAAGGTGATTTGACCGCCCAGAGTCTGGGTCACCAGGTTGAAGACGATATGCATGCCGAGCCCGGTGCCGCCTGTATTGCGCCGGGTGGTGAAGAAGGGTTCGAACACCTTTTTGCGCACCGCTTCGGGCATGCCTTTGCCATCGTCAGCGTAGCACAGCATGAGGGTGTCATCGTCGGTCTGGTAGACGCCGATGGTCAGCTGACCAGATTCACCCGGCTCATAGGCATGCAGAAGCGAGTTGGACGTGAGGTTAGCCAGAATCTGCAACAGGGCGCCCGGAAATGTGTCCACCTCGATCTCTTCCGGACAATCCACCTGGACTTTGAGGGCCGCTGTCTTGAGCCATGGCTGCAGGCTGCGCACCACGTCGTTCAGATGATCTCTCAGGTTGAAGCGCCGGCGGTCGGTGCTCGCGCTGTCGATAGCCACCTTGTTGAGGCTGGTCACGAGTTCGGCCGCCCGGTTGATGTTGTGGACCAGGAGCCCGGATGCCTCGCGTGCATCGACGAGGAATTCTTCCAAATCCGAGCGTTTCATTTCGCCAACGGCGAACTTGTCCTGGATGGAGCGGGTGCTTTTGGCCAGTGCGGTCACGGCCGTGAGCCCGACGCCGATCGGCGTATTGATTTCGTGTGCCACGCTCGCCACTAAAGTCCCGAGCGACGCCAATTTTTCGGATTGGATAAGACTGTCCTGCGCTATGCGCTGGTTCTTCAATGCTGCTTCGGCACACGCGTTGGCCGCTTTGATTTCCTGCTCCGCCCGCTTCCGTTCGGTTATGTCTTTGAGCACGATAAAGACGGCGTGCCGCTCGTCGAATACGATTGGGCTGACCGAGATCAAGGCCCAAACAGGTGTGCCGTCGGGGTGCCGGATTTCTGCTTCCTGGTCGCCCACATTCTCCGAATTGGTGAGGTCGACGAGAAACCGAGATTGCTGCTCGGCATCGGCAAAGAACTTCGGCAATGGGCAGGCATTGGCGATCGCGTCATGAGCCAGCCCCAGGAGTTCGCTGGCCGGTTCGTTGACATACAGCATGACGTGATCACTCCGCCGGCAGATCACCATGGCGAGCGGCACCGAACCAACGATGGTCTGAAGGCGTCTCTCACTGGCTTTCAGCGCTGCTTCTCGACGGCGTATGTCGTCCACGAAGAAACGCAGCGACCCCGACATGTCCGTAATCTCGTCGGTCCCGCCCGAGGGAATCTCGGCTGGTTGGCCGTCGACGTAAGACCGCATGGCCTTTTGTAGTCGTTTAAGTCGGTGCAAAATACTGTGATTCATGTAAGAAAAGATTATCAGAACCGCGAGCACACAGGCGGCCGACAGCCAAACCAGAAAACCGGATCGGCTGGCGATCTCGTTCGCTATCAGCGTGGCTTTGTGGACTGCGGCTTCCTCCAGGGATTCGGCGATGCGCAAACCATGTTGGGCCAAGGCATCGGAGAAGATCAGGGCGCGCTCCAGGGCGCTGCCGATCGCGTTTTCCGTGCGCAATTGCCGTAAGCGTTGCGGGACAATGCCGGTGTCGCCGCCGCCGAGCGCTGCGATGTCCTCCTGCAGGGCTCGGGCTTCGGTCTGTCGGGCCACCGGCAGTGTGTCGATCAAGGCTCTACTCTCGATCAAAGCCGTCTCCAAGCGCCGTCGAACCGTATCGAATGCGCGTGGTTCGTCGGTCGCCAGGGCACTATTGAGCAGGCTGAGCGCAAATCCGATGCCTGCTAGCCAAGATTGGGTCGCACCGTCCGTTGCTGGCTCGGACGCGTCGGTGTCCATCTGCAGCATGGACCATCGTTGCGTCAGGTGCCAAGCATTGTCCTGTAGTGCCTTGGTTTGGGCCAAGTGTCCGGCGCGCAGCGTGCTTCCTGCAAGTTTGGATTCTATGAGGCCGTTCAGTGTTTCGATATTGACTTCCAGATTGTCTTTGATATCGACCAGTTGCCGAATGTCGCCGTCGGCCACAGGTCGCGATGTCAAGTTCGCGATGATGATGGAGAGCTGGTCTAATTGATTGTTTATGCGAAATAAAGCGCCGTCATGCTCGAACGAATCGTCAATCACGACCAGGGAGTGGGAATCAGCGCGAATGGCGAGGCTGGTGTGGGCCAGATTTGCAGCCAGGGTCAAGGTGGGGATTTCTTCGCTAACGAGCCCGGTCACGTCCTGACGAAGAATCTGGAAACCATTGATGCCGATAAGGCTTGCACCGAGCGTGAACGCCGCCATCAAGCCCAAGCCGAGCAGGAGGCGCAAGCGAATCCCGAAATGGCCAGACCGCATCGTCACAGTCTCCCGGTACCGGGATCGGGATGATCCATTATTCGGTCGACGCACTGTGGTGATGGTTTACCGTCCCCCGGACCACCGGGCCTGATCGCTTGCACCATGTGGCCATTTCGAGGTTTGACGGGGCGGATAAGACGCGGAGGTGCCTCAAATCGCACAGGGAACTCCGTTGCTTTGGACGCCCCTGCGTCCTGCTCCGGCCGCGTTATTGGGCGAAGTGCTCAAGCGGGCACGACCGATCCGACTCAGCGTCGGTCACGGCCGCCAGATCGGAGGCGATATCGAAAGTACAACGGTCGAGAGTCGCCCGAATCTCGGATGAGATCAGCGACGCATTGTGCATATCCATGGCCAAGTCGATACCATTTTCCTGCAATCCCAGCGATCGGACGCCGGTTTGCCAGCGGCCCGATCGCGCATGGTGAGCGCCCCGTAAACGGCGACATCGAGCCATTTCAGCACAGAGGTCAAGATCGTACCAGGGTGCACGCCGTTCTGGTTCATGTCGACACCGATGGCAAATGGACCGCCAGAGCGCGACCGTGGGCCACATTCGTGAACCCGGCCGGTATGATCCCGGACATCGAGGCCAGAACGTCCAAATTCGGCCGCAGTTTCTGGGCGCCTTGCGCATCGGTGCAAGCGAACTGGCGTATCAGAAGAATGACCCGGCCTCCGACGAAGCCGACTACGCCAGACTGATACCAACGGCCCGAAACACTGACCGGTCCTCGGGCCGTCCTGGTTCAGCGCCGAAACCGAACCTGTCGTCAAGGCGGGCCATCGGTATGATTCACCATGGCGCCTACGATTCCGGCCAAGGACGTCAATGCTCGTGACGCGGGTTTCTGGAAGGCGCCGGGCGGTTTCCTTGAACAACTGGGCATCGTGGAGTCCAGTGGTGATGATCAGGTCGACCCCGTCAATGGCCAGCCGGCGTAAGGCCGCTCGCAGGTCGTTGACATCTTCGCTGCCTTCCGCCTGCGGGATACAAATCTCCACAGCGATGCCATCGGCGATCAGATGATGGACCGTGTCGTCCTTGATTTCGCCGACGGTTGGACATGACGGCGGGTCGGAAAGGGGATGCGGCCATGGCTTCACTGCCAGGTTATCCGCCGATCCAAAGACAGGCATCCAGCGTGGCGGTAATGGCCCAGTGTCGGAGCGTGTCTGGCAGGTCACTGGAGGTTGTCATGGCCTGGGTCCTCGTCGGCAGACCGGTGGCCAACCGGAATCTACCCATTTTTCAGCCAAGCTCCGCTCCAAGACTTGGGGTCAGCGATCGCTTGATCGTCGGTGGCAACCGAATGCGTCGGTCCCCCGTGGTGTCGATTGCAGCCAAGGAGTTCGTGTCGTCGAACCCCCGAGGCGTGGCCCCTTAACCGGGCTTCTACCGGGTACGCATGACATGGCGGCGACAGATTTATGTCATCCGGCGTGCCCGATGGCGTTTGGCGTGGTCCTATCCAGCCCGGTGGCGGCAATGTGCCGCATCGGCCGGCCAGGCATATCGGGGGCAGCGCTGCGCGATCGGAGGATTTGCCGCGGCGGCATGGTTGACAGGCGCGATCGACTGCGCTGCAAATCGACGGCCCAACCATGGGTCGCCGGGGCCTGGGCCGCGAAGCCTTGCCAGAGCACCCGCGCCGCACCGTTCACGGCCACGGCCGTTTCGTCCGTTGTCCTCCAAGGATTCGGTACCTACCATGTTCTCGAAAATCCTCATTGCCAATCGGGGTGAAATCGCGTGCCGGGTGATCCGCACGGCGCGGCGGATGGATATCAAGACCGTTGCCGTCTACTCCGAAGCGGACGCGAATGCGCTGCACGCTGAGATCGCGGACGAGGCGGTATCGATCGGTCCGCCGCCGTCGGCCGAGAGCTATCTCGTGATCGACCGCATCATCGACGCGTGCCGCCGCACCGGGGCAGAGGCAGTGCACCCAGGCTACGGTTTCTTATCGGAGAAACCGGCCTTCTGCGAAGCCCTGAAAGCGGCCGGCATCGCGTTCATTGGACCGGATGTCCCGGCCATCGCCGCTATGGGCGACAAAATCGAATCCAAGAAACTTGCCCATGCCGCGGGCGTCAACACGGTGCCCGGCCATATGGGGGTGATCGAAGACGACGGTGAGGCGGTCCGTATCGCACGCGATATCGGCTATCCTGTCATGATCAAGGCGTCAGCCGGCGGCGGCGGTAAGGGCATGCGGATCGCCGGCAATGACGACGAGGTGCGCGACGGTCTGCGTTCAGCCCGCAACGAGGCCCGCTCCAGTTTTTCCGATGACCGGGTGTTCATCGAGAAATTCATCGAACAGCCGCGGCACATCGAAATCCAGATCATGGCCGATGGACACGGCAATACGATCTATCTGAACGAGCGTGAATGTTCGATCCAGCGTCGGCACCAGAAGGTGATCGAAGAAGCACCCAGCCCGTTTTTATCCGGGCGGGTCCGGCGGCTCATGGGCGAACAGGCGGTTGCGCTTGCCCAAAAGGTGGACTATCGGTCGGCCGGCACGGTCGAATTCATCGTGGACGCCAAGCAGAACTTTTACTTCCTGGAGATGAACACCCGGCTCCAGGTGGAGCACCCGGTCACCGAACTGATCACCGGTCTCGACCTGGTGGAGCTGATGATCCGGGTTGCGGCCGGCGAACGCCTACCGATTTCCCAGGAAGATGTGCAGATTCGCGGTTGGGCGATCGAAGCGCGCGTATACGCCGAAGATCCGTACCGCAACTTCCTACCATCGATCGGCCGGATCACCCGGTATCGGCCGCCGTTCGAGGACCGGAACATCCGCATCGATACAGGGGTTTATGAGGGCGGCGAGATTTCCATGTACTATGATCCCATGATCGCGAAGATCTGCGCCCATGGGCTTGACCGTCAGACTGCCATTCTCTATCTCAGTCATGCTCTTGATGCCTTTCAGGTTCGCGGCATAGGTCACAATATTCCGTTTCTTGCCGCGGTCCTCCACAATCAGCGGTTTCAAGATGGACGTCTCACCACGAATTTCATCGCGGAAGAATTCCCACAGGGATTCAAGGGCGTTGATCCGGATACGGTAACGCGTGAGCGGCTATACGCCATCGTCGCTTATGTCCACAACCGCATCGCCGAACGCAACCGAACTTTGTCTGGTCAGATGCCGGGCTATCAGCCGCGCCCGCAGAACTACTGGCGCATCCGCTGTGCGGGCATCATGACATCGGTGTTCGTGGTCGAGACTGCCGACGGAGCCGACGTGCGCGTGGGCGGCCAGCTATTTTCATTGGCGACCGCATGGCGGCTGGTCGATCCACTTTGGGTTGGTACCATCGATGGGCGAAAGATGGTGGTTCAGGTCGATGCCCTGCCGAACGGATATCGCCTCATGCACCAGGGCATCGATCTTGAGGTTCAGGTGCTCACCCAGCGGGCTGCCGAGCTCTATGATCTGATGCCGGTGCGCACGGCCCCCGACCTGTCCAAGCGGCTGCTTTCGCCCATGCCCGGCCTGCTCGTTTCGCTCGCTGTCGAAGTTGGTCAGGATGTCAAGGCGGGCCAAGAATTGTGCGCGGTCGAGGCCATGAAGATGGAGAATGTTCTGCGTGCCGAGCAGGACGGCACGGTTAAGAAAATCCATGTGCAGGCTGGGTCCAGTCTGGCCGTCGATGAAGTCATCATGGAGTTCGAGTGAGCCATGGCAGGGCCTGGAAGGGTGGCGGAACGTGTCCGGATCATCGGCCGTGTGCAAGGGGTGTGGTTCCGCGGTTGGGTGGTCGATCAGGCGCGCCGGCGCATGTTGGATGGTTGGGTGCGCAATCGGACGGATGGGTCCGTGGAAGCGGTGTTTGCCGGTTCGGCCGATGCTGTCGCTGCCATGGTGGATGCGTGCTACACCGGTCCACCGATGGCTCGGGTCGACGACCTGGTGCGTGAGCCAACCGACGATCCGGGGGCGACGGGGTTCGAGCAGCGACCGAATGCCTGAGTCCAGGGTCCGAGGGGCGGTTGCGGGCACATTAAACAATGGTTAAGACCCCCGTCGTTCTCTGCCAATTTCGTAGCCAGCGGTTGCGTCTGATGGGCGTCGCTCCGGGCGGCAGGGAGTCTTGGGGCATGACACAGAAGCGGGCAACCTGGAGGCGTTGGGAAACCGGCTTGGTCGTGATGGCCATGCTGCTGGTCAGTCACACGGACCTGGGCCACGCACAGCGCCTGAGACGGTCGGACCGGGACCACATCACGGCGGTGCCCTCGCACCGTAGCTACATGACGCCCCAAATCCACCGAGACCGGTCAAGTCAGGTGGTTCTCGTCGATCGGACCGTGCCGTGGCGCGACGCGGGACGCATTGTGCCGGCCCTGAGTGACGCCTGCGCTCGGCGTCAGTTCCGTGAGCGCCGGCCGCTCCGCTTTCGTGCGGTCTACCAGAATGCGATCCTGGGCATGGCGTTCGGTCATGGGCTGAACTTGTATGACCCGGAGCAGCGCGCGGATCCCCTGATGATGTATCTGTTCGTCAACGGTGGCACCTCTGGGTGCACCGTGCTTGTACGGCCCAACCCGGACGCCCGTGTGGCCAACCTGTTCGGCCAGAAGTGAGCCGACAAGGGTGCCTGGCCGGACGCTGGATGGGTATCATCGCTCCGCAAGGTCGACGTGGAGCGTCTTCGGTTTTCTTTAGCAGCGGCCCTGTCGGAACAGGATGCAAGGCGACGTTCACCGGCGCAATCTGCCGCCGTCCCGCAGAGGATGAACCTCTGGGCGGGCCGTGGCCACATCCCGGAGCGCCGACGCCCCGTCGGCCCGGCCCGTCAACCCCGCACCGCGGCGGGAAAACCGGACACCGTCCGCCGTCCGCGGCGCTGTGGCCATCCGACGGCGGC
>JANQJV010000410.1 GCA_028281465.1 Azospirillaceae bacterium | reverse complement strand
CCGGCGTGCACACGAGGCCGACGAGGCGTCGGCGCTCCCACAAAGGCCTCCCCGGATGGACCCGTTTGTGCCCAACGGCACCGTTCGTTTCTTGTTAGATATCCACGCACTCAAACCGGATGACGCTGTCGCGCAGACAATTGTGCTTGGCCGGATCGGCTCCCAGGTAAAAGCTGCCGCTGCCGCGCAATTCAATGTCTTCGTTTTTGATCACCACGGGGGCATCGTTCTCAATCGCGACGTAGGTGCCGTTGCGGCTTTGGTCAAGGAGGCGGAACCGACCGCCGGCCATGCTAATCACGGCATGGGCCCGCGAGGTCCCCTCGTAGTCGACGACAATGTCGCAGGTGGGCCCCCGACCGAGCACGAATTGCTGGGCGCTGCCACGGAAGACGAACTGCTCGCCGCGGTACACGAAGCGGACAAAACGCTCCCGTTCCAACCGCCTGACCATACCGGAGTCGGCAACCCGAGGATGAGTGGTCGCTCCGTCCACCACGTCACCGGTCCGGTCCGTCATCAAACGACGCATCTCGTGACACTGCCGGGAGGGTAACGCATCGGTCGCCTCGGCCATACTTTCCAGCCGGACCATGAATTTCTCCGCCAGATCGCGCGGAATGCCACCGCCAAACAGGCGGCGTTCGAAGCTCTCCGTGATATCTTGTACAGTGATCATATCTCTATCGGTCGGCAAGAAATCGCGGATGCTCTGTGTCGACGCGAACAAACGGCTCAGCTCCCGGGTCAGCAGGCTTGCTCGGCTCTTGCCCAGATCGGTGCACAGGAGATCGAGGAGAAAGCCGATCCGGTCCGCCACATCGGACAAGAACCCCATGATCTTCGCGACAGCCGCTTCGAACGGAAGGTCCTCCTGCCCGGTGGCCATGGCGATCTTGGCTCTGAGGACAATGGCCGAACACATCGCGCCACCGCCACGAAAGCCGCCGTATTCGCGCAGTGACTGTATCAATTGGCAGAAGGCCGCAAAATCCGCTGCGCGATCAAGCCGAGTCAACGGCCCGGTCCCAGCCAGTGATTTGGCGATCCGACCGAGGATGACATCGGTGGTCAACGGCAGCCGATACAGCCGGATGACATCGTTGAGCCGACGGAGCGGCGGTGTGCCGGCAAAACGTTCGTCCAACTCGCCCTTGGCCAGGGCCGCCAGAGCCGTGATCGCCGTGGCCAGATCGGGTGCGTAGCCGATCAGCGCCTTCATCGGTGCACTGCCGTCCACGATCTCGGCGATCACCTCATCCAACAAGGCGGTCCCCACGTCATCCGGCCTGTGTTCGAAGAGCTCGCACAGGGAGGTCAGCTTGTCGCCCCAATCGGCCGCCGGTTCTAGATAGCGCGCGAACGCGTAATTGAGGACACGGGCGCGGTCCTGTGCGGCGATGGTCGCCTCGACGTGGGCATGCAAACTGCTCGGGCCGTGATCGACGAGGTGCGTGAAATACGGCGCGAGCTGCTCCGCCGCCTTGGCGTTTTCGAACAGCACCTTGTAGATCTTCTCCAACTCTTCATACCGATCTTCCGGGCGAGTGCGGCGTTTGCGCGCCTGCAGCGTGCCAACCCGGTGGATGACCTGATTGTAGAGGAGAAACTCCTTTTCCAGATGACGCAGGATCAGAGCGTCGTGCAACAACTGGGTTGGGATTTTCACCTGCTCGTCACAGAACATCCGCATCAGGCGGACCAGTGTGCGCCGGCTCTCGTAGACATACACGTCGTGTGCCGTGGCGCAGTAGTTGGCCTCGTCGATGTGTGAAATACTGGTTTGCTTGCCGCCGCCGGAATAGGCTTTCTCAAAAATGACCTTCTCGGTCCCGATCCGATCGATGCGCACGACCCGGACAGCCGTAAACTTTGCTTGTGCGAGCAGATACTGGGCGCGTTCAACCGCCTCCTCGTCGCTATCGAGTATTCGATCGATCTGCGGTTTGCCGGAAACGTCGGCAATGACTTCGTACTTATAGCTCCTCGCCATGCCCGGGCCCTCCGGCGGTGTCGGCATATCCACCCGCCCTACTATTTTTGTGTAATTAGAACAAATTCGTCACACGCGCAATTGCTGTCATCTGCCGAAACACCCGCACCGGCGATCGCTTGCCTATTGGGGCCGCCGGGCCGGTAACCCCTTGGATTCGGCTTGCTCTTGACGGTCCGTAGGGGTATTTGCGAGCTTGTCGAAGTGAGTGACGGTGCAACCATTCGCGCGGGTTGCGGCCCGGGCGCAATTGAAGACGTCAAACAACAGTGCACGGCTCCGGGGAGGGAAAGCGCCATGACGAAATCGGAATTGGTCAATCGGTTGGCCGACTTGAATCCGCATTTGACTCAACGCGACATTGAGCGGATCGTCAGTACAATCTTCGATGAGATCACCGCAGCCCTGGCCCGCGGCGATCGGGTCGAACTTCGCGGATTCGGCGCGTTTTCGGTAAAACGGCGTGATGCCCGTACCGGACGTAACCCGCGCACCGGCGAATCGGTGCAGGTCGATGAGAAGTTCATACCGTTTTTCAAGACCGGCAAACAATTGCGGGAGCGATTGAACGCCGAGTGATGCGCAACCCTGGAACACCATGAAAGCTCCGCCGTGCGCCGTTTTCTCCTGGCCTTGACCGCCCTCGCTCTTGTTGCCATCGGTCTGTTTTCCTATGCCAACAGCGACCTTGTCGAGGTGCGGATACTTCCGGGCGGGGCCTCCATCACTGCGCCTCTGTTCGCGGTCATGGCCGCCTGTGCCGCGATCGGCTGTCTTCTTGGCGGTGTGTTGAGCTGGAACGCCGGACGCGGCGCCCGCCGTAGCGCACAGCAGGCGCAGCGGCGGGTGCGCGAACTGGAACGAGCCGCACGATCAGCCCGCAACAGCGATCGGCAGGATCGCAAACCACCCGAATCCCGGTCTCAGCCAGGGTTCTGACCACCATTGACCGGTTCCATCAATCCAGGGACCGGCCACTCCCGTCGGCCGACCAGGCAGGAGGTGCCGCCATGCGCGTGATCAAAGGCCCGGATCTCGATGCCATGCTGCACGACCGCATGCTGATCGAGCGCCTGCGCCAGATGTTCCGGAGCGGCTGCGATGTGCCGCTACGACATCACCACAGCATTCCGACCCAGGGTGACCGCGACGGCACCCTGCTGCTCATGCCGGCGTGGAAAGCCGGCCGCCGCATCGGCATCAAGATCATCACGGTTTTTCCAAACAATCCGCACCGCGGCATCCCCAGCATCCTGGGCAGTTATCTCATGCTGGACGGCGAGACGGGCGTGCCGCAGGCGATGATTGACGGCCCAACCCTAACCGCACGGCGCACCGCGGCAGCGTCCGCCCTGGCGGCAAGCTATCTGGCCCGCCAGGACAGCAACCGCCTTTTGGTGGTCGGGACCGGCACCTTGGCCGGCCATTTGATTCAAGCCTATCAAGTCGTGTTACCGATCCGGCATGTGCTTATCTGGGGCCGGTCGCCGGAAAAAGCGAAGCGACTAGCGACCCATTTCAGCAGCCGTGCGCTCCGGGTGGAGGCGACCGAGGATTTGGAAGGAGCCGTCCGTGGGGCCAACGTGGTTACCTGCGCCACCGGAACGACGGCGCCGCTGATCAAAGGCCAGTGGTTGACGCCGGGCGTACACCTGGATCTGATCGGTGGCTTCACGCCGGCCATGCGCGAAGCCGACGACGACTGCATCCGCCGCGCCCGAGTGTTTGTCGACACGCGCTCCGGCGCCTGCGCCGAGGCCGGCGACATCGTGCAACCGCTGAATAGCGGCATCCTGAGTGAGGCGGACATTGCCGCCGACCTCTTCGAACTGGCACGCGGCGAACGCAGCGGGCGACGTTACTACGACCAGATTACCCTGTTCAAATCGGTGGGAACCGCGCTGGAAGATTTGGCCGCAGCGGAACTGGCCCTGGATATGGCGTTGCACCACGACACGACGAGCTGACCATGGGCCATGCGCGTGCTGGTCGCGCTGGGGCACGGCGGCTATAGTGCCGGGCACGGATCACTTTATTCACCAATCCCGGGGACGATCACTCGACATCTGGAGGAGCCCTCCGGGCGCACACGGTCGCGGGTATTGGTGCATTGGGAGTCACTAAGGCATGCAAGCCCGTCACCGTTTGATCGCCGCCATCGATACCGACGACCGGGATCACGCCCGCGCCCTGGTCGCCCGCTTGGCGAGTGAAATCGGGGGTGTCAAGCTGGGGCTGCAGTTTTTCTGTGCGCATGGGCCTGACGGGGTGAAAGCGATCATGGCAGACCATCGCCTACCGCTCTGGCTCGACCTCAAATTCCACGACATTCCAAACACGGCTGCTCTGGCAGTGCGGGCTGTGGTCGCCCTGCAGCCAGCGGTCTTGACCCTGCACGCCAGCGGCGGCCTCGCCATGCTGCGCGCGTGCGTACAGTCCGTCGAACAGGAGGCCGGACGACTTGCGGTGGCGCGTCCTCGGCTCTTGGCCGTCACCGTGCTCACCAGCCTCGACCAGCTCGATCTGTTGTCGGTCGGACAGGGCTACAACATAAAAAAACAGGTGCTGCTGCTGAGCACGTTGGCCCGGGATGCCGGCCTCGACGGCGTGGTGTGCGCAGCTGAGGACATCGACGCCCTACGCACCCAGTTTCCAGCGCCGTTTCTGTTTGCCGTGCCCGGGATCCGACCCGCATGGGCCACGGCCAACCATGATCAGAAACGCGCCATGACGCCGGACCGCGCCGTCAGCATCGGTGCGGATTACCTCATTATCGGACGTCCACTGACCCAGGCCGAGAATCCGACGGACGCCGCCCGGCGTACAGCATTGGAGATCGCTGCCGCGGAAACCGGCGCGCGGGCATGACCACCATGGGGTTGGCGGTCAAGATTTGCGGGATCACCACACCCGAGGCGCTTCAGGCCGCGGTGATCGGCGGGGCCCGATTCGTCGGCATGGTGTTCTATCCGCGCTCACCGCGGGCCGTCACCCCTGCGGTGGCGGCGGAATTGGCGCGCCACGTTCCAACCTGCACCCATGTGGTCGGATTGTTCGTGAACCCGTCGGACGATGACCTGGACCATACACTGGCCCAGGTCCCCCTCGATGTCATGCAATTGCACGGGGATGAAACGCCAGCGCGAGTCGGTGCGATTCGCGACCGGCACCGAATCCCGATCATGAAAGCCTTCCGAGTCGGATCAGCGGCCGACCTGGACGCGGTTCCCAGCTTCAACGATGTTTGCGACCGTTTCCTGTTTGATGCGCGGCCACCCAAGAACATTGCGACCCTGCCCGGCGGCACCGGCTTTAGCTTTGACTGGTCTTTGCTGCAGGATCGCCGGTGGCACCGTCCATGGATGCTGGCGGGCGGCCTCACCGCAGACAATCTTGAGACGGCCGTTGCCGCCACCGGCGCGCGGGCAGTCGACGTTTCGTCGGGCGTGGAAGATCGACCCGGCCACAAGCCGCCGGCGCTGATTCGACATTTCCTCGCCCGGGCGGCCCAGATCTGACCGCAACCGCCGATGCGCAGCATTTGTCACAGAAGAATATCAGATTGATTTGCTCGGTTACTCTTTGCTAACAATCCTGTCAAATTTATGAAGAGATCGGCCAACCTGGGTGGTGCCGAGGCGACGCCGGTTGGTATTGGGGATTGAGACCATGGCCGAGGTAATGACTTTGGTAGTGCGGTCCGTTGGCGACGCCGCTGACGGGCGACAGATGGTTGCAGACCTTGGCATCCAGGCCCAAGCGGTCGCATTGGACATGGCGGCCGTCCGGCCAGCAACCGTTGAAATGGCCCTGTCGGTGCTGCCGATGTCGACCATGAACGCCCACCCCATCGGGACGGGGATGATAGACCAGGTGCTGGCCGTGCCACGCCGGCTGGTCCAACAACTGGATGCTTTATGGGATCGCCTCTGGACATCCCTGGCCTCAGTCTTGAACGACCAAACGGTGATCACCCTTCTGAACGCGACCGCACATCGATTCGAGACCATCAAAACCCAGATTCGGAGCAGCGTCAGTCACCTGGTGGCGCATGCGCAAAAAGCGGCAAGCGATTGCAGGGCCCAGTTCGATGCGGAGGTCACAACGCTGTTGGACGGCAAACTAACCGTGTTCGGTAGCCAAGTGTTTGGCTCGATGCACCACTGTGCTCGGACAGCGACCACGTCTCTCGAATTGGCCCTGGGTACCAAGCTTCTTTGAACTCCAGTCACATCTTTGTGTAGCATACTGGAAACGCTGCGAATTTGGGTATTGTTACGGTCGTCCATTCCAAATCTCTGGTGCGCCCGTGACCCTCGCCGCCCCGTCTGCCCAACCGCTTGATGCCCGCAAGTTCCGTGACCCGGTCTGGACCGCGAAGGGTGAACGCAGAGCCACCGTCGGGCTGAACCGTTTGCACACGCTGTGGTTCAACACCGGCACTCTGTGCAACCTGACGTGCCGAAATTGTTACATCGAGTCGTCGCCCACCAACGATCGCTTGGTTTATCTGACCGTAGCGGATGTGGAGCGCTTTCTCGACGAAATCGCAATGCGTGACCTGCCCACGGAGGAGATCGGCTTCACTGGCGGCGAGCCGTTCCTCAATGCCGAAATCATTGCCATGCTCACGCTGTGCTTGGAGCGTGGGTTTCGGGTCCTTGTGCTGACCAATGCCATGCGCCCGATGATGCGCTTCACGGACAGGTTGCGGGCCGTGCAAGCCCGCTTCGGCAACCGCCTGGTCATCCGCGTGTCGCTCGATCACTACGGTCCGGCCCTGCACGACCTGGAGCGGGGGCCGGGCAGTTTCGACAAGACAATCGCCGGCCTCAGGTGGCTGGTGGAGGCCGGCTTCACCGTGCATGTTGCCGGGCGCACCTTCTCCGGGCAAACCGACGTGGATATCCGACGCGGCTTTGCAACACTGTTCACAGATTATAAAATTCCAGTCAATGCCGAGGACCCAGTCTCGCTCGTGCTGTTTCCGGAAATGGATGCCGACGTGGACGTGCCGGAAATCACAGAGCAGTGCTGGGGGCTCCTCAAGGTTTCGCCGGATGCCATGATGTGTGCCACCTCGCGCATGGTGGTGAAACGCAAGGGGACAGACCGCCCGGCGGTGGTCTCGTGTACGTTGTTGCCATACGAAAAGGCGTTCGAGATGGGCCATACGCTGGCCGAAGCAGCCGGCGACATCCCTCTCAATCACCCGAACTGTGCCAAGTTCTGTGTGCTGGGCGGTGGATCGTGCAGCAAAGCGTAGAATAAGCTTCGCCGGGTCTGGCGTGGCTTGGATGTCGCTCACTCGAAAGGTGACCCCAAAATGGATCCGGGAGAAAACTCTGCTATCGTAGGCGTGGCGCCGGTGTTCGTGGTCGACCATGTTGCCCGGTCCTGCGGGTACTACACCGACAAACTCTTTTTCTCGGTCGGTTTTCTCTGGTCGGAAACCGAGGGCGCACCACCCAACTATGCCGTCCTGGAACATGGTACCGGCGCCCTACACTTAACGACCGGGCGGCCAGCCGGAGCGGCCATCGCCTATGTACTGGTCGATGGTGTGGACCGGTTCTATGTCCGGGTGAAAACCGCCGGGGCCCATATCACCCACGAGATCGCCAACCAGCCTTGGGACATGCGCGAGTTCGAGGTGAAGGACCCGGATGGCAACCGGTTGATCTTCGCCGAACACGTATCACGGATCAGCGATCAGCCGTCGAAACCGTCGGCAGCCACGGATTAAGGTCTGGAGCAAATCCCGAGCAGATTGGTTCATACCGCAGCCAGGATCTGCTCTGTGAGATTGAAGAGCGCGAGCGTGTTCCACGAACCCGTGTGAGCGAAAAACCTTCTAGTCCCACACCGGTCTTTCGACCGACCCACCATGACCGAAACGGTGGCTTTTCGACGGCGTGCCCTCCTTTATAGCACGGTTGTCGGCATGAAGAT
>JANQJV010000409.1 GCA_028281465.1 Azospirillaceae bacterium | reverse complement strand
GGGGATGAAACAGTCCAGTTTTCCGAGCGCATATATAGCAGCGAAGTTTGCTTTTGCTACTATATTTGGACACGCCAAGCTTAGTTTCTTGTTAGACTCGCTTGGATTTTCTAATCCCCTTGCTCGGTGACGCCGGAGACCGCCACCGCGCCCTCACCGATCGCTTCGGGCTGTGTTCCGGTGGCGAGGCCTTGACGGAGCTGGTCGAGCACCCGGTTCATGCGCGCCGCATCGGGCGGGGCTTGTTCGCGAGGTGACACATAGTCGGCCGGGTTAGCAATGATGTGGGCCAGGTTGCGCTGGGTGGCACAGCCGAAGCCAGGTGATCCGGCATTGCTTGGGTTGGCGGCGCGAATGGTCTCCGCCACACAATCGGGCGGGACCAAGCGCATGTCCAGATAAGCCAGCTCGATTTCAGGTGTGTGACCTTGGCTGTGCACGATGGTCACCTGCGTTGGATCGACACCGCGACGGACCGCCAGCGCTTGCAGGTGCTCGACCAAGCGGCGGATGCGTGGGCTGTCCGCCGGCACCGTCAGCACCAGGGGGCCACGGCCGCGCTCCCGGTAGGCATCCAGCACCTGCGCCAATTGACGCCGGTCGGCCGGCGCCAACCGTCGGTCATGCCAAGCCAAGGGCAGGCGCAGGCTGACCGGTTCTTGCACCACTTCGATCGGAAACTGCGGCTGCGCTGGATAGGGCGCATCATCCCACGGAACCGAACAACCGGCAACCAGACCGGCCGCGACCAGAACGAGCAACGGATGGGCGCGGCGGCGGGCCAAGCAGCACAGGCGGCGAGTCATGGCTCAGGGCTCCAGGATATAGCCGATGGGCGCATCGCCGCCGGGAGACGGCGCATTCTCCGGCCGGCCGTAGCGGGAATACAGGGTGCCGAGCAGGTAAAGATCGATGTCGCTGGCCGGCCCGAAGCCGTCGGTCGGCAACGTGATCGCCTGGGGCCGGGTCGGCGTGACCAGATAGGGCGTCGCGATCACGACCAGTTCAGTTTCGTCGCGCTGGAACGATGGTGAACGGAACAGTGCCCCCAGAATCGGCAGACTGCCCAGGCCAGGATAGCTGCGGATGGTCTGTTCCGTGATGTCCTGCAGCAGCCCCGCGAGAACGAGCGTACCACCGCTGGGGATTTCCACCGCCGTGGTGGCCCGGCGCACGCGCAGGGATGGGATTTCGAAATCGTCCAGCACCACCGCCCCCGTCGCCGACAGATCACTCACCTCGGTGGACAGGCGCAGACTGATCCGCCCGCTGGACAGCACCACGGGCGTGAAAGTGAGGCCGACGCCGAACGGCTTGAACTCGATCTGCACGCGGCCATTGATGTCGCGCCCCGTCGGCACGGGGAACTCGCCACCGGCCAGAAAACTAGCCGGTTCTCCGGAAATCGCCGTCAGGTTCGGCTCGGCCAGGGTCTTGACCAATTGCTGTTGCTCCAACGCCTCGATCATGCCGGTGATCTGCTGTGTACCGAGCGGGCTGAACGGCGTGGCGCTATTCAGCGGATTGGTCAGGCCGAACGGACCGCCCACGGTCGCCGACGTGGCGAAGCGATCGATGGACGGGTTGAGCGACGGTCCGGTGCCAGACTGGTACACGAATCGACCGTCTTGGAAGAAGATGTTGACGCCAATGGTCTTGAGCGCCGTTCGGTTCAACTCGGCGATGCGGACGCGGATCAGCACCTGCTGCTGGCTGGTGATGCGCACCTGATTAATGACGCGATCCGGGTCATCCATGAAACGCGCCACGACCTGGCGGACGTTCTCCGCGACATCGGCGGACGGCACGTCACCGCTGATTACGACCGTGTCGTTGACCGCACGAACCCGAACGTCGGCGTTCGGTACCAGATCGGCCAGGGCCCGACGCACGCCGGTCAAGTCCTGCCGCACTTCGATGTCCAGCTCCAACACCTGGTTTCCGGCATCGTCGATGAAAAAGGCGTTGGTTATGCCAACGGTGCGACCGACCAGGAAGACGCGCCGTCGCGTTTGGGCCACCACGGCAACGACCTCGGGGTCGGCGATCACCACGTCGCGGACCGGCACCGGCACATCGACCGGACGTGCCTTGGTGGTGGTCAGCACCAAGGACCGCACGGATTGCCCCGCCACCGGCGCAGACAGCACACCGCTGATCGCTACGACTGCAACCGTCGCCAAACACCAGGCAAGTAACGGTACAAAAACACTCGTCTTGAGGCCACGGACGCCCATGACAACCCCAAAAGGTTGTGGCACGATCCTTTGGACCATGGCAACCAGTCTTCCGAGTCGCACCGGCACAGTATGCCAAATACTCACAACCGGCACCGTTCTTGAACTGCAGTCGAAGCCATCATCCCAATTTGGACCGACGCTGATCACGGTACGTGGCCCACGACTCGCGGTCAAGCGGCAAAACCCTTTATTGTAGCAAGGTGTGGCAATTAGATCAACGCGTAAGTCCCATGTTTGACGATTCCGTCCAGCCGATCCAACATGCCATTCTGGGACAGAGGGAGCGCCGGCTTGGAGCCGACCCCTTATGTCAAACTGTGGGTTACCGGACGACGAACGATACAACGGATGGAAACCATGGCCGTGACGTTGCGCGACGTGTTGCGTGAGCCAACCTATCGGCGGCTGTTTCTGGCCCAGGTGACGGCCTTGGCAGGCACCGGCGTGTCGACCATCGCCATTGCCCTGCTCGCCTACGAATTGGCCGGTGCGGAGGCCGGGCTGGTGCTGGGCACGGCGTTGGCCCTCAAGATGGTCGCTTATGTCGGCATTGCGCCGGTGGTAGGTGGGTTTGCGCATTTGATCCCGCGCAAGCCGGTGCTAATTGGGCTCGATCTGGTGCGCGCCGGCTTGGTCGGCTGCCTGGTGTTCGCCGACCAAATCTGGCACCTTTATCTTTTAATCTTTCTGCTCAACGCCGCCAATGCCGGGTTTACGCCGCTGTTCCAGGCCACCATCCCGGATGTGCTGCCGGACGAGGCGCGCTATACTCGAGCACTCTCCCTATCCCGTCTGGCCCAGGACCTGGAGCATCTGCTCAGCCCGGTGCTGGCCGGGGCCGCGCTGTTGCTCGTGTCGTTCGACGTGTTGTTCGCCGTCAACACGATGACATTCCTGGGATCGGCGCTGTTGGTCGCCTCAACCGTAGTGCCGGCGGCCCGACCAGCCGAGCGTGGTCGCGGGATATGGGGTAATCTAAGCTTTGGCGTGGCGGCATATCTAAAAACACCGCGCTTGCGTGGGTTGCTGGCGCTCTATTTTGCGGTGACCGCTGGCGGCGCCATGGTGATCGTCAACACCGTCGTCTACGTCAAAGATGGGTTCGGATTGGGCGACACCGCGGTGACGGGAGCGCTATTCGCCGCCGGCGTCGGCTCGATCGCCGTGGCCATCGGCGTGCCGCGGCTGCTCGACCGGCTGGACGACCGCCGGGTGATGTTGGCGGGAGCGGCCCTGATAGTGGCCGTATTGGCCTTGGGGCTCGCCCAGCCCGGCTATGCTGGCCTGCTGGGCCTTTGGTTGCTCCTGGGTGCAGGCGGCTCCTTGATCCAGACACCGGCTGGCCGGGTGTTGCGCCGCTCCTGCCGCGACAGTGACCGCAGCGCCTTCTTCGCCGCCAACTTCGCCTTGCAGCACGCCGCCTGGCTGGTTGGTTACCTGGCGGCCGGCTGGCTGTGGTCGGTGCTCGGGGGACCCGGCACCTTCGCCGCTCTGGCCCTTCTCGCCGCCGCCGGTCTGATCGGCGCCGCCCTGCTCTGGCCCGCCGACGACACCCCCGAACGCACCCACCACCACGCCGCCGTCGATCACCAACACCTGCACTGGCACGATGAGCATCACAGCCACGACCATGATGGGTGGGAAGGTCCGGGACCACACACCCATCCCCACCGCCACGCCGCGCTTCACCATCGCCACCCCTTCGTCATCGACCTGCATCACCCCAGTTGGCCAGGGTAATGTCGGCCTCTGAGAGCGCCACGCGGCCGGTTCGAGGTCGGACGGCTTGTCGATGCGGGTCACAAACGGCCACCAACCGGTCCACCGTCGCCGGTAACCAAACCATGCTCCCTGCCTGGGTCCCAGCCATCTGAACCAGTGCCGCCTGATACGCCGAGCACGATTTCTTGCTTGATGCAGCGCAACCCACTGATGACGCGTGGCTATTCGCCGTGGGTCCGGCGTTATTGGGTACAGTCGGCGGGGATGGCGAGCCGGTCGAAGGCTTGGCGCTGGATAGGCGCGGGCCGGATGGTCAGGGAGAAGCGGTGTTGCGGGTGATGGTTGCGAGGTCGGCGAGCCGCGATGGGACGCTGTGCACGGGCGTGCCCACGTCTCAGACGCCGGTCGTGGCCTTGCTCCGCGCAACGGTGAGCGGGCGCGCCCGACCGTCTTAACCATCTTCTCCAGGTCCCGTTCGGTGGCCTGCGGCAACGCCTCACGCGTGCGCCGTCGTTCCTCAGCCAAGAGCGGGGTGCGGCAAAGCACCAGGCGCTCCGCGCCTTTGCCAGGTTACAAAGTAAAACGTTCGGGCCAAGGGGCACGCGTGATCCCGCTTGTGCCTTCAATCACCCTCCGCTTGTCCCGTTTCACAGGGTTCGGGACGGATGTATGGGCATTCGGATATCGAAATCGGAGGAGACGCTCGAAAGTGTCACGCGTATAGGTCGGCACTCCACGCCCACTCAACCACCCAACGCCCCGAAGAAGAGACCAGCAATTCCACCACCTCGTCTCATCAGATCACCCGAAGGGTCCCGCTATCCCCACGAATAGCGGACATCCGGATAGATCCGGTACCACCGCATGGTGGCCCAGGTGTAGCTCCGGTTCCGATCAAAACAGCCAGCCGTTCGGCACCGTGGCCCGGACTCCGGCCCGGACTCCGGACGTGATCAGCCAGGCAAAGAGAGTGCTGAAACCTTCGTGTGTCTTGGAATCAGCCGGCCACACACCACGACGGCTCCATCCCAAACATGCCAACCTCATGATCCGGCAACGTGCAAAGCTAACAAGAAACGAACGGTGCCGGTGGGCACAAACGGGTCCATCCGGGGAGGCCTTTGTGGGAGCGCCGACGCCTCGTCGGCCTCGTGTGCACGCCGG
>JANQJV010000418.1 GCA_028281465.1 Azospirillaceae bacterium | reverse complement strand
GTCCAGCCGGCACGGATGCCGGCGCTCCGAAAGGGACGGCTTCGTCTCCTACCGCGCGAGACACGCCGGCAGGCCGGTGTCGTCGATCAAGCCGCGGGCCGACAGCCGTGCCACCGTCGTGGTGAAGGCGGCGATGGCGGCCGGGCGCTGCCAGCCCTCCAACCAGTTCTGTTCCAGGAACGCCAGGATGGCCGGTTGATCCAGCCCAGCTTCAAGCAGGATGCCCAGCAGCGAGGTCAGGGTCTCTTCCTCCTGCGCCTGTGCGTCGTCAACACAGCGGGCGGCATTCGCCTCGGCGCAACGGCCAGTCTCCGGCCCAGCACCCAGGCCAAAGTCGGGCAGGTTGCGACGGGCCGGTGGACAAAGGAGCCAGTGGGCGACTTCGTGCACCAGCACGGAGGCCTCGCTGCGCGTACGGATGTATCGGCCATCCCAACTAAAGGCGGCGGCCGGTGCCTCGTCCAGCGTGCCGATGCCCAGACTCCGTGCCAAGGCGATCGCCGCAGCATGGTGCGCTGGTGTGTCGACCTGTTCCGGCGGCACGGGCCAAGTGGCAGCGATGCGCCGGAATGCGGCCTCTGCCGTCCCGTCCAGCCGGGCACCGACAGCGGTGAGTATGCTGGGCATGTCGCTGGGCCGAATCGGCGTCAGTTGGGCCATGGCCGTACCGTTATGCGGGTCAGGCGGCGCGCATGTCGGTCAGGAACCGGTCGATCAGGCCGCGCATCTCGGTTGAGTGCCGATTTAGCGTTTCAGCCGATCCCAAGACGTGACGCGCCGATGCGCCCGTGGAGTTGGCCGCTTCGGAGACGCCGGCGATGTTTTCGGACACGACCTTGGTGCCACTGGCCGCTTGCTGCACATTGCGCGAAATCTCCTGGGTCGCCGCTCCTTGTTCCTCCACGGCCGCGGCGATCGTGGTGGAGATATCGCTGATTTCGCCGATGACGCGGCCGATTTCGGCAATGGCACCGGCCGCCTCCTGCGACACCGACTGAATGCTGGCAATCTGGCTGGCGATCTCCTCGGTCGCCTTGCCGGTCTGGTTGGCGAGATTCTTCACCTCACTGGCCACCACGGCGAAGCCCTTGCCGGCTTCACCGGCGCGCGCCGCCTCGATGGTCGCGTTGAGCGCAAGCAAGTTGGTTTGACTGGCGATGTCGTTGATGAGGGCGATCACCTCCCCGATCCTCTGCGCCGCCTCCACCAGACCGCGCACCGTACTATCGGTTTCTTCCGCTTTGGTCACGGCCTCGCCGGCGATCTGCGACGACTGGCCGACCTGGCGGCTGATCTCGGCAATCGAACTGGCTAATTCTTCGGCCGCCGCCGCAACGGTCTGCACGTTGGCGCTGGCCTGTTCGGCCGATACGGCGACGGACGCCGACAGGCCGTTCGCCTGATCGGCCGCGGCGGCCATGGCCTGAGCCGTCTGTTGCAGCTCGTCTGCGGCGACCGCAACCTGCTGGACATTGCCCACGGCCTGGCTGTCAAAGCTGTTGGTGATGCTCTCGATCGTTCGAGCCCGTATCTGTCGCTGCTCCTGCTCCACACGGCTGTCCTCGGCTAGCTTGTCGGCGCTTTCCAATGCGTCTCGGAAGACCGCCATCGCATGGGCCATGCCGCCAATCTCATCCTGGCGATCCTGCCCCGGGATGTCGATGGATCTGTTGCCCGCAGCAAGTTGGTCCATGGCCCCAGCCATGCCAACGATGGGCCGCGAGATGCCCCGTCCGATGATGATCGCAGCAAGAATGCCGAAGATGATGGCGATGGCTGACAGGAACAGGGTCACGGTTTCGGCACGATCGGCTTCCGCCGAGAGCATCGGTCCCAAATCGTCCTGATGGCTCAGATGCTCCAGTTTCAGCGTCTCCACACCGTCCGCCACCTCTGGACCAATGCGGTCGAGCGTGTTCGCCACCAGGTCATTGCGCTGAAAGATCACATCTTCAATCCGGCTAAAGGTCTGGTCATAGGCCCGATCGGTTTCCAGAAACTGCTGGGTCAGCGCGCGACGGTTCGGATTCTGGAGCTCGACCAACATGAGATCGGCGCTTTCCTTGGCCTGCGCCAGGAACGCATGGACCCGTGCGCCATCTTCGGGATCGTTGTCACGCAGGAAACGAAGTGCCGCCAGCCGGGCCTGCAAGACTTCTGACAGCGTGACACCGGCACGAAACGCCGCCTCAACATCATTGTCCGCGTAGGCGGTGCGCATGATCTGGTCCAAGGCATCCTTCATCTGTGCGCCCTGTTCATCCAAGTGCTGTACCAGATTGTTGCGTTGCTGCCACAGGTCGGCGACCAGCTCGAAGGTTTGGGCATAATCCTCGACTTTTCCCTCCACGATGGTCAGTGCTTCCCGTTCCGCCGCATCGTCATACAGTTCCAACGATGCCCCGATGAGGTCGCCGGTCAGGGCCGCCGAGCTGACCACCTGGGTGGCGCTTTCCTGATTGCGCTTGAGCAGAAAGTCCTTCATGGCCAACCGGGTTTCCATCATGTTGGCTTGAATCCGACCGAGGCTGTTGGACTGCCGCGCGAGGGAACGGTAGTCCCGGAAATGGTCGGCAATCTGCAGCAATGCCAGCAGACTCACCGCCGACAGGGCAATCAGCAGGAGCAGGATGATGCCATTGCCCATCATGACCTTGATGCTAATTCTCAAATTGTTGAAGACTGAAATCATTGACTTTCTCCGGCAAGCGACTTCTGGACTTCTGGATTGGAGCCGTCTTCGGATCACAGCTCAATGAGTAACTCAAATATGCATTGCTTTCCACATAAAAAACACATTCATTGGAGAAAATAAGATAATTAAAAATTTATTTGATCTACCAATTTAGTCGTAAGCCCGAAATCGGTGAGAGCTTGGCTCCGACAGGCCCGATTTTCAGGTCGATCCCAATCGATAGGGTGGAATTCCGAAGTAGCCTGGAGTGGTTTCACACTCAATTGACTCGAGGAAACCGCTCCAGCTCTTTGTTGTGTGGCATTTTTCTACCGCGGAACCGATCTCCACATCAGCCAAAACACTCGACAGTGACCAGGCACTTTGGCGCTCGGCCGCACGTGATCGGAATAACAGATCAGATGGTCCGCACCAGCAACATCACTGAGCCAATTCACCATTGATCAGCCAGCGACGTGCCTCATCCGGCGTTTCAAAGATATGCGGCATCATGTTGCGGCTGGCCATCGCTTCGCCCAGCTTGAGGCGCATGAAGGCACTGGTGGTGTACCGTGAGACACCAACGTAGTAGGTTTCCACCATGTACTTCACCATTTCGACATAGGGACCGGCGATGTCGTCCGCCAAGCGGAAGTTGTCGTAGTTCACGACCGTGCGCGGTTTGCGGCCGATCGCGTGGCATTTTTCCTCCACTGCCAATCTGATCCGATTCACATCGTCTTGGCTGCGCACGTGCAGGCCTTCGAAATTCAGGAACAAAAGGTTGCGATCCGCGTCGTAGGCGATGCGGTCATCCAACCGCACGGTCAGCATGTCGTCGCGCAACTCCATGGGTTTGGGTAGAAAGATGCGCCTGTCCATGATGGTCGGCCGGTTGACGATCGGTTCGAACGCCATGAGGTCGAGAATGTCGCGGTCCATGTCCACGCCCGGAGCGACCTCGATCAGTTCGGGGCCCTTCTCGGTCAACCGGAATACGCAGCGTTCGGTGACATACAGCACGTCCTGTCCGCGCTCGGCGGCATAGGGCCCACTGAAGGTGACGTGCCCGACAGCCCGCACGCATTTGCGCGCCGTCCCTTCGCGGTCGACGACGATTCGGCCGTCCTTGATCGAGATCACCAACCCCGAGGCGGTGAATGTACCGACGAAGACCATGCGCCGGGCGTTCTGGCTGATGTTGATGAAGCCGCCGGCCCCCGCCAGTTTGGGACCGAAGCGGCTCACGTTGACATTCCCCGCGGCGTCCATCTCGGCCATGCCCAGACAGGCCAGGTCGAGGCCGCCGCCGTCGTAGAAATCGAACTGCTGGTTTTGCGTGATCAGGCATTCGGTGTTGACCGAGGCACCAAAATTCAGCCCGCTTTGCGGCACACCGCCCACCACGCCGGGTTCGGCCGTGAGCGTGACCAGGCTCAGAATGTTCTCCTCGTTGGCCACCGCGGCCACCCCTTCCGGCATGCCGATGCCGAGGTTGATCACCGCATTGGTCGGCAGTTCCATGGCCGCACGGCGTGCGATCACCTTGCGCTCGTCAAGGGGCATCGGGTCGAGCGAATCCAGCGGTACGCGGATCTCGTGGGCGAAGGAGGGACTGTAGGCGACCGCATAGGTCTGCATGTGGTTTTCAGGCTGGGCGACCACGACGCAGTCGACCAGCACCCCGGGCACTTCGACCAGGCGTGGATGCAGCGAGTTGCGCTCGGCGATCCGCTCGACCTGGCAGATCACCACGCCGCCACTGTTCTTGACCGCCTGGGCCATGGCCAGATTGTCCAGCACCAGGGTCTCGCGCTCCATGGAGATGTTGCCAAACGGGTCGGCCGTGGTGCCACGCAGGAATGCCACGTTGATCGGGAAGGCCTTGTAGAACAGCCATTCCTCGCCGTTGAGCGTGATCAGTTGAACCAGGTCTTCGGTGGCCGACGCATTGATCCGCCCACCGTCGTTGCGCGGGTCGACGAAGGTGCGCATGCCGACCTTGGTGACAACCCCCGGTTTGCCGGCCGCGATGTCGCGGTACAGGTGCGAGATGACGCCCTGTGGCAGGTTGTAGGCCTCCAGTTTGTTTTCCATGGCGAGCTGGGCGACCTTGGGAATGAGACCCCAGTGGCCACCGACCACGCGCTTTAACAGGCCGTCATGGCCCAACCGGTTGAGACCCTTCTCTTTGCCGTCGCCCTGGCCGGCGGCGAACACAAGTGTCAGGTCGCGCGGCGCACCGATGTTGAGGAATCGGCGTTCAAGGGCCGCCAACAGCTCGTCGGGTGTGCCGTTGCCGACGAAGCCGGAGTTGCAGAAGGTGTCGCCACTCTGGATCACAGCGATGGCTTCGTCGGCACTGACGATCTTATTCTTCATGGCGATGGCTCTCCGGGGCACAGGCGTATTCGCGCGTTTTATACCGCGACTCTCGGGTGTGGTGTATCGGCCACCGCATCACCGCGGCAGTGTCACCGTCACCCTGAGCCCACCGTCGACGCGGTTGTGCAGCACGATGTCGCCGCCGTGGCCGCGGATGATGGAGCGGGCCACCGACAGGCCGAGCCCGGTGCCGCCGGTGTCGCGGCTGCGCGACTGCTCCAGGCGATAGAACGGCGCGAACACCTGTTCGTGCTCCGCATCCGGGATGCCCGGCCCGTCGTCATCGATCCAGGCGATCAGTTGGGTCGGGGCGTCCGTCAGGGTTAGGCGCGCTGTACCGCCATAGGCGATGGCATTGTCGATCAGGTTGTCGAAGGCGCGCCGCATGGCCAGCGGACGGCAGGTGTACGCCAAACGGCCGGGACCAATGTACGTTGCCGCATGCCCGGCGTCGGTGCGATCGTCGACCAGGCTTTGCAACAGATCGGCGAGATCGACGGCGCTCCGGGCCTCCTGGGCCGCATCGTCGCGCGCGAAGGACAGGGTGGCCTTAAGCATGGCGGCCATCTCGTCCAGGTCTGCCAGCATCTTGCGCTGCAGGTCGTCGTCGTCGACGAACTCGGCGCGCAGGCGCAACCGGGTCAAAGGCGTACGCAGGTCGTGACTGATCGCGGCGAGCAGCCGCGTCCGGTCGTCGACAAAGCGGCGCAGGCGCGCCTGCATGCGGTTGACCGCCTGGGTCGCGACGCGCAGTTCGCGCGGACCGGTCTCTTCCAAAGGCGAGGCGGCGCTGTCCAGGCCCAGGTGTTCGGCCGCCCGGGCGAAGCGGGCGAGCGGGGCGGAAATGCGCCGCGACGCCCACACCGACAGGAGGCCGACGGCCAATCCGACCAGACCGATCCAAAGAAGCAAGCGCAGCAGTCGCCAGGCGTCGCGGATCGGATCGTCGCCGGTGAACCTAAGCCAGGAACCATCGGTCAATTGCACCGAGACGCGGATCGCCTCGGCTGGGAGGGGCCGGTCGGCCCGATGCGGCGGCGGGCCACGGCGATCGCCGAAGCGGCCGTGGAACGGCACTGCTTCGATGACGATGCGCCGTGGCGGTCCGGATATGGCCTCGGCCAGACGGCTGCGGATCCGGTCGAAAAAGAAACCGGTCCGGTCGCGCTCAAGCGGCGGTGGCTCCTGCCGCCAACGCACATGGAATGCCGCGCTGTCCAGGCTGCGCAGAAGGTCGACGCGGCGCTCCGGTGGCGTCGCCTCCACTAAGGCGACGATGTCGGCGGCCCGGCGCGCCAATTCCTGCACGCGCACCCGCTGCGGCGGTGTCTCCCGATCGACGACGAAGATCAGGACGCTGATCGCCATGGTCGACACGAGGCCCAGCACCATGGTGGCAGCGATGCGCGCGGCGATGCCGTCGGGCCAAAGGCGCGGCCATCTCATTGCGGCGGACCGGCTCGGTGCACGTTGGCAGCGAACAGATAGCCACCGCCGCGCACGGTTTTGATCAGCTTCGGGTCTTGGGCGTCGGTTTCAATCTTCCGGCGCAAGCGGCTCACCTGGACGTCGATGCTGCGGTCGAACGGGATGGCGGTGCGGCCACGCGCCAGGTCGAGCAGTTGCTCGCGTGACAGCACGCGCTGCGGATGTTCCGCGAAAGCGGCCAGCAGGTCGAATTCGCCGGCGCTGAGCTGGACCTGCACGCCGTCGGCATCGGTCAATTCCCGTCGCGCCAGATCCAAACGCCAACCCTCGAACACCAGCACGCGGTCCGGTCTCGGTGCCAGTGTGGTTGTCGCAGCTCCGGCGAGGCCGGAGGCGAAGCCCGTTGGGCCAATGCCGCCGTCTCCACCGCTCCGCCGCAAGACGGCCTTGACGCGGGCCAGCAGCTCCCGCGGGTTGAACGGTTTGGGCAGATAGTCGTCGGCCCCCATCTCCAGGCCGACGATGCGGTCGGTTTCCTCGCCCATGGCCGTCAGCATGACAATGGGCAGGCTGTGCGTTACCCGTAATCGCCGGCACAGCGACAGCCCGTCTTCGCCGGGCAGCATCAGGTCGAGCACGATGAGATCCACCGGTGCCGTCTCCAAGGCTGCAAACAGACCCGAACCGTCATGCGCCGTGCTGACACGGTAGCCGTGTTTGGTGAGAAAGCGCGACAGCAGATCGCAGATGTCGCGGTCGTCATCGACCACCAGAAGGTGCGGTTGGTGCGTCGTCATGGCTCCGGCCCCATCGGCGGCACGCATGGGCGTGCCCATCCGGGTGTTTCCCGAAAGGTAATCGAATCCGCCGGCGGTCGGCAGGGGCTGTTACACGCCGTTACCATTTCCGCCGCAAGCGTTACCAAGTGATGCCCAGGCGGACATCAAGCAGCAAAGCAACGCGGCCAAATTCAGTCTCGGAACGGGCGGTGGCGACACGAAGACGCCAACACCCGCCCAAGGCCCATCCGGGCCTGAGACACCCTCAATCGCCAAGGAGTTGCCGTGATGAAACGCGTTCTTCTGACCACCGCCGCCATCGGTCTCGTCGTCGCTCTGGCCCTGCCCGTGGTCGGCCAGGGTTTCCGCCAGGGCCCCGGGTTTGGACCGCAACAGGCCCACTTCTGGGGTGGAGCCGGTCCGCGCGGCCCGCGTGGCCTCGCCCGGGTGTGCGATCATGGTGAGGCCGCCATGGCCGCTGGCCTGGCATTCCTGGAAGTGCGGCTCGGCATTACCGATGATCAGCAGCCGGCTTGGGATCGCTTCGAGCAGGCCATGGACGAAGCCGTGCAACCGGTGCGCGCCTTGTGTGCCGATCTGCCGGATCCGGGCAACCCACCAAAGACCGTGCCGGAGCGCATGGAGCGCATGGACCGCATGGCCGAAACGGCCTATGCGACCTTCCAAGAGGCCCAAACCGCCGTTTTGACGTTCTACCAGGAGCTGACGCCGGAGCAGCAGGACATCGCCGACGGCTTGATGCCCGGCCCTCGCGGCCAAGCTGGCCGCGGCGGCTGGGGCCGAGGTGGCCGCTGGTAAACGACATGACCCTCTCCCACCCGACGGGGTGGGAGAGGGTCATCGGAAGAGCGACCGGGTGAGGGTGTTTCAGCTTGGGCTATGTTTGCCTATCCGCCAATCGGCAGCCCCTCACCCCACCCCCTCTCCCAAAAGGAGCGGAGCGACATTCCGGTCCGGGTCCGGAAACCGGCCTTTGATACATCGAGCAAATCCCACCTGGTCTCGACTGCACGACGTCAGCGCCAGCCGGCGCGGTCGTACACCTGCAGGGCCGCGGCCTGCAGTTCGCCAAGAACCGTCGGATCCAAAGTATCTTCCTTGAACTCCCCGAACGCCGTGATCGGGCTGTCGACCTCGATACCAGCCACCACGGCGTACTCATTGTTGCCTTCGGCGAACAATCTTTGGGCACCATCGCTGGCCAGGTATTCCAGGAAGGCCAAGCCTGCTTCCGCATTGGGAGCCGTGGTGAGCAGACCGGCGCCGCTGATGTTCACGTGCGTGCCGCGGTCTTCCTGGTTGGGGAAGACGATGCCGATGGACTCGCCGACGGCCCGGTCGTCCGCGTCGTCGGAGGCACGCAGGCGGCCGACGTAATAGGTGTTGACGAGAGCAAGGTCGCATTCGCCGGCGGCGACGGCACGGATCTGCGCCGTATCGTTGCCCTGTGGTGGACGGGCGAAATTGGCGACCACGCCTTCCGCCCAGGCCTGGGCCACTTCCTCGCCGTGGTGGTGAATCAGCGAGGCCATCAACGACAGGTTGTAGATGTTGGTCGAGCTGCGGATGCATAGCTGGCCGGCGTAGGCGGGATCGGCCAGACCCTCATAGGTGGTGAGGCCTTCCGGTGCGCCGTTCGCCAGGTTGTAAACGATCACGCGGGCCCGCTTGGAAAAGCCGAACCAATGACCGTCCGGGTGCCGCAGGTGAGCGGGGATGCGCTCTTCCAGCACGGCGCTTTGCACCGGCTGGAACAATCCGGCCTCGTCGGCCCGCCACAGCCGGCCGGCGTCCACCGTGATCAGCACATCGGCCGGGCTGTTGGCGCCTTCGGCGACGACGCGTTCGATCAGCGCGTCGCTGCCGGCCTCGATCAGATTGACGGTGGCGCCGTTTTCTGCGGTGAAATTCTGGTAGAGCGCATAGTCGGTGTCGTAGTGGCGCGAGGAGTACAGGTTCAGCGCCTGCGCGGCAACCGGCCCGGCGGCCAGACCGAGGACCGCGGCGGCGAGGCCGAGGTGTGCGTGCTTGGTGAAACCAGCCATGGTGTCGTCATCTCCCTGTTGTCCGTTGCGGGCGCGGCGTATCCGCCAGGCCCGATGCCGACCGTCTACACCACGCCGGCCTGTATTGCAAACTGTTCTCATTCTCATTTGAAAGTCTCGAACCACGTCGGTCGTGGCGATGGGTCGTGACGCCATGTTGCCGCTCACCGCGTCCTCCGCCGACCCATGGCCCCGACAAACCGCGACCCCAGCAGGGCACCACCGCGTTCGTCGGCGCGATGGCGCTGCACACCTCGGCGAACGGCCGAAGATGGTCCCGCAATCGGACCGCCCTACGCCACGGCCCTGACGCTCGGTCGGCGCAAGCTGCCGGGCGGCACGCCGAAGACACGTTTAAATGCGCGGTGGAAGGCGGCGTCGGACTGGTAACCGAGATCGCCCGCGATGGTCGCCAGCGGGGCAGTGCTGTCCAAGAGGCGGCTACGGGCAACCTGCATGCGCCAATCGGTCAAATACGTCATCGGTGCGGTGCCGACCAGGTCGGTGAAGCGGGCCGAGAAGGCCGAGCGCGACATGCCGACCTGCTCCGCCAGAGCGGCCACGCTCCAATCCCGCTCCGGTTGGCGGTGGATCACGGCGAGGGCTCGGCCGATTTGGCCGTCGCGCAGCGCCCTCAGCCAGCCTCGGTCGGCCTCCGGTGCAGCGTCGAGCCACGCGCGGATCGCCTGGATCACCAGCACATCAGCCAACCGCGTGATCACCGCCTCGCCACCCGGACGCAGCGCCGCCGCCTCCTGGGCGATGAAGCGCAGGGTGCTTTGCAGCCAACTGCCGGCATCTTCCGCCCACGTGTCGATGTGGATCACCGGTGGCAACAACGCAAGCAGATGCCGGGCCGCCACGCCATCGATACGAACCATACCGTACATCGTGCGCGTCATGGCACCGCCGCCACCGTGGCGCATGATCTCATAACGGTCGCTGACCGTCTCGATTGGCAGGTCGAACAGCGGATCGCCAGGCAGGGCCGGGTCGCTGCCGATAACGTGCGGCATGCCATGCGGCAGCAGCGCCAGACAGCCCGGCTCGACCAGCCGCGGCGCCACCCCATCGAGGGTGAGCCAACAGCGTCCAGACGTGACAACCAGGAAACTCATCAGCTCCGGCAGGGTGGGAATGGCAATGCTCCACGGCTCGGTCATCTCGCCGCGGCCGTAAAGCGTGCCGGTCAGGCGCAGCATGTGCAGCGTCTCGCCGAGCGGGTCGGCCGGATTCGGCAGATTGCGGGTCGGTGCGGTCATGTCCGAAGCATATGCCCGACTTGGCAAAGTATCCAGCATTCTGGATGATCAGCAAAAAATCTGGCCCAAAACCATTGCTCGTCCAATCCCTATCGCCTATCCCCTGCGCGTGCTCAGGCGCAGAAGAAACCGTGGGCCCGAAAAGACCCTGCCATGGCCCACGCCCCCATCCTCATCACCGGCGCCACCGGCAAGACCGGCCAGCGCATCGTCCAGCGCCTGGCCTAGGCCGGCTCCGCGCGCCGGAGTCACCACCGTCCATGTCCCTAAAATACTATCCGGACGTGGCCGTCCCCGACGCTGTCGACAAGATCGGGGCGCTGACGCGTGGGGGCGATGGCGGTTGGCGTACGGCGCTTGGTGCTGCTGCCTGGCCGCCGGCATGGGTCACCCGATACGCGACCGGCCGGTGTCCTTGGACGACGTCCGCACCGTGATGGCGGCAATGGCAACCTCGCCGACCAAGGCTGCGCCACCACGGCAACGGGCGCGTGGACAGCAGCGGCATAGGATGGTGCCTGAGGTGAGCCTCACCATTTGGACAGAGGAGGGCCTCCGCGACCACCAGTAACTGGCGTCGGCGGACCATCGACGGGACCGCTGGCGCAGGGCTGCCGTGCCAGTACCACGATGGCGGGGACCGGCACGCGCTCACGTTAAGCTCAGACGGGGCGCCGCGATCCGCGGCAGGTGGCCTTGATTGTGCTGACACCTAAGGACGGGCAGGCGTCACCGCACATTAACGCTTTGCTAACCATCCGAAGTTTCCATTGATTCAAAGGGTTGAAACGACGATAACCGGCACCTCGGTCTCCCATATCTCCCTCGACCACCGTCGCTGAATGCACCGACTGTTGCCCGACGAGATCGAAGTTGGTTGGCATCGAGGTGGGCAGAGGTCTCATGAAAGTTCTCGTTACCGGCATTACCGGCATGGTCGGAAGCCATCTTGCCGAATACCTGATAGAAAATCATCCTGAGGTATCCGTACACGGCTTGCTCCGTTGGCGTAGCCCGCTCGATAACCTTCAGGCGGTTCTCGGACGCGTCGAGCTGCACCAGGCTGACCTGCGCGATCTGGCCTCTCTGGTGATGCTTATGGGCGAGGTCCAGCCTGAACGCATCTTCCACTTGGCCGCACAGTCGTATGTCGACATGAGCTTCCGCGCGCCCGCCGACACCCTCACGACGAATGTTGTGGGTACGACCAACCTGCTTGATGCGGTCCGGATCAAGGGCCTTGATCCGCTGATCCATATCTGCTCGTCGTCCGAAGTCTATGGCCAGGTGACCGCCGACGAAGTGCCGATCCGAGAGACGAACCCGTTGCGTCCGGCCAGCCCTTATGCTGTCTCAAAGGTGGGCGAAGATATGGTCGCGTATCAATACGGCCGGTCCTACGGCATGAAATTGATCCGAACGCGCATGTTCACCCACACCGGTCCCCGCCGCGGTGCCGTGTTTGCGGAAAGCTCGTTCGCCTTGCAAATTGCTCGGATCGAAGCCGGATTGCAGGACGGACCCGTCCGTGTCGGTAACCTCGACAGTATCCGGACGATTTCAGACGTGCGCGACGCCGTGCGCGCCTACTGGTTACTGCTCGAGAAAGGCGTCCCAGGTGACGTCTACAACATCGGCGGCCGCGAAACCATGACCATCGGCGAGGTCCTCGAAACCCTGAAATCCCTCGCCCGGTGTCCCATCCGCCATGTTGTCGATCCAGCGCGGTTGCGTCCATCCGATGTCACACTGCAGATACCGGACGTCAGTAAATTCGTAGCGGCGACGGGCTGGGCGCCAACCATCTCGGCCCGGCAGACGTTATCCGACCTGCTGGACCATCATCGTGCGGCGATCCGGAGCCAGCCGACATGACGATGGTCATCAGCCGCACCCCCTATCGCATCTCCTTTTTCGGCGGCGGAAGCGACTACCCATCCTGGTACCGCGAGGAGGGCGGCGCAGTCCTGTCGGCAACGATCGACAAGTACTGTTTCATCTCTTGCCGGGTTCTGCCGCCATTCTTCAATGTACGGTTTCGGATCGTTTGGAGCCATATCGAACTTGTCAACTCGATCGCCGAAATCCTGCATCCGGCCGTGCGCGAAGGACTGCAGGGCCTTGGCTTCGACGACAGCCTCGGGTTGGAAATCGTGCATCAAGGCGATCTTCCGGCCCGAGCCGGAATGGGGTCGAGCTCGAGCTTTGCGGTCGGTCTGCTCCGGGCCCTATTGGCGTTGCGCAACGAGTCGATCCAGGCGTCCTCCTTGGCGCGTCTGGCGATCGAGCTTGAGCAGGACTGGCTGAAGGACTCGGTGGGCTCCCAAGATCAGGTTGCGGCTGCCCATGGCGGCTTGAATGTCATCCGATTTAACCCAGACGATACGATCGACGTCGCCCCCCTCAACCTGGACACGGCCTTGACCGGGCGGCTGGCCGACCATCTGATGCTGATGTTTACGGGCACCAGCCGGATTTCGTCGGAGATTGCGCGCACCATCGTCACCAGCCTGCCCGACCGCAAAGCGGAAATCCGGCGGATGCGTGCCATGGTCGATCCGGCGGCTGGGCTCCTGCGCGGCGGCGATTTGACGGCATTCGGCGAAATGCTTCACGAAACCTGGATGCTCAAGCGGACAATCAGCGATCGGGTCTGCACACCGCAAATCGATGAAATCTACGAGACAGGGCGCAGAGCAGGGGTGATTGGCGGAAAACTACTCGGTGCCGGCGGTACCGGCTTCATGCTGTTCTTCGTTCCGCCCGAGCGTCAGGAAGACGTGCGCCGGGCCCTGCGCCACTATGTGTTCGTGCCATTTCGCTTTGAGGACACAGGTTGCCGAATCATTTATCAATCGTCGGATTGAGCCCATGGCGGCCTCGCCCATGGGATGGTTAGACCCCAGCACCGGTGCGCGGCCCATTTGCCAACAGGAGTGACCCAGTGTCGTCGCGTATCGCTTTTCAGACCCCATGGCTCTCGGTCGAAGAGATCGCCCCGGGCACCATGAACCCCCACGACACCCCATTCTACCGGGTCGTCGGGTGCGATGGCGTCGTCTGCCTTGTATTGAATGAATCGGACGAGTTCGTCATGGTACGGCAATTCCGTCCTGCGGTTCAGGTCGAGACCCTTGAATTCCCAGCCGGCGCGATTGAGACCGGAGAAACGCCGCACCAAGCCGCGGCGCGCGAGGTGGAAGAAGAAGCCGGCCATGCTTGCACGGCCATCGCCCATCTGGGCGCCGGTTGCCTGCACTTGGACCGATTTGCGAACCGAATTCACTTCTTTCTCGGCGTCGGCGCCCGGCCGCTCGCGGACTGGCCAGGCGAAGCGAACCTAAAGCGACAGCTTGTGAGGCGGTCGACGTTGCCGCACCTGATTGTGGCCGGTGGTTTCGATCACACGGCTGGCCTCGTGGCAATTCCAATGGCAGAGATCGCGCTCAATTGCCATTTGCTGAACGACCCGCTGGCGGTGATCGTATCGGCCGTGGCGTCGGCGACCGAAGCCACCGTGCACGGAGCGGACCGGTGACAGATGTGACACCAGACCCAAAGGATCGCCACGATCGGCTGTTTCGCACGGCTCTGCTGATCCGGCTGGTTGAAGAGCGGATCATTGATCTTTACCCAAGTGACTGCATCCAAAGTCCAGTCCATCTTTCGATCGGCCAGGAAGCGGTGGCAGTGGGTGTCTGCGAACCGTTGCAACGAAACGACCTGCTCTTCGGCACCTATCGCGGCCATGCCTACTACCTTGCCCGCGGCGGCGACCTCAATGCGATGTTTGCAGAGTTGTTCGGTAAGATCGGCGGCGTTTCCAAAGGCAAGGCCGGGTCCATGCATCTGGCGGCACCGGCCGTTGGGATGATGGGATCGTCGGCGGTGGTGGCGAGCGCTATTCCCCATGCCGTCGGAGCGGCACTGGCCGCCCGGGTGCGCAACACGAACCAGGTGATCGTGACCGCGTTTGGTGATGGCGCCACGGAGGAGGGAGTCTACCACGAATCCTTGAATTTCGCCGCATTGCACGGCCTGCCCGTGCTTTTTGTCTGCGAGAACAATGGTCTGGCGGTCCATGCCTCTCTGGCGGAGCGGCAGGCCTACCGAATGATCGACCAGGCCCGTCTTTATGGCATCCCCGCCGAGACGCTAACAGATGGCTGGGATTTCCTGGCTATTGCCGACGCCACGGACGCCCTGGTGCGCGAGATTCGACGCGACGGGCGGCCACGGTACCTGGAGGTCGCCACCTATCGCTCACGCGAGCATGTTGGGCCCGCAGAGGATTTCGGTGCCGGGTACAGAAGGCGGATTGGGCTCGAAGACTGGCAGGACCGAGACCCGCTCATCCAGGACACGGACCGGATCGCCCGGCTGACACCTGAGATCACGGCCGAGATCGATCGTGCCGAAGCCTTTGCTCGGGCGAGCCCGTGGCCGGAACACGAAGACCTTCTGAGCGATGTGGTCTAACCCGAGCCGTGCGCAGCGGCCCGCATGGATGAAAGCCCGCAAGCCATGACCGCAGCTTCAATCCAGACCTATCGCGACGCGCTGTTCGAGGCGATGGAACAGGCGCTGATCCGTCATGATCATACCGTTATCATCGGTCAAGGTGTAACCGATCACAAAGGCATCTTCGGCACGACCATCGGTCTCGGTGAGCGGTTCGGCCCCCGGCGCGTGATCGAAACGCCACTGATGGAGGAAGGCAGCCTGGGCATCTGCCTCGGGGCGGCGCTGAACGGTCTGTACCCGATCAACACGCATATCCGCGCCGACTTCGCGTTTCTGGCCATGAACCAGATGATCAACCTGGCCGCCAAATACCGGTACATGTTCGGTGGCCTGTTTGAAGTGCCCATGCTGGTTCGGCTGGTGATCGGCCGAAGCTGGGGCCAAGGCGCACAGCACTCGCAGAGCCCACAATCCATGTTCGCCCATACCCCGGGCCTGGTCGTGGTGATGCCGTCCACGCCCGAAGCCATTCGCGAGACTTATGCTTACGCGATCGCGCATCATCGTGGTCCCGTCATCTCGCTGGAACACAGGCTGATGTACGAGTTGGCGTTTCGGTCGGACCCTGCGCCCCAATCCCCGTCGGCATCCCAATCGGGGACGCCGCCGTTCACGTCGCGCCTGGAGCGACGCGGGCGCGACGTGACCATTGTGGCAACCTCCATCATGGTTTTAGAAGCCAAGCGCGCGGCGGAACGGCTGGCCCCCCACGACATCGAGTGCGAGATCATCGATCTGCACTGCCCCTCCCATCCGGATCGCGACCTGATCCTCGACAGTGTCGCACGAACCGGAAAGCTCTTGATCGCCGATACAAGCTGGCTTGCTTACGGCGTTGCGGCGGAGGTCTGCCGGATCGTCGCCGGCACCGCACCTCATGTGCTCACCGCGCCGGTGGCGATGCTGGGCATGCAGCCGGCCCCCTGTCCCACGGCCAAGAGCCTTGAAGACATGTTCTATCCAAACCTGCGCGATTTGATGCAGGCGATCGTACGCCTGGTCACTGGGGGTGACAATCCAGCGATCGACCTGCCCGACGAGCGCTCGATGGCGGATTTTTATAAGACGTTCCGGGGGCCGTTTTAGGACGGTCGAAGCGTCGGCAAGAGCGGCGGAGACGACAGGAGATGTCAATCGAACTCGGGTTTGCTCTTTATAAGGGGCTGTACCTGGCGCGACGCTGTGAAGAGTACATCGTCCGCCATTACCCGGATGACGAGATGAAGACGCCCATGCACATGTCCATGGGCCAAGAGGCGATCCCGGTTGGGATTTGTCATGCTCTCGCAGGAAAGGCGGACATCCTCGCCACCTATCGCAGTCATGCGCCGTTTCTTGCGCAGACCGGTGATCATGGCCGTTTCTTTGCCGAGCTGCATGGACGGGTGACGGGCACCGCGGACGGCAAGAGCGGATCCATGCACTTGTCCGCACCGGAGGCCGGCATGCTGGGTGCCACCGCGATCGTTGGGAGCAACATTTCGGTGGCGGTAGGCGCGGCGTTCGCCAATGAGCGCCTCGGCACCGGGCGTACCGTGGTCGCATTCTTCGGCGATGGCGCGGTCGACGAGGGAACCTTCTGGGAATCTATCAACGTTGCCAGCCTCTTCCGCCTGCCACTGTTGTTTGTCTGCGAGGATAACGACTACGCCGTCCATACACCGAAATCTTTGAGACGTGGCTATGCCTCACTCACCGCCATCGTTCGTGGGTTTGATTGTCTCGTGTATGAAGATGAGTCCAATGATGTTGAGACGATTTATTTTCTGACGCGCGAAGCGATTGCCGCCGCCCGCGAACGACGGTGCCCCGTGTTCTTCAACCTCAAGTGCTGCCGCTATCTCGACCACATCGGCATTGCACCGGACGGTGACGCCTGCTACCGCGAACCGGACGACGTACAAAGCTGGCGCGCGCGGGACTGTGTGGCAACCCAGCGTGCCCGGTTGATCCGACGCGGCCTCTCCGAAGAGATTTTGGCCGATCACGAGCAAGCAACCGACCGGGCGATCGAGATCAGCATCGCGCAGGCTCTGGCCGCTTCGGTCCCGGCCCCCGACCGGCTTTACCGGGGAGTGTTCCATGAGACGTCTTAGTTTTGCCGAGGCGGTCCGAGAAGCCATGGTCCAAGAGATGGAACGAGACCCGACGGTTTTCGTCTTCGGCATCGGCGTTCCCAGCCACGCCAAGATTTTTGGAACCACGGCGGGTCTCGAGGAACAGTTCGGCGCCGAGCGCTGTTTCGACACCCCGATCAGTGAAGAAAGCATGACCGGTTTCGCACTCGGTGCAGCGCTGCGCGGTCTGCGTCCGGTCCATGTTCATATCCGGGTCGATTTTCTGCTGTTGGCCATGAACCAGTTGGTCAACATGATTTCCTGCTACAATTACACCACCGGCGGACGGACCCCGATCCCCTTGGTGATCCGCGCCATCATCGGCCGGGGGTGGGGCCAGGGAGCCCAGCATTCCAAGAGTCTGATCTCCTATTTCACCCATGTTCCCGGCCTCAAGGTGGTGGCTCCGACGACCCCGGTGGACGCCAAAGGACTGATGATCGCGGCGATCCGTTCGGAAGATCCGGTGATCTTCCTGGAGCATCGGTGGTTGCACTGGGCGGTTGATGCGGTGCCCGAGGACGCAGCGGCGTCACCCATCGGGACCGCACGGGTGCTGCGTCGCGGCCGCGATCTCACCGTCGTCGCGGTGTCCTGGATGGTCGTGGAGGCCATGCATGCCGCCGATATCCTGGCGCGCCACGGCATCGAGCTTGAAGTGATTGATCCACGCACCCTGGCACCGCTCGACGTCGACACCTTGGCGGCGTCGGTCAGTCGGACCCGAACCTGCATCGTTGCCGACTGCGACTGGGTGTTCAGCGGTTTCAGCGCAGAGCTCGCGGCCAGCATCACGGAACGGTGTTTTGGGCAATTGACCAAACCGGTGCGGCGCCTGGGCTGGGCCCACACGCCCTGCCCGACCGTTCGCGCGCTCGAAAACGTATTCTACCCAAATGCGGAGACCATCGTCCACGTGGTGGAAGACATGCTCGGCTGCGGGCCGTTCGACCTGGCCGGGGTCGATTTCTACAACCACGAAAACCGGTTCAAAGGCCCGTTCTGAGGATGGGCATGACCATTCCGCACGAGAGGCATCATGGCCGTGACCGCATCCAAGTGCCTATCGCTCGCCGACTTTGCCACCCTTTTCGGCTGCACCCAGCAGGATCTACCCGAGACGACCCGGGCCCTCATAGAGGCCGGCGACTGGCGGTACGAGATGATGACCGGGGCGGCGCGCGACCGGGTTGTCGTGGACTTGTTGAAGCGGATCGATCGACGCGAGTTCTCGATCGTCAAATTCGGTGATCGGTCACGCTGGCTGCGCGGTTGGGACGAAAGCCTGAACGATTATGTCGCCGCGGGCGGCGACGTCACAGCCTTGGTGCCGCGCTACATTCGACCAGGGGTGCCAATGCGGCTGTTCGGCGACTTCGTAATGCCGGCGTCGGCCGATTTTGAGTTACGCTGGTACCAGGTGTTCCGCGACTGGCTCCTGCGCAGCTATTTCGGCAACGTCTCGCATATCTTCGAGTTCGGCAGCGGTTCGGGTTTCAATGTCGCCGAACTGGCACGGCTCTATCCCAAGGCCGAGATCATTGGTCTGGACTGGGTGGAACCCTCGGTGGAGATCGTCGAACGTCTGCGGGCCGACCACGGATTGCGCACCAAGGGTCGGCTATTCGACTTCTTCGAACCTGACCGGCAACTGGACATGCCGCCCAACAGCGCAGTCCTGACCATCGGGGCCCTGGAGCAGACCGGAGAGCGCAACCAAGCCTTCCTTGATTTCCTCATCGCCAAACGCCCACGGCTGTGCGTCCATGTCGAGCCGATCGTTGATTGGTATGATCCGGAGAGCCTAGTCGATCATCTGGCGATCCGAATTCACGAGGCGCGCAATTTCTGGCATGGCTGGCCGCGGCGCCTGCAGGCGCTGGCCGCCGAGGGTCGGGTGGAGATCGTGAAGATGAAGCGGGCGTTTGTCGGTAGCCTGTTGCTCGAAGGCTATTCCCAGTTGATCTGGCGACCGATTGGCAGCGAGGTGACTTGATGGACCTTGGCATTGCAGGAAAGCGGGCGTTGATCACCGGCGGTAGCCACGGCATCGGGTTGGCGACTGCGCAGGCGCTCGCGGCCGAAGGCTGTCACATCGCGATTTGCTCCCGCACCGCCGATCGACTGGCCGCGGCCGCGGAAACACTTTCGTGCCACGGCACCGAGGTGATGACGATGCGGTGCGACGTTCTGGCCGAACACGACATCGAGCAAACGCTCGCCCACATCACAGCGCGTTGGGGCGGTGTCGATATTCTGGTCAACAATGTCGGCGGCGGTGGCCGTTGGGGCCAACCATCGGTCGAGGAAACCGAGGAGCGGGTATGGGTCGAGGTGTTCACCAAAAACGCACTCGCCGCAATCCGGTTCACCGTCGCCCTATTGCCGGAAATGCGTCGGCGCCAGTGGGGCCGGGTCGTCACCATCACGTCCCGCCTTGGTCGAGAAGGTGGCGGTCGGCCGTGGTTCAATGTGGCCAAGGCGGCCCAGACCAGCCTCATGAAAACCCTCGGCATGATGCCCGATTTGGCGCGCGATGGCATCACGTTCAACAGCGTTGCTCCCGGGAGCATCATGATCCCCGATACGGGTTGGGCGGCTGAACGGGACCGCAACCCCGACGGATTTCAGGCACGCCTCGACGCCGAGTTTCCGCTGGCTCGGCTCGGCACACCGGAAGAGGTTGCCGCAGTCGTCGCCTTCGTCTGCTCCGCCCGCGCCAGCCTCCTGAACGGTGCCGCCGTGGCTGTGGACGGGGGCGAAAGTCGCGCCTTCTAGGGCCTGTAGACATTTAGCGTAGCCAGATGATCGTTGCTACAAGATGTAGCATTGCGAGGAAGTGGCGAGATGTCTTCTCGTAGCGGGTTGCGAT
>JANQJV010000358.1 GCA_028281465.1 Azospirillaceae bacterium | reverse complement strand
GGCGTGCACACGAGGCCGACGAGGCGTCGGCGCTCCCACGCAAAGGCCTCCCCGGATGGACCCGTTTGTGCCCAACGGCACCGTTCGTTTCTTGTTAGCTCTTTGTTTTGTCGCCTTGTCGAACCGCCGAACCGCAGACACTTCGGCTGAAAACGCTCTGGAGGGTACTTGGACACTCTGCACGCTGGGGAGCCATACGGCGTCATCGTTCGGCGCCAGCGGCCACCCGATCAGATGGCGAGGAGGTGACGGAGCTGCTTGACAGGAAGGATGACGCGCGCGCCCGATGGTTGGTGCCCAGAGACGGCCGAGGAAGCCACGGTGAACAGTCTCGACGATAGGCGCGACCGACGGAAATCTGGGCACCGGTCTTCCTCTTGATCAAGGCGCCAGCCGCGACTGTCGATGGTGCAAGCCGACCAGAAGGCCAACGAGAGCAAAGGCTCCGGCCTGATGCAGCGCCGCCAGTACGATTGGTACTGAATAGAGCAGTGTGGCGATCCCCAGGGCAATCTGAACCAAGGTCATGGTGCCGAGGGCGAGCGCCAGGCGTCGCGAGCAGGCATCGGTGGTCGCGCGCCAAACCGCGGCGGCGGCGGCTAGGAGGCCGGCGCCGGCCAGGACGGCCAGCCAGCGGTGCACGAACTGGACCGTGGCGTGGTTTTCGACGGCGTCCAGCCACAGCGGCGTCACGGCACCGATCTCCGGAGCCAACCAACGGTTCCCCATCAGCGGCCAGGTGTTGTAGATCAGTCCAGCGTCCATGCCGGCAACGAATGCGCCCCACACGATGGTGAGGCCGAGTAAGCCGGCCGCCGCCAACAGCCAGCCCAACAGCCGGCTTTGGGTTGGGGCCGGTACCAGCGATCGACGTCCGGCTGTCCTGACCGGTTTGGGATGCAGCACCGCAAGGGCCGTGGAAATCAACAGGGCAAACAGGATGAACGCTAATCCGAGGTGCAGGGCGAGCCGGTAGTGGCTGACCGAGGGTCGGTCGACCAACCCACTCATGACCATGTACCATCCCATGAGGCCTTGCAGGGCGCCAAGCGCCAGCAGCCCAAGCAACCGTGGCCGGAGGTCGGTGGGCAGAGTGCCGGACGCCCAGAACCAGGCCAAAGGCACCAGATAGACGACACCAATCAGCCGACCCCACAACCGATGCAGCCACTCCCAAAAGAAGATCGTTTTGAAATCGTCGATCCCCATCCAATAATGTTTGTGCTGGTATTCGGGCGTTGCTTGATAAAGCTGGAAGACGCGTTGCCACTCGGCCTCGGACAAGGGCGGCAGCGCGCCGATCAGGGGCCGCCATTCCACCATTGAGAGACCGGATTCGGTCAGCCGCGTGATGGCGCCGATCACCGCCATGGCGAAAACCATGGCAGCGCTGCAGAAGAGCCAGATGGCCACGGCGCGCGGCGCAACGGCCGGGCCGTGTGCGGCGGTACCTACGATTGGCATTGCGGTGCGCTCGAGGGTTGCAACGGTTGGATCTCTCATGTTCGGCCAGGCGGTGGCAACGCCAAGCGGTCAGGTGTTCTGCACTGAACGAGTCTGTCCGCTGGTGGCATCCGGTGGTCGCGCCGCGGGGTTACCTTTGTCGTGGTGTTCGTCTTCGCTCAACAACGACCGCAGGTGATAACCGCTTCGTTCCGGAAACCGGGTGAAGACTTTGTTCCGTGCCTTCGGCTTGTCCAGGGCCCAAACAACAAAGCGGCGGCCATGGTACCAGGCGCGCACAACATCGGGGCGGGCGCGCGCGTTGATCTGATGGGCATAGTCGCCGTGGCTGACCACTGCGATGAAGGTTTGATCGTTCGGCGTGCGTCGATCGTCGAGGACATAGAGCCGGCGATCGACGCTCGAGGCGTGGCGGATGCGTTCCTCCAGGGAGCCGCAATCCAATTCAACCATATCTAGTCGATGGCGCTGTGCCCTGAGATCCCGACGCATTTGTAGCGTTTGCCGCGCAACGCGTTTGATCCGGTCGACCTGCGTCTCCTTGTGGCCGACCAGCTTGGCGACGCGATGCTGGGCTGCCTCGACGTTGCGGGCGGCCCGTGCCAGCCCGCCGATCAGGCAGATCAAGCCGATGACGATGGCGAAACCGAAATGGAGCGACATTCAGATTCAGACCAAAAGCTTCGGCAAATCCTCCGGCTCGACAGCGGAGAGATGGTGGACGGTATAGCCGAAAGCCGGAGGATAACGTTTTTCCAGCAATGATCGTGCTTCACCCATGCTCGGAGCCCAGATTTCAACAATCTGTGGGCTGGCCCATGAACTGTCGATGAACGCGTGCTTTTGGTCAACATCACCGCGTGAAGAGACGTAGCGGTTGCCAATCCGGGCGAGAAAACATTCGTAGTCTGCGTTCTCGTCGCCGACTAGACGAACCAGAACATCGCCGCTGGTTTTCACGTCGATGAGCTGCTTTTCCATTGTTTGGCGCCGTTTGCTGCCCGCGACGATCGCCCGCTCTAAGTCTGCGAATTGGCCGCGCAGTGTCTCGCGGCGGTGTTCGAACGCGGTTTCCAGCCGGGCTCGCTGGGCAATCACCTGGCGGATCGAGTCGAGTACGTCGCGGCGTTCCACCATCTGTACGGCGATCACCGAGATGATCCAACCGAAGCCGAAGCCGAACAGCGACAATAGGATCGCCAGCATCACCGCCTGAACATAGGACGTGAACATCGACAGGGTCCGACCTTGCCAAACGCGCCGGCGTGGCGCCAAGCCCCGCCAGAGGTCGGGGCCCTCAAGGCCGATAATGTATGCCCGACGTGGCCCGGCGTCCAGCGGTGGTGGCAGAGGTGAGGGCGGCCTCACCCTGACGGTTCTTGGACCCTGATCCCGATGGTCGTGATGCCAGTGCAAGCGACGGCCACCGCGGCCGGTTACAGCGAGGCCGCGCGCCACCCAGCCTCTGGCCGATATCCGTTTCGCCTGGTGTCGTGCCGTCGCCACCATCTCGCCGGCGAATCTGCCGCATCGGACGCGGTGAGGGTGGATCGTGGTGGCATCGACCCGGGCTTGGAGCATCGGTTGGGACTGAGCCGACCGCATGGTTTTCGCCGGAGAGGTGCCGCCCATCTCCGGTGCGTCGATACCGTGCGGGCCGGCGAAAGTGGCAACACGCAGCCCCCGTCATGACTGGACGCGCACCTCCGGCGTATCAGGGACCACCACGGGCTGGTTTTGGTCTGGCACCGGGCCATTGAGCCCTTCGCCCGCTTGCCCATCTGGCGATGCCCAAGCAGCGATCACGAAACCGGCCGGCGGCAGGACGATGCGGTGCGGCACCATGGGCGAGGCACTGCGACTATTCAGAGAACGCCACCATGCCATACAACCGGTTCTAAAGCAGGTCTCGCGCAGATTGATCCATTCAGCTATCAGAATTTGCTGTAAAGTCAAATGGTTAGAGCGGTGTCGATGAACCGAAGTGAGCGGAAAACACGCGAGGTCCTAAGGCGTTGTCCTACGTGAGCCGTGCTTCAATCGTTCCCATATAGGTTAGATATCTGCGATCCAGCCGCGCCGGCCGTCATTCAAAACGACGCTTCGCGTTCGCGGCGGCGATTCATGGCGACATCCATTTGCCGCAGCATTTGATTGGTTTTTTCGAAGTGGAGCCGGTTTTCTGGTGCATTACGGGTGAACCGCGAATAAATGTGAGATACACTGCTAAGTGAAGAAACGCAGTAGCCCATCAGCCAGTACTTTTTTCGCACTGCTTTCAGGAAGTTAATAAAATGACGCGGCTCTCCTTCTAAGAAGGTCTTGTAGCAAACCTCATAATCATTCAATATTGCCTTCAGGTCATAGAGAACTTTTTCAATTTGCTGGGCAATTTTCTGCTTGAACATGTTGAGTTGCGGTTCGTACATTTTGTTCATTCGAATGTCGACGGGAATCGATGCTGGGCTTTTCAGCCATTCCTGAAATTTGCGCACACGGGATGCCGTGCGGCGCAACTGGTACTCATAGAATGTCACGCCTTTCCAGGCGGCGAACACCGGTGCTGCTTCGATTTCCCGGATGCCGAAGGCAGAGATGAACAGTTTCGCTTCGGGCAATTGTGGATCCCAGATCGCTTCGAGGAACCGGTCGATCCGAGACCCGCCAGCTCCAGCCCCGTGGTCAAGTGCCTTGCGGATAATGGGTTCGATGCGTTGGGCGATGATCCGTCGAATCTGATAGTCCTCTTCCTCGGAAATGGCGAAATAGCGATCATCCACAATCAATTTGTCGACCTCAAAACACGTGCGTACCAGGAAGGCATCGAGCGATGGGATGCCGTCCAGTGCGTTCAGGATGTGCACATCGCGCTGGAATTCCGGATCGCGGTCGGTCACATCCAGGCCGAGGTATTCGCGTACCAAACCTTCGTAATTTTCCTGACGCAGGTAAATTGCATGGCCCCCACCGTCCGGTACTCCCGTATTGTTCGGAATATACAGCGCCGTCTCGATGGGTCTAAAATCATCCGAAAACTCCTCGTCTGGATCAAACCAGGCCGAGACATCATCGTCCAGCCTTTCGGAGAAGCTCGGGTATTTGAAAACGATGGTTTGGTTAAGTGCGTGACATCTGAACATACGCGACTCGGCGTGTTCGATATGAGGGGTTATTTCAAGAAGATTCAGCGATACGCTTGATCCGCCGAACAGGATCTGCTCCAGGACCGGCGACATGACATGTGTACTGCTGCGTCTTTTATTCAATGGTCGCATAGCCGTTGTCCAAGTTTGCAACTCTCAGTCAAAGTATCTGCCAAACATGCTCAATCGCTACTAAGCATATCGTCAATCATGATATCGTACTGATGCAGTGTCTTAAAGCCGTATTCGTTAATCGACTGGAAATAGGGCACCGACGTAGCCGTGTCGCGACATCGGCACGCCTCGGTGTCAGAAATCGCTGCAACGACCTTTGTTCTCCCAATCGCCGTAGCGGGTCGGTTCCGGTCCCGGTGGTCCGCCAATCTCGCCCGGAGCCTGGGTCGGGATGGCGGGCCGGGTCGGTCCGCCTTCCTGCCCTCGGGACTCGTCGTTGCGCCCCGTGTGGGCGGGCGGAATGGTCGTCGTCTGAGCACCCGTCGCAGGTGTCATCACGGTCTCCAAAGTCATGCGAGGGAGTGGCCAAAAGCTCGGCAGCGCGACCGCCATCTTGAAGCGGGCTGTCGCCGGCTCCCATATAATTGGCCGTCGTTTTGAGGAGCCGCAATGGCAGGTGTCGTATGGGTGGTGTCGTGACCAGCTATTTCAGAACAGCCATTCTGCTGGCCGGTTTGACGGCGCTGTTCGTCGCTGTCGGTCATCTGATTGGCGGACCGGGCGGGATGGCGGTGGCCTTGGTGCTCGCCGTCGGCATGAATGTGTTTGCCTATTGGAATTCGGGCACCATGGTTCTGTCCATGTACGGGGCCCGAGAGGTCGATGCACGCTCTGCGCCTGAGCTTTATCGGGTGGTGGAACAGCTTGCGGGCAAAGCGGGGTTGCCCATGCCGAAGGTGTATCTCATCGTCAACGATCAGCCGAACGCCTTTGCCACCGGTCGCGACCCTCAGAACGCGGCCGTGGCTGCCACCACCGGCCTGCTTCGTCACCTCAGCCGCGAGCAGATTGCCGGCGTCATGGCGCATGAACTGGCGCACGTCAAGAACCGCGACACATTGATCATGACCATCACGGCGACCATCGCCGGTGCATTGTCGATGCTGTCTAACTTCGCGTTCTTCTTCGGGGGTAATGACCGCAACAATCCACTGGGGGTTGTCGGCACGATCATAATCATGATTGTGGCACCGATCGCGGCCATGATTGTGCAGATGGCGATCAGTCGGGCACGCGAATACGAGGCTGACCGCGTCGGCGCCGAAATTTGTGGCCGGCCGCAATGGCTGGCTGGGGCCTTGGAGCGGCTCCAGCTTGCCGCCGGGCGGATCGACAATCACGTTGCCGAACGCAATCCGGCCACCGCCCACATGTTTATTGTCAACCCACTCCACGTCCATTCAATTGACGGCCTGTTTTCCACACATCCGCCGATGGCCGAACGGATCCGTCGTTTGCGTCTCATGGTGTCGACCGGTAGGCCGGCCGCCGGAGAAGCCCGATCCCAGCCGGGTGGGCCGGCCGGGCCTTGGGACACGCGGACGCCGCCGCGTCCGTGGGGTTGATCAAACACGGCGAAGGGTTGGTCCCGCATCAGTTCGCCATGGCATGACCGGGAAAAACCGGTTAACGCTAGTGCCGTGCGTGAGGGCCCTTGGCCCTGGTTTGTTGGCGTTTGGGGGATGCGATGGCCGAGACGACCTACCGGCTGGTGACCCGATCGGATTTCGATGGCCTCGTGTGTGCCGTCCTTTTGCAGGAATTAGGGATCATTGATGATATCAAGTTCGTCCACCCCAAGGACATGCAAGACGGCAAGGTCGATATCACCGACCGCGATATCACCTGCAACCTGCCCTATGTAGAGACTGCGCATCTGGTGTTCGATCACCATGCCAGCGAGGTTGAGCGGCTCGGTGGGGCGCGTGCCAACCAGATCATCGATGCCAGCGCCCCGTCGGCAGCGCGCGTCGTCTATCGCCACTATGGTGGCGAACCGGCATTTCCGCGCGTTTCCGTAGAGATGATGCAGGCGGTCGATCAGGCGGACTCCGCGCAGTTTCGGAAATCCGATATCCTTGCGCCGCAGGGGTGGACCCTGCTCAATTTCATTATGGATGCCCGCACCGGACTCGGTCGGTTTCGCGATTTCCGAGTCTCGAATTATCAATTGATGATGGAGCTGATAAAATATTGCCGTAGTCATAGCATTGAGGAAATTTTAGAGTTGCCCGATGTCAGGGAGCGGGTCGATCTGTACCGCGACCACGAGCCGAAATTCATCGAACAACTGGATCGGTGTTCCCACATGCACGGCACTGTGGTCGTGGTCGATCTGCGCGATGAGGCCACGATTTTCGCTGGTAACCGGTTCATGATCTACGCCCTGCACCCGTCGGCCCTTGTATCGATGCATGTGATGTGGGGGCTCAAGCAACGGAACACGGTTTTTGCCGTCGGCCGTTCGATCGTCAATCGCAACTCGGCTGTGAACATCGGAGCGCTCATGCTGGAGTTCGGTGGCGGTGGTCACGAAGCGGCAGGGACCTGCCAGATCGACAATGACCAGGTTGGGACCGTGCGAGACGAGTTGTTGGCTCGCTTGGATGAAACCGGCACCCTCGCGGCAGAACGGCTGCCGTTCGGTTGAGCCGTGGGCTTGTCTGCTCGGCCGGTCGGGCGTTTGGTCGGCGGTTCGCGTTGTCTGGTCATCGGCCTGTTTGGCCTCCTGATCCTGTTCGCACGCCCCGGTTTAGCGGCGCCGCCCGTAGACGTGTACTGGGTCGCGATCGATCCGGCCGCCGAGGTGTTCGATCCGCCGCGGCCATTCTCCCCGATCCCGGCTGGGGAGTCCGTTGAGGCTTGGCCGGCCTGGCAGATCGGTGCTTACAAGACGGTATCTTACCGCGTACTCGCGACCATCGATGTGCTGGTGATTGGCACGTTCTGGAGCGGCAGCCTCGCGGTCGGTGGCGGTTTGGCGTTGCTGAACGCCGTCTTGTCCAGTTTGCTCTATTATGGCCATGAGCTGGTTTGGTCGACCTTTGGTCCAGACCCGCAGGACGTACCGCTTGGCGTGGCCGTGGCCAAGACGGTGAGCTATCGATTCGTGAGCTACGCCAATGTCATGCTCACCGGCTATGCTATCACCGGCGATTTCCTCCTGTCCCAGGCGTTGGCCATGGGCAACACGGTGATCGACGGCGCCATTTACTTCGTGCATGAGTTGGCGTGGAGCAGCTTCGGTCCGCCGGTCCAGGCGGTTTCCGCCCAAACTGGAATGGCCCGCTAGCGGTGCCCCCCTCGCCGAGACACGATGGGTCGGGCGGAAGGCGCGGCATTGGCCCGGGTCTGGCATCGCGCCGGCTGGCTTTGGATGTGCTGTGGGCTGTGTTGCGTCGCCGGCAGCCACTGGACGAGGTCTTGGCTGGGCACTGTGCACTGGCCGAATTGGCGACACGCGATCGGGCCTTCGTGCGGCTTCTGGTGGCCACCGTGTTGCGCCGCTTGGGTCAGATCGATCGGGCGGTGGTCGCCCAGTTGACGCGTCGACAGAGCGCGCTCGACCCTGTGGTCATGGACGTGCTGCGGCTCGGTGCCGTGCAGCTCCTGTTCTTGGGCACACCGGCCCATGCCGCCGTCAAAACATCAGTCGCCTTGATTGACGAACGACATCGTGGCCAAGCGCGCGGATTCGTCAACGCCGTGCTTCGAGCATTGGCGGCCGGCCCGGTCGAGTGCTGGACCACCGGGCCGGTCGGGCCGACGTTGTTGCCGGACTGGATCTGGCAGGCCTGGAGCGCCGCCTATGGTCCATCAACGGCGGAGCGCATGGCGGAAGCCCATCTCCAAGAGCCACCGCTCGATCTGACCGTGGCGGGGGAGCCGACGGCCTGGGTCGATCGGCTGGGAGGTCGGCTGTTGCCGACCGGGACCGTGCGGCTTTCTGCCAGCGGGGTCATCACGGCCCTGGACGGCTATGGGGACGGGGCGTGGTGGGTACAGGACGCGGCCGCGTCGCTTGCGGTTCCCTTGCTGGATCCGGCACCGGGCCGGATGGTGATTGACGCTTGTGCGGCCCCGGGTGGCAAGACGGCACAGCTCGCCTTGGCGGGTGCTCGGGTCGTGGCGGTCGATCGGTCCCAGGCACGGTTGGAGCGCCTAAAAGAGACGCTGCGGCGTCTGGGGTTGGTTCGGCATGTGGAGACGGTCCGTGCCGACGCGACCGTCTGGCGGCCGGACACGCCGGCCGACGCAGTGCTGCTCGACGCCCCGTGCACCGCGACCGGGACCATCCGTCGGCATCCTGACATTGCCCATCTGAAGACACCGGCTGATCTGCATGCCTTGTCGGCGGTGCAGGCTCGTTTGCTCGATAATGCGATCGCCATGGTGAGACCCGGTGGCCTGTTGCTGTACGTCACGTGTTCCCTGCAGCCGGAGGAAGGCGAGCGGCAGATCGCGCGCTGGCTGGCCGCGGGTGCGCCGGCCGAACCGCTGCCGATCCGCCCGGACGAGGTCGGTGGCCTGGTCGATATAGTCACTCCCGCGGGCACCGTACGCACCCTGCCTGGCGTGCACCTCACTGCGGTCGGTGGCCTGGACGGCTTTTTCATGGCGCGTCTGCGGCGCACGGTCTAACCCCGGGCGACCCACCGAGGTCGGCTTGCGGGGGGGCCGAGAACTTGCTACCCAGAACGCACCGGGGAGGCGCCGGGCATCGGAGCGAACCAGGAATGAGCCAATCGCGCAACAGTGTGGGACGCGTGAATGAGGGCCTTCGCGCGTTTACGTATGGTAATCCGCTTTACAACTTGAGCTTGAGCGGCCGGCGGCTCACGGCGCTCGAAGCGATTCCGCCGGATCCTTGGCCAGGCGATCCCGAGGCTGGTGCGGCGATCATGGAGGGATTGTTCAGTTTCGCCGGTCAGAGCTACCGTCTGGACGGCAGGCCGCTCGAAGAGCGCTATTGGTTTCCCAAAGGCGCCGGGCCGGCCTGGCACCATGGGTTGCACGGATTTGAATGGCTGCGCGATTTGCGCGCCGTTGGCGGTGATGAGGCCCGGCGTTTGGCGCGCAGCCTGGTGATCGGCTGGCTGGAATGGAATGCGCTGTGGACCGACATCACATGGACCGCGGATCTGCTCGGACCACGGATCGCCAACTGGGTCGGTACGCACGACTTTTTTTGGGTCAGCGCCGACGAGGGCTTTCGATACTGCATGTTTGACAGTCTGGCCCGCCAGACGCGGCATCTGGCCCGTCTCTTGCCGGGAACGCTGCACGGCCTCGATCTTCTTTTAGCGGCGAAGGGACTGGCCTATGGCAGCCTGTGCCTGACCGACGGCGAACGGTATCGCAGTCAGGCGGTCAAGCTCCTGGTGAGCTCGTTGCCAAAACAAATTCTGCCCGACGGTGGCCATGTCGAGCGCAACCCAAATGTTCAGCTAAACTATCTGCGCCACCTGATCGACCTTCGGTCGGCTCTGCGTGTGACCAAGTCGCAGGTGCCCGACGTTCTCAACCATGCCATCGAGCGTATGACACCCATGCTGCGACTGTTCCGCCACGGCGACGGCGGATTGGCTGTCTTCAACGGCAGCCATGAGAGCAATGCAGGCATGGTCGAGGCGGTTCTCACGCAGGCGGAATCGCGGGGACGGCCGCTGCGCAACGCGACCTTTGCCGGTTTCCAGCGTTTGGTGGGCGGGCGCACGGTGGTGATCGTGGATAGCGGGGCGCCGGCCCAGACCGGGAACGATTTGCGCGCGCATGCTGGTACTCTGAGCTTTGAGGTCAGTGTCGGCCGCGACCGGTTGATCGTCAATTGCGGCGCCCATCCGTCGCAGATGGGGCCGTGGCGCCAGGCCTTGGCAGCCACGGCGGCCCATTCCACCCTGACTCTGGCGGAAACCAACTCCACGGAGATTCTAGACGAGGGCGGTCTTGGCCGGCGGCCGGGCCATGTATCGTGCGAACGGGTAGACTTGGATGGTGCCACCATGGTCGTGACCGGGCACAATGGCTACGCCCGTACCTTGGGGTTCTTGCACAAACGACGACTTTGGCTGTCCGAGGAGGGTGATGATCTGCGCGGCGAAGATCTCTTGGAGCCGGCAATCGGAGCCAAACCGGAGATGCGCCCGTTCGTGTTGCGTTTCCATTTGCATCCGTCGGTGGATGCTACTGTGTTCGAGCCGGGGGATGTGGTGCAATTGACGTTGCCCAGCGGTGGTACCTGGTATTTCACCGCCCCTGGGCATCCGCTGGAGGTGCTGGAGAGCGTGTATTTCGGCCGCGGTGACGAGGCTGTGCCGACCACGCAGATCGCCATGGCCGGCGAAACGCCACCAGGTGGGCAGACGGTCAAATGGGCGTTGCAGGTTGGCCACGGCGATGACCGGGACGATTCCGAAAACGGCACCGGTCAAGCGGACGCTTCTCCCGTCGAACCAAGGGAGTGAGCAGGGGCATGGCAAGCGGGGGCGATGTATCGACGCAGGGGTTGCGACCGATTGGCCGGGCCTTGCTCAGCGTATCGGACAAAACCGGACTTGTGGTTTTCGCCCGGGCCTTGGCCGGGCACGGCGTGGCCCTGTTGTCGACGGGTGGGTCGGCCCTTGCTTTGCGGGCGAGCGGCCTGACCGTGGTCGATGTTTCGAGCCACACCGGGCATCCCGAGATTTTGGCCGGCCGGGTCAAGACCCTGCATCCGAAAATCCACGGTGGCATCCTCGCGCGGCGTGACAATGCAGGCGACTGGGAGGCACTCGCCGCCCATTCCATCGCGCCGATCGATCTCGTGGTCGTCAACCTCTATCCGTTTGTTGAGATTGTGGCACGGCAAGCGGAGTCAACAGCATGCATCGATAGCATCGATATTGGCGGGCCGGCCCTGATCCGGGCCGCCGCCAAGAACCACGCCGATGTTGCCGTGGTAACCGATCCGGATGCCTATGCGGCCCTCCTTGCGGAGCTGGACGCGCAGGGCGGTGCCCTCTCTGCCGCCACGCGCCGGCGATTGGCGGCAACGGCCTTTGCCCATACAGCCGCTTATGATGCGGCCATCGCAGCCTGGTTCGCGGACCGTGAGGCCACGATGGCCGGCGAGAATGCACCATGGTTTCCGGAGACGTTGAGCGTGATCGCCGCACGCCGCCAGACGTTGCGCTATGGCGAGAACCCGCACCAGCGTGCGGCCCTATACGTTGGCGGCCCGGCCCGGCCCGGTGTGGCCACGGCCCGCCAGGTGCAGGGCAAGGAGCTGAGCTACAACAACCTGAACGATACCGACGCCGCGTTCGAACTGGTCGCGGAATTCGAGCGTCCGGCGGTGGCTATCATAAAGCACGCCAACCCATGCGGCGTTGCTGAGGCGGAGGACTTGACACAGGCTTATAAACGGGCCCTGGCCTGCGATCCGGTCAGCGCATTCGGCGGTATCATCGCTGTTAACCGTCGTTTGGACGCCGACACGGCGGTGGCCATTGGTGCGTTGTTTGCCGAGGTCGTCATCGCTCCAGGTGCCGACACCGATGCCTTGGCCCTGCTCAGCGCCAAGAAAAACCTACGAGTGCTTCTGACCAGTGGGATGCCCGATCCGACCGAGAGCGGATCAGCTCTGCGTAGCCTGGCTGGCGGCTATCTGCTGCAGGATCGGGATAGGGGGCGCGTTGGTTCTGATCAGCTTGAGGTCGTGACGCGGCGGGCACCGAGCGAGGAGGAAACCAGTAACCTTCTGTTCGCCTTTCGGGTTTGCAAGCACGTCAAATCGAATGCCATTGTCTTTGCCCGCGGCGGCGCCACCGTTGGGATCGGAGCCGGTCAGATGAGCCGGGTCGATAGCGCTCGTATGGCAGCCCTCAAAGCTGCCGACGCGGCGATGGCGGCTGACGAGGTCATGACTCGGACGCACGCATCCGTCGTAGCCTCCGATGCCTTTTTTCCGTTTCCAGACGGTTTGTTGACCTGTCTGGATGCTGGAGCCAGCGCCGTGATCCAGCCCGGTGGTTCGGTGCGCGACGACGAGGTGGTCGCTGCCGCTGACTCCCGTGGCGCGGCCATGGTCTTTGCCCGCCTGCGCCATTTCCGTCATTGATGCCGATGACTTGTGTCGCCACCGGAAACATGTGACGACGCACGGGGGAAACACGCCGGCCCGGTGGATGCTGCTGCGCCGTCGCATGACGAGGGTGCCACCGTTGTGACCGGAGCAGGACTCTTGAAGGGCTGCGCGAAAACCGACGGAGGTCTGGGAGTCGCCCATAGCTGGCCGAGTGGATGGCGTTTGGACAGGCCCACCGTCGCACCGTTGTTGACACACCTCGGTGCCCGGCCATCAGTAAAGTCACCGATGGGACGACATCAGCGCCGACACAAAAAACGTGCTGTCATCGTCACTGCGCACGGGGTTGGTCAGACGGGTCGTGAAGTGCGTTGGCGGGTTGATAGCGAAGAGGGCGTGCGTTGGGGTGGCGCCCCCATGGCTGGAAAAAGAACCGGCCACCGCGGGAGAAGACGCCGCGCACACCGTCAGCGAACGCGCCTTGCGACCCAGCGTCGTGCATCGCAAAGTCACACACTGCGGCCGGTCCGATTGGGGTGCCAGCGTTCATACTCAAATCCGGTCCGTCATCGATACCGGACGCCTCGATGGCGTCGCAGCCTTCCAAGCCATACTCGACGCACGCAAAGGCCTGCCGTGGCCCTCTCCAGACCCAACACCCTGAGCAGTGACTGATGTTTGTTGTCTGATACCCATGGCCCGCATTGATGACAGGTTCGGTTTCGGCGCTGAACGAGGCGCGCCGGCATCCGTGCCGGCTGGACCGCCGCCATCTTGGCGGCCAGCTGCTGGGCCGTGGTCCGGGCCGGCTGGCA
>JANQJV010000353.1 GCA_028281465.1 Azospirillaceae bacterium | reverse complement strand
GGGGATGAAACAGTCCAGTTTTCCGAGCGCATATATAGCAGCGAAGTTTGCTTTTGCTACTATATTTGGACACGCCAAGCTTAGTTTCTTGTTAGGGTCCAAAGTGCCCTTGCCACGCTTTGGGCACGTGGCAGCCTCGGTTGAGGGCAGAAGTATGTCAGTGGGGGCACAGCATGCGAGCGAGACCGGCGTCTGGCGCCTCATCGGCTGGGCGGGCCTCGCGCCGCTGCCGCGTCCGCGCTTTGGGCTCCCGGCACCGTATGCCGCGGGATGCCGCCGAATCGCCGCTCGCGGTTGCGGGAGCCTTGGAAGACCAATTCTCCGTGTGCAGGGGGCTGCCAATCAACCGCTCGATGTCGCGCAGCAGCCGGCGTTCTGTGGGATCGCAGAAGGAGATCGCCGTACCTTGGCTGCCGGCCCGGGCGGTGCGGCCGATGCGGTGGACATATGCCTCCGGCACGGTCGGCAGATCATAGTTGACCACATGGGATACGGCGTCCACGTCGATGCCGCGCGCCGCGATATCGGTGGCGACCAGAATCTTGACACCGCCATTGCGGAACGCGCCGAGGGCACGGTCGCGCTGGCCCTGGCTCTTGTTGCCGTGGATGGCGGCGGCGGCGAACCCGGCCTTCTGCAGGTGACCATGCACGGTATCGGCGCCGCGCTTGGTGCGGGTGAACACGATGGCGCGATCCACACCGGCGGTGCCCAGGGTCTTGATGAGATGGCCACGCTTGGTGGCCGGATCGACCAGAATGACCGACTGCGCGATGCGGTCGATCGGCCACGACACCGGCCCGGCGGCAACGGTTTTCGGGTGGTTCAGGAACGCGTTGGCCAGTCGCCGGATCGGCTCCGGCATCGTCGCCGAAAAGAGCGCGGTCTGCCGGGCGGCCGGCACCTGGGCCATGATCTGCCGAATTGCCGGCAGAAAGCCCAGGTCGAGCATCTGGTCCGCTTCATCCAGGACAATGGCCGTCGTGTCCTCCAAGAACACGGCGCCGCTGCCGAGATGATCGAGCAGGCGGCCCGGTGTGGCCACCACGATGTCGACCCCGCGGGACAGGGCGCCGATTTGCGGCCCGGGGCGGGCGCCACCAACGACCAGGGCCGTGGTCGGGCGCAGAAAGCGGCCATACCGGCGTATGCTGTCGACGATCTGGGCGGCCAATTCGCGGGTCGGGGCCAGGACCAGGGCATGGCAGTGCCGGCGCGCCGGGCGGATTTGCCGGCTGTGCAGGCGATGCAGCAACGGCAGCACAAAGGCGGCGGTCTTGCCGGTGCCGGTCTGGGCGGTGCCGAGCACGTCGCCTCCGGTCATCAAAGCCGGAATCGCGTCGGACTGAATGGGCGTGGGGGTTGTATAGCCCTCGGCCGATACGGCCCGAAGGATGGGTTCGGCCAAGCCGAATGCACTGAATTGGGTCAAGCGGAAACTTTCGTGGGGAACTGGGCGCCGGTGGATCCGGCGATCTGCGCACGGCTTCGACGTTCGGTCGGCCTGCACCGCTCGGCTGCCCAGCGTTTGGCCACACAGCCTGCGTGGTGTTGATCCCGTCGGGCAGGATCACCGTCTGCTTTGATCGAAGACAAACATCACGGTGACCGACAAAGAAAATTGCAGACGCTATTCGAGATGTCAAGGGTTCTGGCAATGCGGTTCCGCCGGTGCGGCCATGTCCGCATCCGCGTCGGGCAGAGATGTGGATTGACGAAACAAGAAGTCATCCCGTCCAGAATGTGGTGGACGCAGGCCCGCTGCCGGTCATGGCGGCCAGACGGCCCGGCGTCAGGCCGAAGGTCCGAATGAAATGCCGGGTCATGTGACTTTGGTCGGCAAAACCACTGGCAGCGGCGACGGCGGCCAGCGGCATGCCTGTCAAAATCAGATTTCGCGCCATGTCCAACCGCCGTTGAATCAGGTAGCGGTGCGGGCTCGTGCCCAGCCACGCTCGGAAGTGGCGTGCAATCGCATACCGCGAGAGGCCGGTGACAGCCTCCAGATCGGTCGAGGTGATCCGCTCGGTGACGTGGGCTCTCAGGAAGTCCCGGGCGCGGCCAACGGCGCGCCAATCTGCCACCTGCAGCGATCGTCGGACCGTCCGGGTCGGATCGGCAGCCAGCAAGACTTCCGCCAACCCGGCCAGGAACTGGTCGCAGAACAAATCGTCCAGCGGTTCGTCGACGGGAAGCAACGCTGGCCGGATTGCCGCGGCGAGACGACGGTCGTGGGACACGGCATTCGGAACGAACGGCAGCGGGTCCGTTTGATCGTCCATGGCGTCCCGTAGGGTATCGGGATCGACGTAAAGTGTCCGATACCGAAATCCGGTTTCGGTGCCGGCGCGACCGTCATGGCGTTCATCGGGGTGCAGGACGAAGACCTGACCAGGCAGGCTGACGGTTGCCGTGCCACGATAGGAGAACGCCTGAACACCCTGGAGTGTGATCCCAATGGCATAACGATCGTGTCGATGCGGAGCGAATCCGCCCCGCCTGAAAGAGGCTTCCACCCGTTCCAGGCCTCTCTGCTCTGGGATGGTGTGCATCCAATCCGTCGGCTGTATTCCGCACGAACGTTCAAGACCCGTTTCTCCGATTTGCGGCATAGCGACATCCACACGCTGTTCGTCCCAGCCGATCCGAGTGTGCGACAGTGACGGGAGACTCGCCATGCATGACTTGCCGGGATTTCTTTTGGCCGCCTTGGTGTTGACCGGAAGTCCCGGTCCGGCCAACCTCAGTCTTGTCGCGGCTGGTGCGGCCTTCGGTGCCCACCGTTGCCTCGGCTATGTGAGCGGTCTGGTTATGGGCATGGTCTTGGTGATGACCATGACGGCGACAGGCGTTGTCGGTGTCCTCTTGGCCTCGCCAGAAGTGGCTCCGCTGATTGGCGGTGTCGCTGTCGCCTATTTCGTCACTCTGGCCTTTCGCATAGCTTTGGCACCACCGATGGCCGAGTCTGATCTCAGGCAGCCTGCACCGTCGATTGTCGGTGGCATCATTCTGTCGTTGTTCAATCCGAAGGCCTATGCTGCCATGGCGGCTTTATTCTCCGGTTTCGTCCTGATGCCGGAACACTTGGAGGTCGATGCCATCGCCAAGATCGCCATTCTAACGCCCATGGTGCTGTTGGTTCAGGGCCTCTGGTTGGTCTCCGGAGCAGCGTTTACGCGCCTATTTCGTCAGCCACGGTCCAGCCGGATGATCAATCTCGGGTTTGCGACGGTGTTGTTGCTGTCGCTCGCGCTGTCGTTGATGGTTTCCGCATAGACGACCGTGATCAAACATGCGTGGATTTGTGATCGTGGTCACAGGGGGCGGGGCGGATCGGGCCGATATCGAAGGCGTCGGCGGATGAAGCCGACGGACACTCCACCCAGCGAGGCAGGCCGGCGAGATAGGCCAGCGTAATAGGAGAGACATCATGGCGACGAACACCAACACCAATGTGGAGCAGAGCGGCAAGAGCGGAGGCGATGCGGTCGGGTTTGCCGGCAGCGGATCGGCCGGCGTTGCGGGCAGCGGGTTCGGGGGCGGCGCAGGCCTCGGGGCCGGCTTTGTGGCCGGTGGT
>JANQJV010000344.1 GCA_028281465.1 Azospirillaceae bacterium | reverse complement strand
CCCGGCGCCAGCCGACGAGCTGCCTCGCGCCATGGAACTGATCGCGGCTGAAGGGCGCGGTATCGTGTTGCTTTTCCGTGAGTCGGCAAAGAAGATATCCTCTTCCGCCGGCCCGACACCGCAGACCTTGAAACACACCGGAATCGGCGCTCAAATCCTCTCAAGCCTGGGGCTTTCCGATATCGTGCTGCTGTCAAACAGCCCCACCCCGACGGTCGTCGGACTTGACGCCTACGGCCTGTCGATCACGGGCACCCGCCCGATCACCTGAGCGCCGGAGGGATACGCACCGAACCCATCAAGCGCGATTTGCCAAGTCGGGCTGAAACCGCCGACATCTGCGCGCGCACGGAGATTCTGGCAATGTTGACAGCGATGATCCGCTTGACTAGGCTTCGGTTATCGCAAACATACCGACTAGTCACTATAAATGCATGCGACCGATGATCCGGTTGGCCCCGTTGCTTGGCGGGTCATCCACAGCCCCAGCCAGATGTCGGGGATGACGTATAACCGGCGTTCCATCGATCAAATGCCATACAGGAGCCACCCATGGCCATGAATCGAGAGGTGATCGTAACCTGCGCGGTCAATGGCGGCACCCAGTCGGACAATCCCCACGTGCCGATTACGCCCGAGCAGATCGCCAATGCCGCCATCGAGGCGGCCGAAGCCGGCGCGGCGGTCGCCCACATGCATGTGCGCGAGCCCGAGACCGGCAAGGGCAGTCACGATACCAAATACTACCGCGAGGTGGTCGAGCGGCTGCGGGCGGCCAACACCGACATTCTGATCAACCTGACCACGGGCATGGGCAGTTCGTGGCTGCCCAATCCCGAAGATCCCATGCGCGCCGGCGCCGGCTCGTTCATGCTGCGTCCCGAAGACCGCACGCTGCACGTGCAGGAACTGAAGCCCGACCTGTGCTCGCTCAACACCGGATCGCTCAACTTCCATGGCGGCGCGGGGGTCACCACCCTGGAACAGCTTCGGATCATGGCCGAGGCAATCCGCGAATCGGGAACCAAGCCGGAGATCGAAATTTTCGACATGGGCTACATCCGGCAGGCCCGGCAGCTCATCGAGGAAGGCCTGATCGTCGGCACCCCGCTTTTCCAGCTTTGCATGGGCGTACCATGGGCGGCGGAAGCCGATCCGCGGGTTCTCGCGCTGATGCGGGACAGCCTGCCTGAGGGCTCGATCTGGGCATCGTTCGCCATATCCAGGATGCAGATACCTTGGGTGGCGCAGTCGATCCTGATGGGCGGACACGTGCGCGTCGGCCTCGAAGACAACCTCTACATCGCGCGCGGCCAATATGCTTCCAACGGTGAACTGGTGGAAAAAGCGGTCCATGTGATCGAGGCGCTGGGCGCGCGTGCGGTGTCGCCGGACGAGGCGCGCAAGATCCTCGGCCTCAAGCGCTGAAGACGTCCGCCTCGCCAACGCATGTCCTGATCGAAAGGGTGCTCAAATGGCTCTGAAGGGTCGCAGCAACATCGCCCGTGTGGGCCTGGTCGGCACCGGCACGATCGGATCGGACTGGGCGGTTCGCTGTCTGGCGAACGGGCTTGACGTGAGTGTCGCCGATCCCGCCCCCGGCGCGGAAGAACGGCTGCGTGCCCATATCGCGCGCATCTGGCCGTTGATGGAAGAGATCGGACTGAAGGACGGCGCCTCGCCCGATCGCCTGACCTTCTGGCCCAGTATCGCCGAAGCGGTCGCCAACGCCGATTTCATCCAGGAAAACGTACCGGAGCGGATCGAGCTGAAGATCGCAGTCTTTGACGAGATCTCCCGCAATGCGCCGGCCGACACCGTGATTGCGTCGAGTTCATCCGGACTGCTGCCCAGCGAGATTCAGTCGCAGACCCGCCATCCCGAACGGGTCGTCATCGGCCATCCTTTCACGCCTTTGTACATCATCCCCCTGGTCGAGGTGGTGGGCGGCGAGCAGACCTCCGACGAGGCCAAGGCAAAGGCCGGCGGCTTCTATCAGGGCATCGGCATGCGCCCGCTGCTGGTGCGCAAGGAGATCGACGCATTCATATCCGACCGGCTGCAGACGGCCCTGTGGCGGGAGGCTTTGCACCTCCTCAACGACGATGTCGCCACCATCGCCGAAATCGATGCCGCGTTGTGGGCGGGCCCGGGTCTGCGATGGGCCTTCATGGGCGTCGCCACCGCCTGGCACATATCGGGCGAACGCGGCATGCGCGAAAGCATGGGGCACTTCGGACACACCATCAAACTGCCTTGGACCAAGCTGGAGGCGCCGCCGTTCAGCGAGGAGCTCGTTGAGAAGATCGCATCCGGCTGCGAGGCGGTTCAAGGCGACCGCGACCGCCACGAACTGCATCGCCGGCGCGACCGCACCTTGCTGGCCATCCTCGATGCAATCGAAAAGAACTGGTACGGCCCGGGCGAGGACGGATGGCCCGAAATGGACACTAAGGATTGATGGCTGGGGATGCTGCTTCGATGACGACGATCAGGATACAGTTCTCTTTGTTCTCCGCATTCTATGCACCGCTGATCGCCACGATAACCGGCGATTTCCTGCGGGACGAAGGGCTGAGCGCCGATTGGTCGGTCGCCAAGCCTGGCGTCGGCGCGGTCGAGGCGCTGCAATCGGGCGAAGTCGATGTCGTCCAGACCACGGTCACCCGCAGCTTCGAAGCATTGGAAGCCGGCCAGCCGCTACAGGCCCGGCACTTTGCCGTCGTCAACGAGATGGACGGGTTCTTCCTGACGGGCCGCTCGCCGGACCTCGATTTTTCCTGGTCGAAGCTGGAAGGCGCCGATGTGGTGGTCTTCCAGGGTGGTCAACCGCTCGCCATGTTCAAATACGCCTGCCACAAGGCCGGCATCGATTTCACCCGCATAAACCTCATCCAGCCAGGCACGCCCGCCGACATGGACCGCGTCTTCCGGGAGGGGACGGGAGATTACGTGCAGCAGCAGGGCCCGTTCCCGCAACAGCTGGAGATCGACGGCCTCGGCCATGTCGTGGCGGCGGAAGGGCCGATGGTCGGCCGTTGCGCCTTTTCTTCGCTCGCCGGCATGCCGGACTGGCTCGCCGGCGAAACCGCGCGAAAGTTCACCGCGGCATACCGCAAGGCGCGCGCCTTCGTGGCCCGCGAACCGGCCGCACAGGTAGCCCATTCGATGAAGTCATTGTTCGAAGCCACCGATGAGCGCGCACTGGCCGCGTGCATCGCCGCCTACCAGGAAATCGGCTGCTGGTCGTCCGGCATTGAGATTACCCCTGCCGGCTACGACGCCATGCTCGATGTCTACCAGTACAACGCGCTGATCTCGCAGCGCCATCCATATGACAGCGTCGTCTCAGCGCCACCCGCAGCTTGATCGGCCGCGGCGCAGGGATGAGAATAACGATTGAAGCGGCTCCGGCGTCCTGGCGGTGAACTGCCGGGGCGCAAAGACCCACAAGTGGAGGCGGGGCCGGGAGAGAGAAAGTTGCCTTTTCCCAGGCGCAGCCGTGCGTGAAAAAGCCATCGCCGAGACCCGGCAATGGTCATGCCGAGCGGATTCAAAACTGGATCCCGACCATACACCAGCCAGACAGCCTCAAACGCGCGGTTGCTTCTAAGGCCGGGAAAATCTAATTCTATCAATAGATTAACAGCAAAATACCCTCCGACTGTGAGGACCGGCTATTGAAATCCCCCCTCAAACGGGCCAATTTCGTTGGCACTTTGATCTCAGGGAGCGACGTAAAACGGGTGGGGGAAAAGACGGACAAGCGATCCCTTCGTCAGGCCGAAGGTCTGGTCGACAAGCTGTATGCCACGGTACTCAAGCCGGAACGCTATGACGAGCTTATTGCCGCTTGGGAAAGCCACGTCGCCAGCGCCATGCACGAACTTGGCGATCGCGCAGGTGCACCCGGCACGGTTGGCGACGAGGTAGAGCGTCACTTCCTCAACGCGTTTACGATCCTTGAACGGCTCGGCCGGCGCGCGCCGCACGACGAGCCGCTGGAAACGACGCTCGAACAGGATCCGCGCCCGGCCCTGTTGGTCGATCGGGCCGGCCAGATCGTATTCGCCAATACGCCGGCGCGCGATTTGTTTGCCGCTGAAGTCGGCATGCAGTTGAGCACCCTTCCGATGGAAGCGGACGGGGCCGCCAATTTCCGGCGCCTGCTCACCGCGATCGATCGCGAACCGGCGGGCCGGCTTCTGTCGATATCGCGGGTCTTCTCCTCGCGCGACAACTCCGCCTTTGTGGTGGCCTTGAGCCGGGCCGAACAACCCGACGACAGCGCGCCCCTCGGTCTGGTCAGCCTTGCCGATCTTGTGTGGACCGATCGGATCAACGAAGTGGTGCAGCAGGCCTTCGGCCTTTCACCGGCCGAATCGGCGGTGCTCGGACTGCTGATTTCGGGACGGTCGGCCACCGAGATCGCAGAGGCCCGAAAGACGTCGGTTGAAACCGTGCGCACGCAGATCCGCTCGGTGTTGCGCAAGACGGAAGCCCATTCCCAGGCCGAGTTGATCCGCATGACTGCGGCGCTCGCCCAGCTCGATATCTCCCGGGACGAACGTCGCGCCGCGGCGACGATCTCGAATGCGGATCGGTTCGAGACACTGTCGATCGATGGTCGAAAGCTCGCCTTTGCCCGAATCGGCGCGAGCGACGGCCGGCCGATCTTGTTTCTGCACGGCATGATCGACGGCTGTTCGGCGCCGCTGTTCAACCGACGGCTGCTTGAGGAACGCGATTTGTGTGCAATGGTGCCCGCGCGGCCGGGCTACGGACCGTCCGACCCGTACAGTCCCGGCGACGATCCGGCGGGGAGGCTGGCGGATGATCTGGAAAAGCTGCTCGACCATCTGGGCATCGAACGATGTGCCGTCGTCGGCCATTTCGGCGGCGCGTTATACGCCTACGCGTTCGCCCAGCGCCATGCGAAGCGGGTCAGCGCGGTGGTCAACATATCCGGCACCGTGCCGATCACGTCGGCCGCACAGATCGCCGCATTCGGACCGCGCCAGCGCATCATCGCCTATACCAGCCGCGTCGTCCCACGCGTATCGAAGCTGATCCTGCGCGCCGGCGTCGCCCTGCTCGACAAGGGCGGGCACGAGGCGTTTATGAAGGCGCTGTATGAGCGCTCCGCGGTCGACTACGAGTTCGCCAGAAAACGGCATGTCCTGCCCTATCTGGCCGACGGATACGACTTCTCTGCCGCCCAGGGCTATGCCGCCTTCCAGGCCGACGCCATGGCGACGATCAGCGACTGGAGCACACTGGTCAAAGCGGTGCGCGCGCCGGTCACGCTGATCCACGGCGCGCATGACCCGGCCACACCGATTTCGCTGGTGCGCGATCTGGCCGACCAGGTCGACGGCATCGAGTTGGTGGAACTGCCGGCGCTCGGACAGTTGCATTTCTACGCCGAACCCGAAGCCACGCTCGAGGCGATCGACCAAGCGGCGCAGCGCTGCTGATCGGGCGCCTTAACCAAGCCGGCTCGGCATACCCCGCCTGGAGTATGCGCCCGGAATCCAGCCTCCCTATAGTCGGATCCATGATGGCCCTGCCCAAGCGGCGGGCCGGATGTGTTTGGCAGGGGGAAGCGGGCGTTGCGTATCGGCGCGGTTTGTATCGATTCCATTCGGCGTCGACTTGTATTGTCCACCGCTCTGGCTGGCCGCGTGGTGTTGGCGACATCTGTGGCGATCGCCGCAATGTCGCCAGCGCGCGCGGCGGACACCAACTGGACGGGCGCGGGCGGAGATTCCAACTGGAACAACCCGGCCAACTGGTCCAACGGCCTGCCGACCGGTAACGATTGGAGCCGCATCGGCGGCGGTCTCACGGCGACGGTAGACGGCGTCAACGCCAATCTGAACGGCTGGACCTTTGTCGGCACCAACAATTCAAACGCTCATCTGGACGTCATCAACGGCGGCCAGCTAAGTGGCGGCTGCTGTTTCTACCTTGGCAGCCAAGGCACCGGGACCGCGACGGTTTCGGGCGCGGGGTCTTCGATCTCGGGATCGAATACCGTTTTCGTGGTCGGCCAGAGCACCGGCACCGGCGAGCTGCTGGTTGAGAACGGCGGCCACGCCGGCTCCAACGCTTCGATCATGATCGGCCGATATAGCAACTCGGTCGGCACGATCACGGTGACCGGAGCAGGTTCAACCGTGACCAGCCGCGGCAATCTGCAGCTTGGTGGCGAGAGTTCCGGCTCGACCACCAACGCCCAGGGCACGCTCAACGTGCTTGCCGGCGGTTTGGCGCGTGCGGGCGACACGGGCACCCGACAGATCATCATCGCAAACTCGCATGGTTCGACCGGAACGGTGAACATCGGCAATGGCGGCGCGCCGGGCATCGTGCAGGCCAGCAGCATCCGTTTCGGAAATGGCAACGGCACGCTGAACTTCAACCACACCGATGCCGGCTACAATCTGACCGTGCCGATCTCGGGCGGCGGCCAGGTGCGCCAGGTTGCCGGCACCACCATTCTGTCCGGCTCCAACAGCTGGTCCGGCGGCACGGCCGTCGAAGGCGGCGAGTTGCGGGCAGGCAGCTCGGGCGCCCTTTCCTCTTCCACCAGCTACACCGTCAACGGCGGCACGCTCAACGTCAACGGCTTCAATCGCACGATCGGGGAACTTTCGGGCAATGGCGGAACGGTGCAACTGGGCTCGGCGACACTCACCGTCAGTCAGACGACCGACAGCACCTATTCCGGCGTTATCGCGGGAACCGGCGCCCTGACCAAAGCCGGCACGGGCACCCTGACCCTCGCCGGTAACAACACCTATTCCGGCGGTACGACGGTGAACGCCGGCACGCTCAAGGGCAGCCATGCCAGCCTGCAGGGCGACATCGCCAACTCCGCCAAGCTCATCTTCGACCAGGCTGCCAGCGGCACGTTCGCCGGCGTCATCTCCGGCACCGGCACGTTGGAGAAGAGCGGCGCCGGCACGCTGACGCTCACCGGCGCCAACACCCATTCAGGCGGCACCACCGTAAGCGCCGGCGAGTTGCGCGCCGGCGCTTCGAATACTCTCTCGGCAAACGACAGCTACACCGTCGACGCCGGCACGCTCAATCTCAACGGCTTCGACCATACGATCACCGGCCTTTCCGGCAGCGGCGGCAATGTGCAACTGGGCTCGGCGACGCTTACCGTCAGCCAGACGGCCGACAGCACCTATTCCGGCGTCGTCGCGGGAACCGGCGCCCTGACCAAGGCCGGCGCCGGCACCCTGACCCTGGCCGGTAACAACACCTATTCCGGCGGTACGACGGTGGGCGCGGGCACCGTGAAGGGCACCCATGAAAGTCTGCAGGGCGACATCGTCAATTCCGCCAAGCTCATCTTCGACCAGGCTGCCAGCGGCACGTTCGCCGGGAACATCTCCGGCACCGGCACGCTGGAAAAACGCGGTGCCGGTACGCTGACGCTGACCGGCGCCAACAGCCATTCGGGCGACACGATGGTCGAGGGCGGTGAGCTGAAGGCGGGCGCCTCGGGAGCGCTTTCCGCAAATGGCAGCTACACCGTCAACGCCGGCACGCTCAATCTCAACGGCTTCAACCGCACGATCACCGGCCTTTCCGGCAGCGGCGGCGATGTGCAGCTGGGCTCGGCGACCCTCACCGTCAGCCAGACGGCCGACGGCACCTACTCCGGCGTCATCGCGGGAACCGGCGCCCTGACCAAGGCCGGAGCGGGCAAGCTGACGCTCGCCGGCAATAACACCTATACCGGCGGCACCACCGTGAGCGCAGGCACGCTGCAAGGCAATCACCAAAGCCTGCAGGGCGACATCATAAACTCGGCCAGTCTCGTCCTCGATCAGTCGGCCGATGGCACGTTCACCGGCAACATCTCCGGCACCGGGACACTGGAAAAACGCGGCACCGGCAAGCTGACGCTGACCGGCGCCAACAGCTATTCGGGCGGCACGACCGTCAGCGCCGGCACCCTGCAGGGCAATCACGGCAGCCTGCAAGGCAACATCGCCAACTCAGCGAACGTCGTGTTCGACCAAGCCGCCAACGGCACGTATGCCGGCAACATCTCGGGCATCGGAACGTTCGAAAAACGCGGCGCCGGCGCGCTGATCCTGACCGGCAACAACACCCATGCGGGCGGCACGACGGTCAGCGCCGGCACCCTTCAAGGCGATTACCAGAGCCTGCAGGGCGACATCACGAACTCAGCCAGCGTCGTCTTTGATCAGGCCGCCAGCGGCACGTTCGCCAGCGACATTTCCGGCGCCGGCACGCTGGAAAAACGCGGCGTCGGCGCGCTCACCCTGACCGGCACCAATACCTACTCTGGCGGCACAACGGTCAGCGCCGGCACCCTTCAAGGCGATCACCAAAGCCTGCAGGGCGACATCGCCAACTCCGCCAGCGTCGTCTTCGACCAGGCGACCGACGGCACGTTTTCCAGCGGTATTTCCGGCACGGGCACGCTCGAAAAACGCGGCGTCGGCAAGCTGACCCTTACCGGCGCCAACAGCTATTCAGGCGGCACGACAGTGAGCGCCGGCACCCTGCAAGGCAATCACGGCACCCTGCAGGGCGACATCGCCAACGCCGCCACCCTCGTCTTCGACCAGGCCGCCGACGGCACGTTCGCAGGCAAGCTCTCCGGCAACGGCGCGCTGGAAAAACGCGGCGCCGGCGCACTCACCCTGTCCGGCGATTCGTCCGCCTTCTCCGGCACCACGTCGGTGGCGGGCGGCACGCTGTTCGTAAACGGAACCCTGGGCGGCGCGGTCAATATTGGCGGCTCGGGACAACTGGCCGGCTCCGGCGCCGTCTCGGGCTCAGTTGATGTTGGTGGCACGCTCACCGCCGGCAACAGCCCCGGCACGCTGACCATCGGCGGCGATCTGGGACTGGGAGCAACCTCGACGAGCGTGTTCGAACTGGGAGTACCCGGCGTGGTCGGCGGTGCCAGCAACGATCTGGTGAAGGTTGGCGGCAACCTGACCATGGGCGGCACGCTGCGCGCTTCGGTCGCCTCGGCCGGCTACTACCGCCTGTTCGAGTATGGCGGCACCCTGTCGGGCACATTCACCAACGAAACCGTGTCGTCGAGCAATGCCGGTTTCACGCTGGACCGGCACCGGGTGGTCAGCGATCTTCCGGGCCAGGTCAATCTCACCGCGCTGGGCGCGGGTCAGCAGATGCAGTTTTGGGACGGAGCCGACACGGCGGGCGACGGTGCGCTGGGCGGCGGCTCGGGCACCTGGTCGGCCGGCTCGGGCAACTGGACCGACGCGGCAGGCCGCAACGGCATTAACGACATCTGGCGCGGCTCGGTCGGGGTATTCGCCGGCGCGGCGGGTGGGACGGTGACCGCCTCGGGAGCAGTTGGCTTCGACACACTGCAATTTTCCACCGACGGCTATCGCATCGAGGGCGGCACGCTCAACGCCGTGCCGGAGGCAGGCGGTGCGGCGACGATCAACGTCGACGGCGGGATTTCCGCAACCATCGCTTCGACGATCGGCAGCGGCGGCCGCGATTATTCGCTGACCAAGGCCGGCGCAGGCACGCTAATTCTGACCGGCGCCAACACCTATTCCGGCAGCACGACGGTGAGTGCGGGAACCCTGCAGGGCAGTCACGAAAGCCTGCAGGGCAACATCGCCAACGCCGCCAGGCTGGTCTTCGACCAGGCCGGCGACGGCACGTTTGCCGGCGCCATCTCCGGCACCGGCTCGCTGGAAAAACGCGGCGCGGGCACCCTGACGCTCGCCGCGGCCAACACTTATTCAGGCGGCACCACGGTGAGTGCGGGAACCCTGCAGGGTAGTCACACCAGTCTGCAGGGCGATATCGCCAATGCCGCCAAGCTGGTCTTCGATCAGGCTGGCAACGGCACCTATGCCGGCAGGCTTTCCGGCAACGGAACGCTGGAAAAGCGCGGCGCGGGTACGCTCACCTTCTCCGGGGATTCATCGGCCTTCGCCGGCTCGACCACCATCCTCGGTGGTGAGCTGATGGTGGATGGCAGCCTTGGCGGCGCGCTGTCGGTGGACGGCGGCTGGCTCGGCGGCTCGGGCACGCTTGCCAACCTGATCATCGGCAATGGCGGTACATTGGCGCCCGGCAACTCGATCGGCACCACCAACACCACCAATCTCACCCAGGCCGCCGGCTCCACCTACGAGGTCGAAGTCAATGACGGCGGCAACACGGCCGGCGTCAACAACGACATCACCATCGCGACGGGAACGGCAACACTGGACCCAGGCGCGACCGTCCACGTCAAACCGGACAACGGCACCGACGACGGTTCGACCTACACGCCGGGAATCCGCTACACCATCATCACCGCCAACGGCGGCGTCAACGGAACCTTCAACCCGACGGTCAAGGACGATTTCGCCCTGCTCGACGGGGTGCTCAGCTACGATGCGACCAACGTCTATCTGACGCTCAACCGGCTGCTGCAGCTCGACCAGGTGGGTACGACGACCAACCAGAAGAACGTCGGCGCGATGCTGGAGGCGATCGGAACCGGCAATCCGGTCTACGATGCGCTGCTGGTCGTGAGCGATCAGGCCGACATCGTCGCGGCGCTGGACGACCTTTCCGGCGAGCTTCATGCCTCCGCGCATACGGTGCTGAGCGAAGACGCCTTCTTCCTGCGCGGCGCCATCAACGACCGGCTGCGCACCACCTTCGACGCTTCCGGCTTCCAGATCACGCTGCCGATGGCCTATGGGGCGGGCGCAAGCACGACGGCGCCGACATATGGCGGCTCGCAGTTCTGGGCCCGCGGCCTGGGTTCGGCCGGCCGATGGGATGGCGTGGGCGGTGCGGCAACCCTCGAGCGCACCGCTGCCGGGGCAATCTTCGGCGGCGACGCCGAACTGTCCGCTGATTGGCGCATAGGCTGGTTGGCCGGCTATACCCACTCGGCCTTCGACGCTGCCGCGCGTGCCTCTTCGGGCTCCGCTCAGGGCTATCACGTCGGCGCTTATGGCGGCGGCCAACTGGGCCGGCTCGGCCTGCGGTTCGGCGGCAGCTATGGCTGGCACCAGGTCGACACCGCGCGCGCGGTCGTCTTCCCCGGCTTCACCGACACTTTATCGGCCTCCTATCACGCCACAAGCGCGCAACTGTTCGGCGAGGCCGGCTATCGTTTCGACATGGCTGACGCCAGCGCCGAGCCGTTCGCCGGCCTGGCTTTCGTACAAACCGACAGCGACGGCTATAGCGAAAGCGGCGGCGCGGCGGCCCTGACGGTCGCCGGGCGGCAATCCCATGCAACCTTCTCGACTTTGGGCGTCAGGGCCCACAAGGATTTCACGACCAGAGCCGGCACACAGGCGAAGCTGACCGGCGCGGTCGCCTGGCGGCACGGTTTCGGCGACCTGACGCCGGACATTCAGGCGACGCTCGCCGGCGGCCCGGCCTTTACCGCGACGGGAACAGCGATGGCGCGCGACGCGCTGCTGGTCGATCTGGGCGCGCGGGTCAAGCTCGGCGCTACGATGGATTTCGGCGTCGACTATCGCGGCCAGATCGGCGCCGACATGCAGGACCACGGCGTGAGCGCGTCCCTGTCGTTCAAGTTCTAGAGCACATCCAGGATAAGTGGACACCGGTTATCCGTCCGGATGTGCGCAAAAACAAAAACTTTGAGCCCGGTTTTGATTCAATCAAAACCGAACAGGCTCTAGGCGGCGATCGAAGCCACGTGTATTCGGCGGTGGCGAACTACCGCCGACCTCTTCTGACTTAGGGCAACAACACGGTCTGGCCGGTGGTCTGCCGTCCCGCCAGCGCCCGGTGGGCATCGGCGACGTCTTCCAGCGCAAAGGTCTGGTTGACGGCGATCTTGATAGTGCCGTCGGCGATCGCGTCGAACAGTTCGCCGGCGCGGCGCACCAGCTCGTCGCGCTCCTCGATATAGGGGAAAAGCGTGGGCCGGTTGGTGAACAAGCCGCCATAGGCGGCCAGGTCGGCCAGCTTGAACCCGGTTACCACGCCCGACGACTGGCCGAACGAGACGAAAGTGCCGAACTTACGGATGACTTCCAGTGAGGCGGGATAGGTCGCCTGCCCCACCGAGTCATAAACCGCCGCAACACCGGCCCCGCCGGTGATCTCCATCACCCGTTGGACGAAATTCTCCTGGGTGTAGTTGATCGCATGGGCGTAGCCGTTGGTGAGCGCCAGAGCGCACTTTTCCGCGCTGCCCGCCGTGCCGATGGCGGTGACCCCCTTCGCCTTGAGCCACTGGCCAGCGATCGATCCGACACCGCCGGAGGCCGCGTGAAACAGCACAGTGTCGCCGGCCTGGACCGGATAGCTGTCGTGGATAAGATAATGCGCCGTCAGCCCCTTCAGCATCACCCCGGCCGCCTGCTCGTCGCTGACTCCGTCGGGAATGGCCACCACACGGTCGGCGGCGATGGCTCGGTGGCTCGAATAGCAGCCGCCGGCGGTTGTGTAGGCTACGCGGTCGCCCTGCTTGCAGCTGGTGACACCCGACCCGACCGCCTCGAC
>JANQJV010000237.1 GCA_028281465.1 Azospirillaceae bacterium | reverse complement strand
GCCATCCGACGGCGGCACCCGCACCGGCGTGCACACGGGGCCGACGAGGCGTCGGCGCTCCCACAAAGGCCTCCCCGGATGGACCCGTTTGCCCAACGGCACCGTCAGTTTCTTGTTAGATCGATCAGAATTGGTCGAGGCCTTCGCTCTCCCATCGGAAATAGAAAATCAGCCCGGCAATATTGAGGGCCGTGATTAGACCGATAGAGATCGCCAGATAGACCTGGTCAAGCGGTCCAGGTTGGAAGAGTGACCAGCGATAAAGCTCAACGATCGGGGTCATCGGGTTGAGCATGACAATCGGCAGGAGCTCGTCAGGAACGATGTGCAGTGGATAGACGACCGGCGTCAGGACCATCCAGAGACTCAGCGTGTAGCGCAAAACGAACCATGTGTCGCCGGCAAGAACGTTCAGGACCGTGAGGAAACAGGATAGTCCAAAAACCAAGAGAATCGTGAGGGTCAAGGCCGCCAGTACGCCGGCCGTGTGCCAGCCAATAGGCGGGACGTAGGACTCCGAAAGCGCGTAGTAGATGCAGGCAAACATGGTCATGAGCAGAATCACCAGGTATTCAAGCAGGGCCGGTGATCCACTGGTGATGTGAATAATGATACGGGGGAAATGGGCAATGCGCAGAATGCGCCGGTTGCGCTGAATGCTCTTCGTCATCCACATGAGGCCGCGGCGGAACAGAAACCACAAGGACAACCCGGACAAGACGTGCAGGAGCAGTGGCACAGGGTCGGTGGACGCTCCGATGACCTGCCCAACGACGATCACCGACGCGATCGCCGCAATGGCCGGCTGCACGAAGAGCCATCCGATACCAAACGCGGTCTGCAAATAGACCATCTGCAGAGATCGCCGGAAGAACATCGGAAATAGATGGCGGTACCGCCAGCATCCGGCCATGCTTGCGAAGACACCCTCGCTGGTGGGGGTTCGTTCCCAGCCCTTTTCACGGGTCTTCAGGGTCGCGGCGGCATCGACGTCTTTGGCCGCACTTTCAGACACCCGGTCCGTCGCCGGGTCGTTCGGCACGGACGCAACGTCCCCCGCGCCGACGGCGGACTCAAGGTCGGCTCCCGAATCCCGACGGTTGAAGCCAGCCTCAGGGAGAGACTCTTCTTTCGGAACGTCCCCGGCGTCGCTGCCGTTGGCTCTTGTGCCCTCGCCTTCCGCTCCGGCATCGGCGTTCGGCATTGCCTGCTGCGCACGCCACGCCCAACGCGGCCTAAGGATTGGCGGAAGCTCAAGGAATTGGCGGCGGGTGCGCCCTTTGAAGCCGGGCCGTGTCTTGTCCAAATCCTCATCGGCAAGGATGGATTCGATGTAGGCCGCCGTCGGCTCAGTCACGCAGCTGGGTTCACCATGCCGCTGCTGCCATCGCCGCGCGAATGCCGCCTTCACCTCCCCCAAGACCATGACACGGGTCGTCATGTTGATGTTCTGCGGCCCCTCGACACCGTCGGCATAGAAGAAAGCACGCGCGATGATCTTATAGGCCTTGGTCTGGAAAGTATGGGAATCGAACCCAAAATCGACCGGAGATGAGAGCACGTATACGCCGATAGACGATAATCTGATCGGCAAGGCCGGCTCCGATACCATGACGAGATGATAGTCGTCACGAAGCTCGACCCTCATTCGTATTTCGAGCGGCGCGACCCGCGTCCTGAACTCGAACTCCAGTGTGACGATCTCGTCCGGCAGAACTCTTCCAACTTTCGTTTGATCGGCATCGACCAGGCAAAAGCGATCGGCGCGCACGAAGTCTCCGCCACCGATTCTCAGGATGTTCATATAGACGGACAGGCGATTGCCCGGACGGGCGCGCCGAAATGCGGCGATCCGAGCCTGCCAGGCGGCGTCGAACCTGGAAACCCGGTCGGACCAGGGAAGGACAGGACTCAGATCGTAGGGACCGTCGCCGACGGCGAACGGCTCCGATCGACGGTCGGTCGTAGCGTCCAAGGCCGAACCGGACCTGGCGACAAGAGTCTCGTCGGTCAGGATGCTATCATCGTTCCTGATGTACTCGGACTCCTGGAAATGGTCGATCACGCGTTCGACAGGGCCGTCTTCTCGCAGTCTGCCGTCTTCGAGCCAAAGACAGCGGGTGCAGACCTTCCGTAGCCAGCCGATCTGGGGAGACACGATCATGATCAGCGATCGTCTCGCCTGCGCAATCGCCTCCAGCTCCAAGCGGCATTTCTCTCGAAAGTGAATATCTCCCGCAACATAGGAGCCGTCGATAAGGAGTATGTCTGGGCGAAGCCGAAAGGCGGTCGCAAGCGCCAGCCGCGCGTACATCTCCTTGGAATACTCGCTTACCGGGCGCTCCATGGCGTCGCCGCACTCGGAAAAGGCTATTGCATCGTTCAGGGCCCATACGATCCGGTCTTCCGGAACGCCCAAGATGTGGCAGATCAGTCTCAGGTTTTCTCGGCCCGTCATCTGAGGTGAAAGGGGCGCACGGATGGCGCCCAGTGGCAAGACGGTTCCTGTCCCGCGCACCACGCCCCTGGTCGGTCGAGTCGCGCCCGAAACGACATCGAGAAGCTTGGACTTGCCGGCGCCGGTGCGGCCGACGATTCCCACCGTTTCTCCAGACTGGAATCTCGCGGTTACTCCGGCGAGTGCGATTCGTTCGTGCCCGACCTGAAGGTCGACGGAGTCCTCCTCACGGGCGTCATCCTCTCCCTCATCCACGTTGGAAACGCCTGAATCATCACCATCCATATCGCCGACACCGCCGGTCAGCGGACCCCGGCGGGGCCTTGTGCGATACGTCTTGGTTAGATCTATCAGTTCGAGCCGGGGAACATCGGGATCGACGGCGCCAACCATCTTGTCTTCTCACTCTGCCGTATCGGATCAGTGCACGGCCCCGTACCCTCCGACGGTCGTGGAGCACCCCGGACCTGCGAGCGTCAAGGACGGAATTTTGGTCAATCCCTTGGCACACCGGCTTCTTTCTGCTACCGGACTCTTGGCGACCCAACAAGCTTGGTCGCTAGGAGCCTGAACGCGGTCCTTGTCCGCCCGATGTGGTTTACCCCGATCCCGAAACCGTCTATCACACCCGCACCGTTCGACGGACGTGGCTGACCGCGCTCATCAGACGCCCCCTGCCCTGCCCGGCCACTGTCTTCACCATCGGCCGGGAAACAACCGGGCGAGCGCAGAGGACAATCTGCGTGACGTTCTCGGAGGCTCAACCGGGATGGTGAAGGTTCTGTCCGCTTGGAAGCCGATCAAGCGTCGTCTGCTGGCACTCAAGTATATGCTGCTTCGGGAAATGGCGAGCAAGGCTTTGTCATTCTCCGAGCGGGTGTTGGACCTGTCGAGATGGGCTTTGCGGAAAGGCAACGAGCTAGGCCGCGAGATCCCGTTGGCACTGGCTGAGTCCCAAACTCGCCGCGGGTCTTCCACGCTCTCGCCGGCATTCCTGTCATGGCAGGAAGTCCTGCTTCAAATTGGTGATCGCTCGACGGCAGCCGCCCTGTTGACGTCGGGTGCGATCGGCGGCGATTTTCCGCGCACCTTCAGACTTCCGGCCGGAAAGCGGATCCTGGTGCTCGCCGCGCACCATGATGACGAAACGATCGGCGCAGCGGGGACGCTCATTCTAGCCGCCCGCCAAGGCGCCGTCATCAACGCGGCCTACCTGACCGACGGGGCCACGGCCGCACCGGGCGCGACCTTGAACGAGTCGGTAGAGGTGCGGGAAGCCGAAGCTCGGCGTGTATGGCGCAGGATCGCTGGCACGGAGCCGGTCTTCCTCAGGTCACCAAACCGGGCTGCCTGCTACGATCCGACGATCGTGGACCAGATAATCACGGTGATCCGCGAATTCGAGCCGGACGTCCTGTTTGTCCCAAGCTTTTTGGAGCAACCGCTCGAACACAGAAGAGTAGGCGAAATCCTGGCACTGGCCGCCAGGCGTGGGACATTCGATTTCATAAAGGAGATTTGGGGATATCAGACGACGACACGATTTTCAGGGAACATCGTGGTGGACATCACCAGCGTTTACAAGAAAAAATACGCAGTGAATGCGCTCTGGACGTCTCAAAATGCCTATCTGGACTATGCCCATCTTGCGATGGGACGCGATATTGCAGCGTCATTCTACCTAAAGGGCATTTCGCCGCGACCTCGCAAAGGATATGCGGAGTGCTTCCTCGTACTCCCGTACAAGCGGTACCTACGCTTGCAGAAGAGCTTTCGAAGGCTCCCTGCAACGGCGACGGTCGCCTACCCGCCCAAAGTCCCACCGCCCGATTTCTTCATCGTCGGCATGCAGAAGAGTGGAACGTTCTGGCTGACCGCCCTTCTTGACGCCCATCCAATGGTCCGCTGTTTTCCGCAGCGGGTCGGAAAACCGCAGGGCGTCGGCGAGGCGCACCTGTTCGACATGCTCGCGCTGATGCGGACCGATTTTCCAACCGCCCGGCAGGCGCTTCGGCAAAAACTGGGTGGCGCCCTGATCCGCTATCTGCCCAAAACCGCTCCCGCCTCCGAAAACGACTGGAAACATACCATCGAGCAGCTACGCTATGGGTTCTCGGTTTATTGTCATAATATTCGGGTGTGGCAAGGTAAGCCGATCGTCGGCGAAAAGACGACTGAGTACGTCCATCATCTAAACCTCCTGAAGCAGGTCTTTCCCGGCGCCATGAAAATCTGTATTCTCCGTGACCCTCGGGACCGCGCCGTCTCGTTCTATTTCCACCAGTTGCGAAAATCTCAGATATCCGAAGACACGCCTTTGGATGCCGCCTATCTTGACGTCTATGCCGAGCGTGTCGAAAAAGATTATCTTGGTCTGCTGACCATCGAGCAACCATACCACCTGCTCACCTATGAAGCCCTTTGGCAGGATCCGGTGACGACGACAGATCGTCTCCTCGAATTTCTGTGCGTACGCCGGGATTCAGCCACAGTTCGGAAGATGGTAGACGCCGCCACCTTTTCATCTTTGGCCGCCCGTCCGGCGGGTACGGAAAATAGACGAAGCCATTTCCGCAAGGGTGTACCGGGTGATTGGCGCGACCGGCTCGATCCGTCCGCCGCCCAAGCATTTGTCGAGCGGTTGGAACCTCTGACCCGACAGGTCGAAGACAGGTTGAGCATCGACCTGTCCGAATACCGCTCCTGACCTGACCGGCAGAAATCACCAAGGGCAGAGTTTTCTTGTTCAGTTTCCCGACCATCCAGGCCCAATGGCAGCCGTTGTTTATGGTCCCCACCAGAGATTGAGGCAGAGGCATGATGTCTGCGAACGACACCGCTGTGGAAACCTGTTCGGTAACGCCCATGCCGGTCTTGCAGTGGCCCGTGGAAGACTGCCTGCTCAAATCACCCGCCGTAGAAAACCGTAATCGGCTGGCGCGCGCCTTCGCCGCACGCGAATTGCGGGACATTCTGGAGATCTATGTCGGCATGGTCCCGGAAACCGCAGCCACGAGATTCGGGCACTATTTCGACGAGTTGGAGGACGTCGGCTTGTCCCTGGCCGGCACCGGCCTGGAACTCGGTGCCGGTATCGGGGTTTTCTCCGCCTTCGCGATCGACCGTTACCCAGCCATTGAGACGATCCACGCGGTCGAATTGGTCCCGGATGTCGTCCGGCTACTGCAGCCGCGCGTGATCTCGGCGTTCGCCAGGGAGCGAAAGAATAGGGTCCAGCCCATCTCCGGCTCGTTTGACAATCTGCAGTTACCCGACCGGTCTTGCGATTTCTGCATCGAGTACGCGTCCTTGCACCACAGCAACGATCTGGTGAGGACCCTCAATGAGGTCGCACGGGTTTTGAAACCCGGAGCACCGCTCATCGCCATCGACCGGTCGCATCACAACCACCTCTCCGACGCGCAACGCACCTTCATGCTCAATGTCGAATACTCCGCGGAATGGAAGCACCAAATGGGCTATCCCGAAGAGCCGCTCAATCGTCGCGACAACGGAGAGCACGAATTGCGCTTAGACGAGTGGGAGGATGCGTTCGGACGGGCGGGGTTCCGGCTCGACCATCGCCTAGAGCTACGACCGCTCTCGCTCCGTGCCCTCGCCCGGAAGCTCCTCCTGTCGCTGCCCTTTTCCCTGCGCCGGCAATTCGGATGGCTCCCGTCACGGGCGCGGCCGCAAACTGGTGAGCTTGGCTGGATGACCCGCGCCTTGATAGCCGGCGATGCCAGAGATGCCGTGTATCGCCCGGCCGCTGCCGAACATACCTTGTTCATCGCAAGACGCACCTGAACGGCTGGCGCACCACCATCGACGCCAGTGCCAAACTGGGCGGGCGGCGACGCTGCCGATTTCGACTGTCACGAACCGGGAATCGCGACAGGGTTCAAACCAGATGTTCGGCCGGATACACGTAAGGCGTTCCGTTGAGCTGAACTTCGACAGTGAGTTTGACGAACTTCTTTAATATCAACGCCCTATATATAGGAATAATGTCGTTAGCATCACAGGGGACGGTTCCCTGGGGTGATGGGACGGATTTTGGCCCGATCAGTCTGTGGTGTCTGCGACGGCATTTGCGGAGGGATTGGCTCCTTCAAGTTGGCGGATCAGGGGTGGCAGGGCGATGCCGGTTGCCAGGAACAGTTTTCCGGCGATGCCGGTGGTTGCGGTTCGGACGGTGAAGCGGGTGCCGGCTTGCTCGAGCGTGATCTCCTGCAGGCGATCGAGATCGGCGAGCATGTCGGCCCATTCGATTTTCAGCCCATGCTCGGCCAACCGATCCTCCAGCGCCTTGGCCAGCACCAGAGCGAGGAACGAACAGAATACATGGCCGCGGATGGCGGCATCCGTCCGGTGATGGATCGGCCGGGTTTCCAGGCGTGATACCCCTGGCCCGCATTGACGACACGGTCGGTTTCGGCGCTGAACGAGGAGCGCCGGCATCCCTGCCGGCTGGACCGCCGCCATCTTGGCGGCCGGCTGCTGGGCGTGGTCCGGGCCGGCTGGACG
>JANQJV010000198.1 GCA_028281465.1 Azospirillaceae bacterium | reverse complement strand
CTTGAAATCCCGGTATTCGGAAGTCTAGAAATCGTGCTCCGGAGACCAAAACGGACTCCTGACACAGTCTGGGGTGCTCACGGGATCTCGGGGCCAACTTATACGCGGGCTCACACGCACCAAAGAGAACACCGCCCTCACTGCCGACGACGCGGAAACCATCTTGCCACCGTTTCATGCTCTGCGGGTCGGAAACATCGGTGGGTAACTGATACCAATGAACGGAAGTTTTGACCGACGCGGCGCACCCGCGTAGGGCCTGCTTCAGCAGGCCGCGGCCGGGATCAGCGCTTTGGAGCGTCTTCCGCTCACTCTGGTTCGCGGAAGACGCTCTAGCCAATTGATTTTTCAGCAAATCGTCGTCGCAGATCGGCTCAATCTGCTCGGGATTTGTTCTAGAGTCCGGCGCTTTTCTGGCTGCACGAGGCGCGCTGAAGCACGCCCTACGAGAATAGACCCATGAGTCAATCCGATCGTTTGTTGGTCTAAGGTGGAACGCACCAAGGGATGCCGCGGGTGGGATCATCAGCCTATATCTGGCCAACCTCTTCCTGCACGACGTGTTCGATGTCTGGATGCCGCGGACGGTCCCGGGTGTGCCCTGGTGTCGCTATGCCGACAATGGGTTGGTGCCTTGCTGGCTCGAAGCGGAGGTGCTTGTGATCGACGCAGCGCTGCCGGCTCGACATGCATCCGGACAAGACGGAGAGGCTCGGCGGCAGGAAGATCCTCGGAACGGACCCTATCCGATCATCGAGGTCGACGTCGTCGGACACAGGTTTCGGTGCTGGCTGGTGAAGAACCGGGCGCACACCAGCCTGTTTGTGTGCTTCACCCGGGCGGTCGGCGCGAAGGCCCTAACGTCCATGCGCGAAACCACCCGTCAGCGCTCCATCCGATCGACCGGCACGTCAACGACACGCTGGTGGCCTGGCCGATGCGGCAGTACCGACGGCTCAAGCGACACAAGACGCCGGCTGGCCGGTTTCCGGAACGCATGGCGGAACGACCGGTGTGCTTGTTTGCCCAGTGGCGCCAAGTGACGGCGGGTGCGTTGGCGCGCGGCGAGCCTGCTGAGTCGAGAGGCTCTCGTACGGTTTCGAGCGAGGTCGGGAGTGAAGTCCGTCCGACCTACTCGCCTTAGCCGCTCTCGGGTCTTGGGCATGCTGTTCCGGGACGGTGATCGCCGCGTGCATACCGACCGAGCACCCGCCGACCTTCCATCCCTGGAGCACAGGGCCCGCACCCTGATCCGACGGGCACCCGGTAAGGACTCGCTTGTGTGTCCGACGAAAGCGGCCCCCATGGGACGACGACTTTCCCGCGTGCCTCGTCGTCCAACAATCCGTTCACCTCCACGCGGATGATGGGGACCGGGGGGCAAGTCTCGGCGGCAGGGTCGAAAACCTGTGCACAGTCTTGCATGGACGGCCGGCTGCACCGCATAATGACGGGCTTGTAACTGCTGATTTTAAAGCTCAGTCGGGGGAATGGCATGTTTAGGTTGTTGAATGCCGTTGCAGCGGCGTTATTCGCGTTTATCGTGGCGATACCCGGTGTTCGGGCCCAGACAACGCTGGAATTGACCAGCATTTATCCCAGCAGTTTTCCCATCATTGGCGAGGCCGGGAGCCAGCTTGGGCCACGCGTCGCCACCCTGACGCAGGGGGCCCTGACCTTCCGCTTCAACGAGCCAGGTGCGCTGGTGCCCGCTACCGAGGCGTGGGATGCCGTGTCCATCGGCGCCGTGGACGCCGCATGGTATTCACCCGGCTATGCCCAGGGCATCATCCCGTCATCAGCGCTGTTCACCGCGGTCCCGTTCGGTCCCGGAGCGCCGGAGTACCTCGCTTGGTACTATTACGGCGGTGGCCAAGAGCTGTGGGACGAGATTGCCGGTCGCTTCAATATCAAGAGCGTGTTGTGCGCTGCCTTGCCGCCAGAGGCCTCGGGCTGGTTCCGCGAGGAAATCACGAGTGTCGACCAGCTTGCCGGCAAGAAGATGCGCATCTTTGGCCTCGGGGCTCGGGTGATGGAGAAACTCGGCGTCGCCGCCCAGACCTTACCGGTCGGTGACACCGTGCCGGCCTTGGAACGGGGCACGATCGATGCCGCGGAAATCTCCATGCCGCTCCTGGATCTGCAGCTCGGCATGCAGGCCTATGCCGGCCACTACTACTTTCCCGGTTGGCATCAGCAGACCAGCTTCTTCTCGGTCATCATCAACACCGATGTCTGGAACGGTTTGCCGAAATACCAGCGCGCCACGGTCGAGACGGTGTGCCAGGCCATGGTGACCGAGAGCATCGCCAAAGGCGAAGCGCTGCAGGGCGAGCCGTTGCGCGAGATCGAAGCGCAGGGTATCCGCATCCATACCTGGTCGCCAGCGGTGCTAGAGGCCATGCGCGCGGCCTGGAACGAGGTGGTGGCGGAGCTGTCGGCCGAGGACGAGGACTTCCGGCGGGTGTGGGAGTCCTTCTCCAGATTCCGCGCCACCTATGCCGGCTGGCGGCGCTTGGGTTATCTGCCGGCGGATTGAGCGCCAATCCGTGGTGAGATTGCACCTGAGCGATGACAACAGATCGCTGATGTCCAACCAAACCGATGCGCCAGAGCTGCAAACGCAGCGGTTGATTCTGCGGGGCCCGCGCCTGAACGACTTCGAAGCGCTCTACGCCCTGTGGGCCGACATGGCTGTGGTGCGCCATATCTCTGGCGAGCCGTCCAGCCGGGAGCAGTCGTGGTCCCGGCTGTTGCGCCTGGTCGGCCACTGGCAGTTGCTCGGTTTCGGCTATTGGATGGTGACCGCCAGGAACAACGGCCGGTTTCTCGGCCAGGTCGGGTTTGGCCGGTTCAAACGCGCCGTGATCCCCACGGTGGACGACTGGGCCGAAGCCGGTTGGGTGCTCAAGCCCGCTGAGCACGGTAAGGGCTATGCCACCGAAGCGGTGCTGCGGATGGTCGCTTGGGCGGACGTCCATTTCGACGGCCGCGCCACCATCTGCCTCTTGCATCCCGACAATGTGGCTTCTTTCAAAGTCGCCCGCAAGGCCGGCTACGCGCACTACGCGGACGGACACTACAAGGGCGAACAGAGTGTCATCTTGATGCGACCGCCAGGAGGCCGACCGGCAAACGCGCCATGACCGGCGACGGCCAGGTCGTCAAATGGGCCAGCGGGCGCGCGTGCCCCGCTTGTCGGCGACGGAGGTGAGAGCATGGTCATGGATGCCGGCGTTCCGGTGTTGGAAACGGTCCGTTTGGTTTTACGGGCGCACCGGATCGATGATTTCGAAGCTGTGGCAGCGTTATGGGGCGACCCGGCGGTGGTGCGCTTCATGGCCGGTGGGCCAGAGAACCGTGAACAGTCCTGGGCCCGGCTGCTGCGCATCGTGGGACACTGGCGACTGCTTGGCTTCGGGTACTGGGTGGTCGAAGCCAAACAGGATGGACGGTTCCTGGGGCACGTTGGGTTTGCCGATTATCGGCGCGACATGACGCCTCCCTTGCGAGATTGGCCGGAAGCCGGCTGGGTTTTCAACGTCGCAGAGGCCGGTCAGGGGTATGCCACCGAAGCGGTGGGCCGCATGCACCTCTGGGCCGACGACCATTTCGGAGATGGCGCGACGGTGTGCATCGTCGACCCCGAGCATCAAGCGTCGATCCGGATTGCGACCAAGGTTGGCTACGGGGTTTACGCCGGTGGGACTTACATGGAGCGGCCGATGCTTGTCATGGCGCGTCCAGTCCGTGGTCTCCGAGACATCGCACCATGCTAGCCGGGTTGGATCGGCTCGCCGGTTGGCTGGCGTGGCCCGCGGTTGTGGCCGGGCGGTTCGGCGGATGGCTCTATCCTGTTCTGGCCCTGGTTATCGTCTTCGATGTGGTCGGACGGAAATTCTTCGACACCGGATCGACCAAGTTGCAGGACCTGGAATGGCATCTGCACGGTGCTGCGCTGATGCTGGCGTTCGGGTTCTGCTACCTGCGCGATGCTCATGTCCGCGTCGACCTCCTGCGCGAACGACTCCCTGATCGAACCAAGATCGCTTTGGAGTTGGCTGGCGTGGTGCTGTTCATTTGCCCGTACATGCTCTTGCTCACCGATATGGGCGTCGATTTCGCCTGGCGTGCTTATGTGCGCGGAGAAGGGTCGCTGGGGGGCACAGGCTTGCCCTTGCGCTGGATCATCAAGGCATTTCTGCCGCTCGGGTTTGCGTTGACGATGCTGGCGGCGTTGTCGGTCGGCCTGCGCTGCATCGGGCTTCTGTTGGGTGGCGGGCGGTCGGACGCCGCTTTTCCACTGGCGCTCGATCCGACGCAGGGCCAAGAAACCCAAGGGGATGAGCGTGCTGGGTTTTCTCGTCGATAATCTGCCCTTGTGCATGTTCGCAAGCCTGGCGCTGCTGCTGTTCTCCGGTTTGCCGGTCGGCGCCGTGCTCGGCGGTGTGGCCCTCCTATTCGCGGGGATCGGAATTCTCCTCGGCGAATTGCGGTCGGCTCAGCTTGCGCTGCTCACCAACCGCATCTTCGGCGGCATCATCGCCAGCCCGGTGCTGGTTGCGGTGCCCATGTTCATTCTCATGGGCACGCTGTTGGAAAAAAGTGGCGTGGCCGAAGACTTGTTGCGCGGGCTGCAGCGTGTGCTGTGGCGCTTGCCCGGCGGTCTCGCCGTTGCCGTGATGGTGATGGGCACCATCCTCGCCGCCTCGACGGGGATCATCGGTGCGTCGGTGGTCATGCTGACGATGTTGGCCCTGCCCGTGATGCTGGCGCGCGGGTACGATCTGCGCTTGGCATCAGGGACGGTGGCGGCGGCCGGTACCCTGGGCATCCTCATTCCACCGTCGATCATGCTGGTGATCATGGGCGAACTGCTGTCGATTTCGGTCGGCCGCTTGTTCATCGGGGCTCTCGTGCCGGGTCTGCTGCTGTCCGGACTCTATCTGATTTATCTCGCTACCTTGTCCGCAGCACGGCCGGATCTGGCACCACCACCGGCGTATGGGGACCGGCCGGCCAATGTGTCCGAGCTCCTGACAGTGCTGGCAAGCAGCCTCGCCGCCCCGCTTGCGTTGATGGTGCTGGTGCTGGGGTCGATCCTGGTCGGCTGGGCAACGCCGACGGAAGCCAGTGGCGTTGGTGCGGTTGGGGCCGGTGTGCTGGTGCTGCTGCGGGGACGGTTGACTCTACGGCTCGTGGATCGGGTGACGCAGACCACCGTCGCCACGACCGGCATGGTGTTCTTCATCTTCGTCGGCGCCACGGCGTTTTCTTATGTGTTTCGGATCCTTGGTGGCGAAGCCTTCATTCTGTCTTTGGTCGGCACGGCAGATCTGGGCGCCTGGACGGTGTTGGGTGGGCTTTTGGTATTGATCTTTGTCCTCGGGTTCTTCTTCGACTGGATTGAGATCACCCTGATTGTGCTGCCGATTTTTGCACCGGTGATTGCGGTTCTGGATTTCGGCACTCATGTGCCGCCGGCCGACCGAGTGTATTGGTTTGCGGTGTTGGTTGCGGTCAATCTGCAGACGAGTTTTTTGACCCCGCCGTTCGGATTTGCGTTGTTCTACATGAAGGGAGCTGCGCCGCGGGGACTGGACCTGCGTGCGATTTATCAGGGTGTCATCCCGTTTGTTGTCCTCCAGTTGGTCATGCTCGGCGGATTGCTGGCGTTCCCCGGCGTGACGCTCTGGCTGCCACGGATGGTGTTCGACTGATACCGATGGCCCGCCTTGACGACAGGTTCGGTTTCGGCGCTGAACGAGGAGCGCCGGCCTCCGTGCCGGCTGGACCGCTGCCATCTTGGCGGCCGGCTGCTGGGCGTGGTCCGGGCCGGCTGGACGCCGGCGGTCCAGCCGGCAAGGATGCCGGCGCT
>JANQJV010000154.1 GCA_028281465.1 Azospirillaceae bacterium | reverse complement strand
CAATATGATCATCCAGACCACTGCGGAAAGCAGCACCACATCCCCAAGATAGAAAATCCAGTCGGGCACCCGACGGATGGAGGAAGTGCTGCTGGCGGTCCCTTCCTGGTGAAAGGGATTATCGGTCCTGGAAGGTTCCGATTTCTCAGAAGGGTCGGCGGCGTGCCCCTTCAACAAACGGGTGACACCGGAAACCGCTTCGTCCTGGCCGGATGGAAGCCGGCGGTCCAGCCGGCAAGGATGCCGGCGCTCCGAAACAGGGCGGCCCGAGGACCGATCATTGTTTCGGGCCGTTGGTTTTAAGCTGGCTTTGGCGCCCACACTCGCACACCCATGTGCCGTCCGAACGGCGTGAACCATTGCCGATTGCGGACCGAGAAAACCGCGACACCATGGTGCCGGCCGGTTTGTTCACCCTCGAACACTGCCGGAGGTGGCGGCCGAGGTCACGCGGATGCGGGCCATGCTGCCGGGAGATTTTCAGCGTCGCTCACCCATACACCATCCTCGGCAGCCACAGCACGATCTCCGGAAACAAGATACAGACTGCCAGGCCGACCACCTGGAGGGCCAGAAACGGGAGGGAGGCCGCAAAAATGGTCGAGGTCGGAATGCTCTTGGGTGTTACGCCGCGCAAGTAGAACAAGGCATAGCCGAATGGCGGCGACAGGAACGACATCTGCATATTGACCAGGTAGATGACACCGAACCAGAGCGCCACCGAGGAGGGGTCGACCCCAGGAAGGCCGAACACGCCATCGAACGACAACTGCTGAATGATCGGGACGAAGATGGGCACCGCCAGCAGCAGGATACCGACCCAATCGAGGAACATACCCAGGAAGACGAGGATCACCATCATGATCACGAGCACACCATACGGCCCCAGTCCGGTCCCCAGGATCAGGTTGGAGACGAAGTCCTGTCCGCCTTGCAGGATGTAGAAGCCGACGAAGATGGTGGCACCGAAGATGATCCATAGCACCATGGCCGTCGCCTTGACGGTCGAGATACAGGCGTCCCGAAGAGACCGGAAGGTCAATCGGCCGTGCAGTGCCGCCACGATCATGGCACCAAAACTGCCGATGCCGGCGGCCTCCACCGGTGTGGCCGCGCCGGTGAAGATCACGCCCAACACCAAAAGCACGAGGGCCAGGGGGGCGACCAGATCGATCAGCAATCGCAGCTTCTCGCCCCAATCCACCCGTTCCTCCGGCGGCAGCGGCGGCCCCAGACGCGGGTTGATCAGCGATCGCGTACCGACGTAGGAAATGTAAAGGAATGACAGGAAGAGCCCAGGCAGGATCGATCCGACGTACAGCTCACCCACCGACTGTTGCGCGACGACGGCAAAGATGATGGCCAAAATTGACGGCGGGATCAAAATGCCAAGCGTTCCCCCCGCCATGATGGCGCCGATGGCGATCTTGGCGTCGTACTGCCGCTTCAACATGGCCGGCAGGGCGATGATACCCATGGTCACCACCGCCGCACCGATCACCCCGACCATGGCTGCCAGAATGGTCGAAGCGACGATCGTGGCCATGGCCAGACCACCACGCAGGGCCCCCATCCATTTGTACAGGACATCAAACATCTCGTCGATCAACCCAGCCCGCTCAAGCATCGAGGCCATGAAAATGAACAGCGGAATGGCCGAGAGTTGATAATTGGTCATCAACGGAAATATCCGCGTCGGGATGATGTTCAACATGTATTGGTCGCCGACCAGGAATATGAAAATCACTCCCAAGCTGCCGGTGACGAAAGCCAAGGGCAACCCGGCGAAGAGGACAACCAGCAACGAGCCGAACATCAAAATCGACAATTCGCCGATGCCGATGCCACTCAGCGAGCCTTGCAACGTCGGCAACCAACGATCCGGATCCCACGGGTCGTAGAAGGCGATATTGATGACCTCGACCAGGATCACCAAGCTGAACACCACGCTGATCAGGGTTACGACCCATCCGCCCAACGTGGTCGGCACCCAGCCCACGGCGCCTGCGGCGAGCCGGCCCGGAGCCAACGCCCGGAAGGTGTCAAAATCGACAGCGAACCGGCTCGCCCCCTGCATCAGCAGCAGCAGGCCGCCGAGCACCAGCGTGAATTTGACCGGATAATACGCCACCGCCCATTCGGTGAAGGACACCTCGTTCGAATAGCCTTGGGCAAAGAAAAACTGGTTCTGGTTCATGGACGAAGCAAAGAATGTCCAAGACGTCCATAAGAACGCCAAGGCGAACACCAGGAAAAAGAAAAACGTGACGATATCGATGGCGGCGCGGGTGCGCGGTCCAGTGGCCGAGTAAATCAGATCGACCCGCACATGGGCATCGTGCCGATAGGCATAGGCACCGGCCAACACATACTGCATGCCGAACATCAGGAACATGCTCTCATGCGCCCAGTTGGTCGGAGCACGCAAAAAATACCGCGCCACAACTTCATAAAAGTAAATGAAAACGGCGATGATGGTCCAGTAGGCGACGAAAGACCCGGAAAACTGAGACAGCCCATCGACGATGCGGGTGAACCAAGGCCGCCCTCCCGCCATCGGTCCAACGCCGGAGACACCGGGCGGGGCCACTGTCACTGCGCCAGCCTCGCCATTCTGCGGTCGATGCCGCCAGCCGGCGAACACCATAAACACCAAAGGCAAAACGGCCAGGCCGCCCCAGTAGGCCCAATGGGGCAAAACAACGCGGAGATCCAAATCCATGGCGGAACGGTCCTGACTGTCGGCCAAAAGGCACCATCCGCCCGACCAGGGACGGACGGCCAGCGATGCGCGGCTGCCGTTCGGACCGGTGGTGACGCACATCGCGCCACCACCGACCCCTATGCAAGCGAGCGCCGACTAGAGATTGAGCGTGTAGCCGGCGACGTCGTCCGGCGTGATGTACGCGACCGTCGGTTCCTGCATGACCTGCAGATGAAGGTTGAACAGCCGTGCCGCGTCGCGGTCCTTATTGGCCCATTCGAACCACTTGGAAATCGCCACCTGCCGGAAGCGGACCACGTCGTCTTCGGACAGACGGCTGATCGAACTGCCGGCTTCCGCCAACTTCTTCCAGGCTTCCTTATTGGCTTCCTGGATGCCGGTGTAATGCGTTGTGGAGTAGGCCTTGACCAGTTCCGGCAGCAGTTCCCGCATGCGCGGCGACAATGAGTTCCAGACTCGCAGGCTGAAGGAAATGTCCATCAGGTCGACGGGCTGGTGCAGACACGGCGTGGACGGCGGCCCCATGACCACATAGTTGGTCACCTGGTGGAAACCGAGATCGTAGTTGACGGCCGGACCGACGAAATCCGCCGCTTCTATGGTGCCACGTTCCAAAGCCGGGTAGACATCCGACCCCGGCAGAAGCGTCGTGCGGGCCCCAATGGCCGCAAAGCAATCGGCCACAATGCCACCGGGCACACGCAACAAAAGCCCAGAGAAATCATCCAATGACGCGATCGGCTTCTTGGAATGGATCAAGTTCATGTCGTGGTGGACATGGCCAACAAAGTACAAGCCGTTCTTCTGATAAAGCTCGCGCGCCAGTTCCGTGCCACCGAACGAATTGAACAACATGTCCCAGTGGTGCGGGTGGTTCGGTCCCATGGGATAGGACGACAGGAACACACCCGCAGGCATACGCCCCGCCCAATACACGGTAAAGACGTTCATGCCATCGAGCACACCGTTACGCACCGCATCGAACAACTGGAAGTCACCTGACACGGCGCCCGCCGGAAATGGTCGGAAACCCAGCTCACCACCTGTATATTCCGGAATCCTGGCACACCAGGCTTCGAACAGACGATACCCCGTGGTGCCAGGCTGCCACGATGTCTGAATCCGCAGCATGCGCCCAACGTCCTGCCCGGAAACCAGGCTGGGTGCCGCAACGGCTCCTGCGGTGGCGGCAGCCAGGGAACCCGTCGCGAGCGTCTTGAGGAAATCGCGGCGGGCGTCGACCACGCCCTCCACCGCTTCGCGGTGTGGCTTTCCGGAGTTCTTGGTCATCTCATTCCTCCCAATTTCGAGCGACGCCGCAGATCTGCAGCGTCCGATTAATGCCCGACGATCCGCAAACGGGGCCGAACAGGGAGGACAGATTAAGGCGAATGGCTCATCTTTCAAATTGTAAACTTCTCCAAGCATTGACAGATGCCGGATGGGAACCAGCCGATTCAGTAAGGACGGCGCCCATCGGGCCGGCCACGCTCCTGCCAATTCGGGAACCAAAAGCGGTCCCACGCCCGGTCCCACGCCGTCCCAAGAACCACACGAGGATCAGCGGCGAGCCGCATGTGCGGCTAACCGATTCGTCAATTGTTATGGGCGGTGGGGTCTGCCTTGACCCATTCAGATGCAGGCTTTGGACAAGACCAGCACCAGTCTGTGACCGGCCTCCGCACGGTGCGATCGATCCCATCGATCCTGGCCTACCGGTTCGTTCCCAAGATCGTTGGAGAGGCCTGTTGGGCATGGCACAGCCACACGTAAACATACATATGTATGACGATCACAATAAACCGTATCACTCGAATTGCCGTAGAATTCCACTTCAATAGAACGATGTTCGCGCAACACCAAAAAGGATCAGTAACTATCTGATTGCCCTCAAACAACTCGGTAGCGCGGCGTTGGCCATGCCGTAGCTTGTGCGACCGGCTGCCTGTTTGGCAACATGCTGAACGACGCATGTCAACAAGAAGGGCCATCGGCGTCGACCGAGTCGGGTGATCACGCGGATTGATCGACACGCCGCGTTCAGCCAATCATACAATTCGATAGCTGTTCGCCTTGGCGTTTTTAGGTTGAACCAGCGATCCGTCCAATTGTTTCCTCAGCGCATCCCCAGAACTGGGTATACCAGCGGGACGTGCCGTCGCAACTTGGGTCCGACCAGGCAGAAATCCGCCAGAAGACGGCTGGCGCCCTCAATCTTGGTTATTGATTACGCAGTTACGGGCTGTATCTTTGCACAAGAGCTTGAGACCCCGCAGGAAATTAGGCGATTAACCAACGACCTAGTTTGTTAGCTGGGTGGTAGTCATCGGGTCCGGATTTGACAAAGGTGGCAGCGGCAAGATGGTAGAATGAAGAATTACGAGACGAAGTCGGACTTTGTGACACCCTTGGCGAGCATACAAGGCACGTGGCAGCCAATTCATGGGCGGCACAGCGAGCGTCTGAAGGATATGAACGCCACCAAAGGGCGAAGAGATGTTTGGAAATCGAGATTCCCCTTTTGAATGATCTAAAGCGTTATGACAATGAATGCGATCGCAAGCATTCAATGATCATGACCAGTCATGCTTCTCAATCACTGCTTGGAAAGCAGTCTCCAGGACAAGCAGGAGGACCGACCGTGACCTTCCGATTAGAGTCCGTCGACATGGGGCACTCGTGGACAGAAAGGCCAATCCAACGCCTTTCCTTGCATGACGAGATCGCCGCGAAACTCCGCGTGATGATCCAAGAAGGCGAACTGGCTCCCGGGACCAGGGTCCCGGAGGTGAAGCTTTGCCAACACTTCGGCATCTCCAGAACCCCATTGCGCGAAGCGCTCAAAGTCTTGGCTTCAGAAGGCCTGATCGAACTGCGACCGAATCGCGGAAGTATCGTTTCGCCGATCAAAGCAAACGAAATCCGTGGAATATTTGAGGTCCTCCAGGCCCTTGAGCATCAGGTCGGCGCCACCGTCACCGAACGCATCCTCGACGATGAACTGACTCAGGTGCTCGAGCTCAATCGTCAGTTGCTAAGCGCCCATCGCGGTCGCAACCAAAGCCTGTATTTCCGGTTGCATTTGAAACTGCAGCAGAGACTAGCAGATCTGACCGAGAACGTGGTGCTATCGGGACTGTACGCCAGTTTCCTGACCAAGATTGCTCGAGCCTGCACGTCGGCCAGCGTGGATGCGGCGCACTGGGAGCAGTGGGGTCGCGATCATACGGAAATCATGGCACGCTTGGCGGACCGTGACGGCCATCGGTTGTCCCAGGTCCTGCAGCGGCATAGCCGGAGTTTCGGTGAAGCCATCGTGTCGGGCCTCAAGATCACCATGGAATCCTACGACGATTTCTGAGAGGCGACTTGCGCATAGTCGGCCGGCCTATCCGGCGCCCTGGATGGCGTGGGGCGGTTGTCACCGGTGGCTGGCGGCGATGCGATCGTCCAGGCGATCGTCACGAAGGCCAGCCGGTTCCTGGTGGATCATGACGTCGGCGTCGGGGAAAGCCATACGGAGACGGCGCTCGATTTCATCGGTGATCTCGTGGGCTGCGCCAAGCGACAAGGTCCGATCCAATTCGAGGTGCAACTCGATGAATTGGCCCGCACCGGTGGTACGGGTCCGGAGGTCGTGCAATCCACGACTGTCGTCATGGGCAAGCACTATGGCCTCAATACGGTCCCGGTCGCCGTCAGGCAGTTCGCGGTCCATCAGCACATCCAGCGCGCGGCGCGCAATCGTTGCCGCATTCCGCACCAAAATGGCTGCAATCAGAAACCCAAACAGGGTGTCCCACACGGTTACGCCGGTGGACTCCACGAGTACCAGAGCCGCGATCACCGCGGCATTCATCATCAGGTCGCCCGTATAGTTCAAATTGTCAGCACCAATGGCCAAGGAGCCGGTGCGCCGAATGCAATGACGCTGGAAAACCACCAGGCCCAAGGTCAAGGCCATGGAAACCAGCATAACGACGATACCAATGCCGCTGTCGACAATCGCTTGCGGTGTGACCAGACGGCGAACACCCTCGATCACCAGGAACGCTGCGGACCCGGCAACAAAGGCCGCTTGCGCGAGAGCCGATAGGGCTTCCGCTTTACCGTGCCCGAAGCGATGCGCCGAATCCGGCGGACGCACGGCGACCCGTACACCAAACAAGGTCACCAGCGATCCCAGCAGATCGGTGGCCGCGTCGATGGTCGAGGACAATACGCTGACCGCGCCTGTCACCAGGAATGCCGCCAGCTTGATCAAGACAAGGGTAGAGGCGACCGCCACACTGGCATAGGTCGCCCACAGCCGCAGTCGTCGATCTTGAAAATCCCGCGCGGTCATCCGGTTTCCCTCCGGCCGGTATCCCCCGGCCCTGTGACGGCCGCCGATCTAGAGCATGTCCAACGGAAATGGAAACCGGTTCCACGCTTCGACTTTGCGACAAGACGAAGAACAAAGGCTTTTTCCACCCGCTATAGTGTCCGTAGAAAACGCCCTAGCCAATTGATTTTTGCGCAATTCGTCGTCGCAGCCTGAACCAACCTGGTCGGGATTTGCGCGAGCACCGGCGGACCACGACCCATTGCCACATCACGGCTGGCAAGAACGTGGATCGACGCGACTGCGGAACCATCGCCCCGAGAATCAATGGGACGGCTTGGACACGAGATGGTTGTCATACCAGCGGCCCGAAACAATGACCGGTCCTCGGGCCGCCCTGTTTCGGAGCGCCGGCACCCTTGCCGGCTGGACCGCCGGCCTCCCGCCGGC
>JANQJV010000138.1 GCA_028281465.1 Azospirillaceae bacterium | reverse complement strand
TTGCCGGCTGGACCGCCGGCGTCCAGCCGGCCCGGACCACGCCCAGCAGCCGGCCGCCAAGATGGCGGCGGTCCAGCCGGCAGGGATGCCGGTGCTCCTCGTTCAGCGCCGAAACCGAACCTGTCGTCAATGCGGGCCATCGGTACAACAGTCGATCAAACGGTCATTGCGCTGCGGCGAACCGCTGCATCGCCTCTGCCGCGGCTTGTTGGAAGCCGGCCGGGGTGATGTCGGGCATGGCCGACCAGATCATCAGGAGCAGTGCGATGGCGGCGACGGCGACCGGGAACGCCTTGCCGGCGTAGCGGGTGTCGTCGTAATCGTACCAACCGTGCAGCTTGTCGACGATGCGGCGGATCTTGGCGTCGCGTTCGCCGCCGGTGAGCAGGCTCACCACGATCAGCACGAACCAGGCCGCCGAAGCGCTGAAGATGGCGGTGACCAGGTAGCCGAGCGGTCCCAGGTTGATCAGAGTCAGCCCCAACAGCGTGCCCTTGTTCCACCACAATGCGATCGACAGGAACCCGCCCACCAGCATGCTGGCAATGGCGCCCCAACGGTTTGCATCCTTCCACCAGATGCCCATGATCAGGACCGGGGTGAAGGTGGAGGACGCCACCACGAAGGCCCAGATCACGCTGGTCAAGAGAAAGTCGGGTGGATTGAGTGCCAACACGATGGTGACCAGGCCGCCAACGGCGGTGAAGATAAGGCCCATGCGCACCTTCAGCGCGTCGGCCGCATTCGGCTTGATGAGGGAGAAGATGTCGTGGCCGATGCCGGTGCCGATGACCATGAGCAGCCCGCCGATGGTCGACATGCCGGCCGCCAGTGCGCCCGCCACCGGCAAGGCGGCGATCCACGACGGCGCGAAAGCTTGCGACATCACCACCACCAACAGGTCGGCCTGTTTGGGCTGAATCTCCAAGCCCGCCGCGTTCAGCTCGTTCACCGTGTAGAGCTTGGCACCGAAGCCAATGGCAAAGGTGGTGAAGAACACGATTCCGACGAAGAAGATGCCCCAAAGCGTGGAATTCTTGGCGTCGCGCACCGACGGAGCCGTGAAATAGCGCATGGCGATGTGCGGCAGGCCCATGGTGCCAAAGGCGATGCTCAGCATCATGGCTAGGTGATACTTGGCGCTCATCGGCAACTCGCCGTTCAAAGTGGCGAACGGGTTGAAATAGGCCGGCAGCACCTCGTTCATCTGCGGCACAAGCGCGCCGTAGCCGAACGGTGGGAACAGGCTGGGCCAGCCGGCGCCCAGCTTCCAAAGGATGATCGCGGTCGGCAGCAACAGCGCGATGCCCATGATCACGGCCTGCAGGGTCTGGTTGTAGGACAACCCGTACATGCCGCCGATGGTGACATAGGTGGTGACCACAAGCCCGCCGATGATCAATCCGGCCGTGTAGTCGATGTGGAACATCACCTGGAAGACATTGCCGATGCCCTTCATTTGGCCGATCAGATAAAGCAGGGCCAACAGGATCATGCACAAGACGGCGATCACCTTTGCCAGCTTGCCGAAGCGGTCGCCGATGAACTGCATGCTGGTGAAGCTGCCCCAGCGGCGCAGACACGGCGCAATCGCGATGGAGATCATCACGAAGCCGCCCAGGAAGCTGAACACGATGACGAACAACAGATACTGCAGGTTCCAGATCAGCGCCGTCATGCCCAGGAACGTCGCCAGGCTCATGTAGTTGGACGACATGGCCAGGCCGTTAGAAATGCCACCCACCTTGCGCCCGGCGGCATAGAAGTCGGCACTGGTCGCGACCCGGCGCTTGGACAGCCAACCGACATACAGGAACAACACCACCATGGCGACGGTGTAGACGATTCCCAGGGTGGACAAGCCCACCGTCGGCTCGAATTCGTAGAACTCCGCGCGCGCTGCTGATGGCAGTGCGGTTAGGAGAGCGGTCAAGAACCATCGAAGCATCGGTTGTCCCCTCAGTCGGCGGCGGTCGGGCGGGGGGCCGCCTCGGCAGCCTCGCGTTCCTCGGCGGCCGCCAGGCTGCCCTCGGCGATTTCACGGTCGATCGCTTCGCTGACCTGGATGTAGATCCAATACAGCGGCATCAGTGCTACCCAGCCGAAGAAAATAGCCAGGAAGTAATGTGATGGGAAACCGAAGATGGTGTAATCCATCAAGCTCGGGAACAGGAAATACATGGGGAAGATGTGTGTCAGAAGTGCGCAGACCGCAAACGCCACCAGCGTGACGATGCATTCCTTCTGGTAGGCCGCTCTCATGGGTGGTTTTCCTTCGTGCTCTGTTCTTGTCTGTCGCGTCGTCTTCCGTATCGTCCCTATCCGATCCCGATTGTGGTCGTGGGCATGCGTTGAGACCGCTCTGCCCGATTTGCCCTGGCAGCATGGCCGCTTAGATTTCTAAGCATGCCCGACAGGGTTACAACCGTCAACCAACCGCCCGTCACTGGAATGTTGCGGCGCTTTCCGAGGGTGGCAGAGTCTTGTAAATTCATCATAGAACAGAGTTTTAGCCGTTTAAATCCAAGTATAGAAGCACCCATAGTCAGAAAAACCTCATTATAAATTTATGGTGCAGTGCGGCAAAATGTCATAAAATATAGAATATTCTGAATATTTATTCTATTTTGATCGTGCTTGTGTTTTCTGATTTCTCGTTCTTTTCAGTCTAGCTTGGCTCTGCGCCCAATTGCCAGGCTTTTTTGATCGTCAAGACTAGCCGAGTATCACGAAGCCGGCAATGGCGCTGTGTCCACTGATGCCATGAACCTTCCGGTCCACTCTGCAGCTTTGTCGTCTTCTTGTGTTGCTGGGCGCCGGCCTCCGGGCATGGGATGCCGGCCTTTGGTTGATGGCGTGGCTAGACTGCCGACGTTTCAGGGCACCGACGGAGCAAATGAGGGTGAGTCTACAGGCCCCGCCAACGAGACGACGCGCTTGAAGGGGGCTTCGGTGGGGATCAATCTTCAAGCCAATCGGGATGCGGCGCAGAAGAGGACCGCGAATGCCGCCGCCGCTTGAGACGCCGATGGCCGATTTGCGGATGATGGAATGGTGCGGTGGCGTGGACGTCCGCGCATTCGTGCGGCGCCAAGGCGATACCACGCCGTTTCCGGCGGGCGCCGGAGCTGTGTGTCGAGGTCGTCTCGTCGTCCAATCGGCCGCCAGAATTGGCGGAGAGGGGGCGGCTGTCTCTGGTCACCGGAACGCGTGAGGTCTGGCTGGTGGATGAAAACGGCTCGGTGACATTGCTCGGTTCTGAGGGCGTGTGCATCGGATCGGTGTTCCGGGCTCCTTTGCCAGTGCGGATGGGGTCACGAGCGGGGACGCCGGTTGTTGCGGCCATGTCCCGGAGTGCAACGCAGGTGCACGCAGGTGCCCCACCCAACGATGCCGGCGGGCGTTTCATGGCACCGTTTCACCCGGGTGATGGGGGACCTGACGGTCTCTTCCCCCCATTCGCCTCATCAGCCCTGTGTGATGTCCAGGCGAGCCAGGATTGCTGCTTCGGCGGCGGCCGGGTCTTGCGATGTGTCGATCTTGGGCCAGGCGATGGCGCCGGGGTCGCCGGCGAGTTGGCGGGTGACCACGGCCGGGCCGGCGTCGGACGGATCGGCGCGTACCGCCTGGCGTTCGGTCACGCGCGCCAGCAATGCGTCGGTCGGGGCCTCCAGCCACAGGCCGTCGAAGCGACAACCTGCGTGGGCCGCGATCGCCTCGGTGGCGGTGCGGTTGTCAGCGTCGTCGTGGGTGGCGTCCAGGATCGCCGGTTGGCCGGACAGCAACACCGCGGCGGCATGGGCGCGCAGCCGCTCATACACCAACCGGCGCGCGGCCGGCGTGTAGCTGCCTGGCGGCATGGGCGCGAACAGGTCGACACCAGCGTCCTGCTTGCGGATTACGTCGGAACGCAGCACGATGGCGCCGGCTCCCGGCGCCAGCTTGGGCGCGATGCGGCAGGCGAGCGTGGTCTTGCCGCTGCCGGAATGCCCGCCCAAGGCGACCAGCCGCGCCGCCGTCGGCGCCAGCACCCGCTCGGCGAGGGTGAAATAGGCCTGTGCTTCGGCGCGCCATGCCTCCGCCCCTGTCCCGTCCAGCGCCGCCGGATCGAACCGGCTGGCCGTCACCTTGGCGCGGATCAACGCGCGCGCGGCCAGATAGGGTGCCATCAGGCGCAGGCCGCCGTAATCATCCTCCAGCGCCAGCGTGATGCTGACCACGCGCGCGGCGGCATCGTCCAGCCCGCGGTGCAGCAGGTCCATGACCAGGAAGGCCAGGTCATACAGCGTGTCGGTGGTGGCCAGGGCCTCGTCGAACTCCAGCGCATCAAACGGTACTGGCATACCGTCCAGCACCACGATGTTGCGGAGGTGCAGATCGCCGTGGCAGCGCCGCACCCGGCCGGCGGTGGCGCGCGCCGCCATCAGTGCCTCGAGCGTGCGCAGCCGGGCCTCCAGGGTGCGGCGCAGGGCGGCGACGCGCACCCCCTCGAACACGTCGGGCCGATCGGTCAGTTCGGTCAGGCTGTCCGCCACCACGTGGCCGAACGCCTCGGGCCAGTCGATCCGGCGCGGCTCGGCCGCCGCCATGGCGGCCCCGGCCATGACGCCGAGCCGGTCGGCCAGATGCGCATCCAGTCGGCCTTCGGCGGCCATGCGGTCGAGCTGGCAGTCGGCCGGAAACCGGTCCATGACGACCACGGGTTCGAGCACGGTGGGTGCGTCCAGGTCGACATCGCCCGCAGCCCCGGGCAGCACCAGCGCCAACCGTCCGTTCAGGCGTCGCACGGCGCCCAGCCCGCAGTACAGCCCCTGAGTGAAGCGGCGGTTCACGGCCAGCTCGGCGCGGCAGGCGGCGATGCGCCGGTCGCGCGTGGTGAAGTCCAGGAATCGGTGACGCACCGCCCGTTTCAGCTTCACGGCCACGGGGCCGGCCAGGAACACCGTCGAGGCATGCGTGTCCAGGCGGACGACCGGGCTGTCCGGCGGCAGGCCATGGCTGGCCGGCTCGGCCAGAAAGCCTAAAACCTCCGACTGGTTGGAGCCCACTGGGTCTGGGCCAGGGCTGGACATGGGCGGCCTCCTCGAAATCGGATCGATGCAATCGACCGATCCGGCGGCGCGCCTGGTCGGCCGGGGCACCCCGGAGCGTTTCTTTTGCATATAAGCCCGGATCGAACGTCCGGCGATGTCGGCGCGGTGCGGGCCGGCTGGCCGGGCTGCGGCGTTTCGTCCGATCGCGGGCCGGCCATTGCTCCGGCAATCGACATATATAGTCAATGACTATAGATCAATTCGATTACGCAGGAATTGGAGTTGTCACTCTGCGACGCGCCGGTCATGCTTCCTGCGATGGTCGGAGGCGGTGGATGGCCGGTCATCCGGCACTTCCGGCGCAGGAGGCGATCATGCGAACCGATACTCCCGCCTCCGCTGCCGAAACGGCCGAGCATCCGGCTGCTTCTGTGCCGACGTTCCCGGAACGCTTCATGGCGCGGGCAGAGCTGCTGCTCTATGTCTCCACCTCGGTGATCCTGGTGCTGGCCGCTTTCGGGCTGTTGCTGGCGGCCGTGCACGAGATGACGATCTACGTTCTGGGCGGCCATTTCATCGATGCCCTGCTGCATCTGCTCGACCGGGCGCTGCTCGTCCTGATGATGGCCGAGATCATCTATACGGTGCGCCGCATCGCCCACCAGAAGCGGCTGGAAGTGCAAACGTTCTTCACTGTTGCGATCATTGCTGCGATCCGGCGCATGCTCATCATCACGGCGGAAAGCAGCCAGCACATCGACCTGACCAGCCCGGTGTTCCAAGCCGCCCTGGCCGAACTGGGCGTGCTGGCGCTGATCATCCTGGCGCTGGCCGCGGCCATGCGCCTGGTGCCGCGTCTGGAGCCATGACCAGCGGCCTTGATTGGGTTTTTATATGCTCACGGGCGATAGAATACAATCCGTTGGTCACGCGTGGGCAGCTCGGTCGTCGGTAATAATCGGCCTTGAAACTGCTTCATTCGGTAAGCATCTGAACCGGGTGGATAACCAGCCAATCCGCCGCTGGCCCGCGGACCGGCACCCGGAAAACCGACCGGGGCGCACCGACAGGCACCCCTGCGCCCGGTCGGCAACCCGGCCTCGTGATGACGGCCGCGGCGTGGCACCATGGGGAGTGTGCACCCATGCTGATGGCCACCTTGCTCGCGACAGGCATTCGAACCGGTTCGCTCACAGTGATCGACGCCCATGGCGGTCGGCATGTGTTCGGTGACGGCATGCTGCCGGCCGCCACGATCCGGCTGCACGACGCGCGTCTGCACCGCGCCGTGTTCTTCGATCCGTGGCTCAAACTCGGCGAAGCCTATATGGACGGCACGATGACCGTCGAAGACGGCAGTCTGGATGACGTCGTCGAAATCGCCACGATCAATGCCAAGGTCCTGGGCGGGCACCCGGTGCGGCGGTTCGCCAAGGCCTTTGCCCGGGTGTCGCGTTGGTGGCAGCAACGCAACCCGATCGGCCGCGCGCGCCGGCACGTGGCCCACCATTATGACCTGTCGCAGGAGTTGTTCTCGCTTTTTCTCGATCGCGACCTGCATTATTCTTGCGGATACTTTGCGGCGCCCGAGACCGGATTGGAGGAGGCCCAGCGGGCCAAGTGCCGGCACATTGCGGCCAAACTCCTGCTTGAGCCGGGGCAGCGCGTGCTCGACATCGGTTCCGGCTGGGGCAGCTTGGCGCTTTATCTGGCCCGTACGGCCAACGTCGAGGTGCTCGGCCTGACCCTGTCGGCCGAGCAACGGGCGGTGGCGCAAGAGCGGGCCACCGCCGCCGGCCTGGCTGGCCGTGTGGCGTTCGACCTACGCGATTACCGGGAACAGAGCGGGCGTTTCGACCGCATCGTCTCGGTCGGTATGTTCGAGCATGTCGGTGTGCGCCACTATCCGGAGTTTTTTGGCCGGAGTTTTTTGGCAGCGTGGTGCGGCTGTTGCGGCCGGATGGCGTGGCCCTCCTGCACAGCATCGGTCGCAGCGAAGGTCCCGGCGTCACCAACCCGTGGCTACGCAAATACATTTTTCCGGGTGGCTATTCCCCGGCCCTGTCGGAGGTGTTGCCCGAGGTCGAGCGTGCCGGCCTGTGGGTCACCGACGTCGAGGTATTGCGCCTGCACTATGCCGAAACCCTGAAGCACTGGCGCCGCCGTTTCGAAGCCAATCGGCAGCGCATCCGGGCGTTGTACGACGACCGGTTTGTGCGCATGTGGGAGCTGTATCTGGTCGGCTGCGAGCAGTCGTTCCGGCGCGACGACGCCAGGGTGTTCCAGATGCAGCTCGCCCCCGCAGTGGGGACCGTGCCGCTGACCCGGGACTATATGGTCGACGGCGAACGCGCAGTCGCCAGGGCGGATGGGGTGGTTGGGGCGCAGGCCGCCGAGTAACGGAGGCAGACTTTCCTTCCCTGTCGGCATGGCCACGGCAGGGCGTTCGGGATAACCGTGGTTAAATTCCTTATGAGTCGATGGGTATGGTCAAGGGGGATGTGATTTGTGGAGCGTCGGTAGCCCAAATCGGAGCCGACGCCAGGGAAGAGGTCGTTGTAAGAAATCGTTTTCGCCTGCCGCTTGATGACCTCAGCATCACTCCGCTCTTGGCACTACCAACGACCCACCTCTTCTCTGCATCAACAGGCCAGCGGCAGCTTAGGCGTTGCCAGCCGCAGATCTGCCAGTCGCAGATCCGAATGTGTCCTGCAAGGTGGTAAACCGAGCGAACAGGTCTTCGGGCCGCGCCGGTTGGTCGACCAGGTGCTGTGAGTGCTGCTCGTCACACATCGCGCGCAGCATGCGTTGATGGGCTGTGCTCTCATGCCCGAAAGGCGGCGTGTCGTCTTGGAAGTCAATCGCCAGAGTTTCCAAGTCGGCCATGGCCCAGGGGCTGGCCTCCGAAAAGCGCGTTGCCTTCGTCCACCAGACCTCCCAGGAACGCCGAAGGGCTTCATAGAAACCGACGACCAATTCCGGATGTCGGTCGGCAAAGTGTCGATGAAATGCCATGATATGGAAATTGGGATAGATGCCGGTACGCCGGTGATATTCGCGCTCCACCTCGACATAATTCTGGATCAGTCGCCGGATAGATCCATCTGGCCGGAAGACTTCCGGCGGCGCAAAGGCGACCGTCATGGCATCGATGCGTCCCTCTTGCAGCGCCGCCTTGAGCGTGTCCTGCGCCGGTAACGTCTCGGCGTTCGGCGGCAGCGGCAGATCGTCGGGTAAGGGGCCGCGGCCCGGCGAAGTCTCGTCCAGTGGCCCAATGACCCATTGAACGTCAGCCACCCCGACGCCCGCTTCGCGCATCGCGGCGCGCGCCCACAATGTGCCCGTGTCGCTCCAGGCATTGGTCCCGACCCGCTTCCCGCGAAGGCTTTGCAGGTCGCGCAGATCGGAGTCCGCAAGGACGAAGAAATTGCGGTGGCGGAAACCGCGAAGAATGAACGCCGGGATGCCGACCAGTTCGCCCTCGCCGCGCGCATAGGACAGGACGTAGCGGTTAAAGGAGACCTCCGCTGCCGCAAGGCTCTTGGGAAAATCGGTTTCAAGACGACCGTGGATCTCGAACGTGGCCTTCGCTCCGGGAATTGTCACGTCACCTAGAAGCAACGGGCAGATTTGGTCGTAGGGCCGCACCCGTATTGAAATCTGAACTTCGCTCATCTTCTTCCTTTCGATGGCATCTGCCGACTTTGCGGTCTTGAAACCGTCTGTTCTTGCGATCCACTTACCGGTGGTCCTCTGCCCGGTGGCCCCCTGCGTCTCTTCGCCGAAAATGGGCGCCCCGGCCTGCGCGTGCGATGCCGGGGCGTCCTCGTTATTTCAGGGAGGAATACTTCGAGCGTTCGACGTCTGCCGATGATGCACGCTCCGTTGTAACGACGCCCAGGTACCTGCCAAACGCGACCGGTCCGGTGAGGGGGAGTTGATGTCCGGCCGAAATCGGTTTTCATGATCAAGACAAACAGGCCTGTTTCAGGATGCGGCAATCAAGCGGCAGTCGTCGATCGGAGGAACACGCCACCGAAAACCTATGCCGGCGGAGAAAACGCGTCCAATAGGGATATCCGCACCATCCATACCGTCCGGTAATGGGAAAGTGCCTCGGACTTGGATGCCCGCGCTCTGAGACCGCAGGCCGGCGGTCTTCGTGTGGGCCCATCCGAATCTTACGAGCGAAATCGGCCAAGCGAAATCGGCCAAGCGAAATCGGCGCGACCACCGTGGGAGCCGCGACAGATGCCCCTTGACACCAACGGTGACGGTTCAGGACAACGGCACGAGGTTTTGATCGAGCACCTTGCGCGCGCAATCGACGAACTGTTTGGCGATCCGCGACAACGGTTTGGCGCGCGGCGTCAAGATGTCCACTTGAACCGAAATTTCCGGACGGAACGGGATTTCGACGACGTTCGGGTAGATTTGGGCAAGCTGGGAAAATCCGTCGACCAAAGCCACGCCGTTTCCCTGTTCCACCAGCGCCCATGCGGTGGAGATCCAGTCGGTTTCCAGATGCGAGGACAGCGTCGCGCGCCCGGCCGTGAACGCCGATTGGATCAGTGGCTGAAGTCCTTGGTTCTTGGAGTACGAAATAAACGAGTAGCCTTCCAGGTCGGCTGCCGTGACGAAGCTTTTACTCGACAGCGGGTGGTCTGGCGGAACAATGCAAGTGAGATTGCTTCCGCCCATCGGCCTTGTCTCGACGCTGGCGTGAGCCGGCGTTAGAAACGCGAACCCGACTTCGGCCCGCTGCGTCGCCACGCTCTGCATCACCGAACTGCGCGGACGCACGGCGATGGTCACCGGCACGTCGGGATGGTCGTTTTTGAACGCCGAGATGGCGCGCGGCAGAATAACCTGACCGAGCGTGGGAATCACGACGACGCTCAGCGCTCCACCGCGCCCCAGCCGAACGTCGTCGATGCTCTGTCTGACCGCCCGAATTTCCTGGAACACCCGTTCCACGTCCGGGAAGATGGCAATGGCGTCGTCGGTCGGAACCAGGCGGCCCTTGATCCTGTGAAACAGCGGGAATTTAAGCTGGTCCTCAGTGTGTCTGAGGATTTTGGTCGCCGCCGGTTGGGTTAAGTTGAGCGACTTGGCCGCCGCGGTCACCGACCCCGTCAACATGATTGCATAGAAGATTTCCATCTGCCGATGGTTCACTGGTCAGCCTCCCGATTGTTCTGATTGTTGAGGTCTATTCCCTGCAGTGATAATGCATGCGTCTCTATTCATCGGACAGTATCACCGGTGAATGCAACGGTTTGGCGGTCGTCCTGCCAGCCCAACCAGGGCGTTGCGGTCGCCATATCGTCGCTAGTCCACGACTTCATAAGCAAGGGGCATGGAGAAGCCCCTCGTTCACAGCGCGATCGGCGACGGCGTCGAACACGCCCCGGTGGCGGGTGGCGCTGCGAACCCGATGGAACGAACCGCTGTCGCCGAGTGTGTTGCTGGATCAAGGCATCGGTGAGCGTGGGGGTCGATGCTGGTGACAGGCTGGAATGGTCCGGCCGTGTTGCACACCTGGACCCGTCCGTTGCTCTTCCACCCCACGTCCACTGTCTGGTCACCGGCGGCGTATCGGCGGATGGCAGCCACTGGTATCCAGCCGTCTGCGACACCGCCTGGTGCCGGTCAAAGCCATGGCCAAGCTGATCCGTGGCAAGAGGAGGGCGAACCTGCCCAAGACGCGGCCGCCGGAGATGGCCATTCCGCACAGCGCCACACATCGAGTGCCGCGGCAAGCTGACCAGCGAGACCCGTTACTTTGTCGCGTCAAAGCCGCCGACACCCGAACAGGCTGCTGAGGTATTCCGCAGCCATTGAGGCATCGAGCGTTTCCATTGGGTCCTGGATGTCATCGTCAAGGAAGATCAGTCCAGACTAAACACCGAACACGGCGCCCCAAAAAAAATGGCTCTGCTTCGGCGCCTTGCCTTCAATCTCCTCCGCAGCGGACGAGAGAAAAAGTTAATCAAAACAGATCGTAATACCAATGGCCCGAAACAAAGACCGGTCCTCGGGCCGCCCTGTTTCGGAGCGCCGGCATCCTTGCCGGCTGAACCGCCGGCTTCCAGCCGGCCCGGACCTCGCCCAGCAGTCGGCCGCCCTGTTTCGGAGCGCCGGCATCCTTGCCGGCTGGACCGCCGGCTTCCAGCCGGCCCGGACCACCCAATCGCCGGCACAGTCATTCCAGGTTCCGGTCACGTTCGGCGCAAACGCCTGGCCGCTTGTG
>JANQJV010000124.1 GCA_028281465.1 Azospirillaceae bacterium | reverse complement strand
GCCGGCGGTCCAGCCGGCAAGGATGCCGGCGCTCCGAAACAGGGCAGCCCGACGACCGGTCATTGTTTCGGGCCGTTGGTAAGAGTGTCGCCTGTTGTTGGACCCTTGCCTGGGCTCATTTGGCAGGATCCGGGGATCTTGTTGGCACCTTTTCTTGCATTGTGGAATCATTATTATAGATGCTGGTGGGCCTATGGGTGAAGGTGAGCATGTCCCCATGGTCCCTTGCTCTGCACTCTTCATGGGCACAATGTTTGTCGGGACCATGGGGGAAAGCGCAGCCGGTCGGCAGAGCTGATCGTCCACATATCCTCAGGCCGGCGCCGGCTTCGAAAACCTCGCGAGGCGTTCGGTAGCCCAAAACCGGATGCGGACGGGTGTCGTTGTCGTGCGTGAGATAGGCGCCAATGCCGCTGCGCGCTTCGGCGGCGGTGGCGTAGGCTGTGATGAAGATCTCTTCGTACTTCAGGCTCCGCCACAGGCGCTCGACGAAGTCATAGTCCCTGCACCGCCCTTTACCATCCATGCTGATTTGGATGTCCCGTGCCGACAGGATGCCGGTGAAGGCTTCGCTGGTGAACGTGGCTACCTTGGTCGGTGTTGAAGATGTCGGGCGCGCCGTCGCGAACCAGGGCGTCTTCCAAGGCATCGACGCAGAAATCCGCGTCCATCGTGTTCGAAAGACGCCACAACAACACCCAGCGGTTTATCCAGTCCATCACCATCACCGGCTCAGCGCTTTGAGGTTGTCAGCCGCGTACATGCGGCGAGTGCTCCCTCCGCCGTCATCGCGGTGGTCGCCGCCGCGCCGGCGTCAAGCACGCACAGGTTGTTCACGCCTGGGGTTGGCTTGGCCGGCCGGATCAACCCCACGCAGTGACGAACGCTTCGTGGCCTTGGCCGAGGGCTCGCAGATTGCCTCAAGCGGCCAGGATGAATGCGTCGGTGTGGGTGAAGGTCAAATGGACGGGGGTGCCGGGGGGCGGCACGGTTCGGTTGCGGGTGTTGGGCAGTGTGGCGGAGACGGTCTGGCCGGCAGCGTGCAGCAGGATGCGGTAACTGTTGCCGGAGAAGATGGCGGTATCGACCTGGGCGGGGAGCCGGTTGACCGTGTCGGCGGCGGCCGGGACGTGCGGTGACACGGCGACGGATTCCGGGCGCACGCCGAGCACGGCGTCGGCGCCGGCGGTCAAGCCTGGGGCGATCCGGCCGGCGGCCAACAAGGTGCCGTCGGCCAAGCGCAACACCGGCCGGTCGCCGGCACAGGCGACGGTGCCGGGCAACAGGGTGCAGTCGCCCAGGAAGCCGGCGACGAAGGTGTTCTCCGGCCGGTTATAGAGGGCTTCGGGCGGGCCGACCTGCTGCAGCCGGCCATGGTTGAGCACGGCCACCAGATCGGACAGGTGCAGCGCCTCCTCCTGGTCGTGGGTGACGAACAGCACGGTGACGCCGACGCGGGCGTGCAACCGCTTCAGTTCCACTTGCAGGCTCTGGCGCAGGCCCTTGTCGAGGGCGCCCAGCGGCTCGTCCATGAGCAGGATGTCGGGGCGGATCACCAGCGCCCGGGCCAGGGCGACGCGCTGCTGCTGCCCGCCGGACAACTGCCGCGGCAGCCGGTCGTCGTAGCCGGCCAAATCCACCAGGGCCAGGCCGTCGCGCACCCGCCGGGCCACCTCGGCGCGGCCGAGCCGGCGCATCTCCAGTCCGAAGGCGACGTTCTGCGCCACGGACATGTGCGGGAACAAGGCGTAGTTCTGGAACACCATGCCGATGTTGCGTGCCGACGCCGGCACGGCGGCGACGTCGCGGCCATCGATGCGCACGGCGCCCTCGCTCGGCGTCTCGAAGCCGGCGACCAGTTTGAGCACGGTGGTCTTGCCCGAACCGGATGGCCCGAGCAGCGTGCAGAACGCCCCGGCCGGCAAGGCCAGATCGAGGCTGTCCAATGCGCGGATGCCGGCATAGCGCTTGCTCAGCCGCTCCAGGCTGACGGATTTGCCGGCGAGGGACTGGGGTTCGGCGAGGGTCGCGTCTGGGGTCTGGGCGGTCATGGGTTTAGCGGCGTCCCGAACGGGTCAGAACCAGGTTGAGCAGCAGCACCAGCAGCGACACCAGGATGAGCAGGGCCGCGATGGCGACGATGGTCGGGTCGATCTGGTGAGCGATGCCTTCGAACATCAGCTTGGGCAGGGTCCGCGAGCGGATGTTGGTGATGAACAGCGCCACCACCACGTCGTCGAAGGAGACGATGAAGGCGAACACCGCCCCCGCCGCCATGCCCGGCCAGATGGCGGGCAGCATGATGCGCCGGAAGATGGTCGGCCAGGCGGCGCCCAGACCGCGCGCCGCCAGCTCCAGATTGGGGTCGAACCCCTTGAGCGCGGCGCGCACCGTGATGACGACGAAGGGCAGCGCCAACAGCGTGTGACCGAGTGCCAGCCCATACGTCGTGCCGATCAACCCCAGTGGCGCAAACGCGTAATAGAGCGCCACCGCCAGCACGATCACCGGCACGATCAGTGGTAGGATGACCACCGATTCCAACACCGAGCGCAGGCGGCCGCCAAGCCGGCTCAGGCCGATGGCGGCGAGCGTGCCCAGCACGGTGGCGGCGGTGACGGCCATCACCGCCACCTCCAGGCTGTTGCCGAGCGCGCGCAGCCATTTGCGCGTTTCGAAGAAATTGATGAACCACCGGAAACTGTACTCGTCGGGCGGAAACGCCAGGAATGGTGATTTGCCGAGGCTCATGGGGAAGACGACCAGGATCGGCGCGATCAGAAATACGCCGACCGCCAGGCCCGCCACCACCAGGGCCCAGCGCCCGCCCCCGTGCCGCCCGCCGATCGGACCGCCACCCCCGGAACCCAGACCGGACGAGCCGAACAGCCGGTCGACGCCGAAGAAACGCTGGAACACCCAGAACAGGGCCAGTGTGGTGGCCAGCAGAACGATGGCCAGGGCCGCGGCCATGGCCCAGTCCAGGTTCTCCTGGATATTGTAACTGATCAGTTGGGCGATCATGAGCTGCCCCGGCCCGCCCATGAGCGCCGGCGTGATGTAGTAGCCAATGGCGTTCATGAACACGATCAGGCCGCCGGCGACCACGCCGGGCGCCGTCAAGGGGGCGACGATGCGCAGGAACACGGACGGCGGCCGGGCCCCCAGCCCTTCCGCCGCCTGCGCCAGCGTGCGGTCGAAGCCGCGGAAGGCGGCGTACAGCGGCAAGACGACGAAGGGCATGAGCACATGGGTCATGCCGATCAGGACGCCGGACAGGTTGTAGACGAAGGCCACCGGCTGGTCGACCAGGCCGGTGCCGAGCAAGAGGTCGTTGACCACGCCGTTGCGCTGCAACAGCACGATCCAGGCCGTGGTGCGCACGAGTGCGCTGGTCCAGAACGGCAGCAGCACGACGAACAGAAGCAGTTGCGCCATGGTCCGGCTGGTGCTGGCCATCAGATAGGCCAGTGGATAGGCCATGACGATGGACAGGGCCGTGACCAGTCCGGCGATCATCAGCGTGTTGCCGAGGGCCACCCGGTACACCGGTGCCTCGACCAGGCGAATATAGGCAGCGGTGTTGAAGCCGCCGTCGAACAGGCTGTTGACCAGAAGTCCGCCGACGGGCCAGGCGAAGAACACGACCAGCAACACGACCGTCGGCGCCACAGCGAGCAGCGGGGCCCAGGCGGCGAGGCGCAATCCGGCGGATGGGGCAACGGTGGATGCCACGTCCGGCTCCTCAGGGGCAACGGTTGCGGAGCGGGCGCATGGGCGGGCTGCCCGCGGGCTGAGACACCCTCGCCCACCCCCCTTTCCCCGAGGGAGAGGGGCTTTTGCGCGGGAGTTCCGCGGCGTTTAGGGACGTTTGGATTGGTTTAAGCTGGAAACGCCGCATGGTGTGCGTCCGTTCCTTCAGCCTGCCACGAAGAGCTGGCGGGGGAATGTGGTCAGGCGTTCGTGGCCGTCGGCGGTGATACGGATGGTTTCGGACAGGCCGAAGCCGCGCGCCAGCACATAGGTGTGGAACACCATGTCGGGCTGGAAATGCCAGGCGCAGCCCGGGGCGGCCTCGAGCGGCTCGCCGCCGGACGGCTGCAGCAACAGACCGACGGAATAGAAGGTCTTGTTGGTGTAGGTGTCGGCCAGGCCGGCGGACAGCACACCGTCGCGGTAGATGCGGTCGGGCACCGCCGCCGGCACGCCCGGCTTCACTTCGGCCAAGGCCCGGTCCTGGATCGCGATCAGGTGGGCGACGCTGCGCCGGTCCTCGTCGCTCGCCTGCGCCACCCGGATCGGGCGCATGAAGCGGGCGTGGTAGTGCCGATGGTTCGGCGTGGTTTCCACCTGAACGATGTCTCCGGCCTGGAGGATGCGGTCGCTGTAGCCGCCGTGCAGATGGAACGCGCGTTCGCCGGAGGACAGCACGCCCGGGCCGGGCAGGTCGCTGCCGGCCTTGATCATGGCGGCACAGATGGCCGCGGCCAGGTCGCGCTCGCCGGCGCCGGGGCGAATGGTGTCGAGGGCGGCCTGCATGCCGGCTTCCGCGGCCCGGGCGGCGATGCGCTGATACGCGATCTCGGCCGAGGATTTGATCAGGCGCATCTCGCCGACCAGCGGGCCGACATCTTCAAAGCGCAGGGCCGGCAAGGCGGCCGTGAGCGCCTGGTGGCGCGCGGCGGTGAGCTGCCAGGCGCCCAGCTCGATGCCGGCGCGCGCCGTGGGCCCCAGGGTCTCGGCGATCGCCGCCGCCGCAACGGCGGTCTTGTCGTCGCTGTCGGACCACAGGCGCCGACCGGGGAAATGGCAGGTGCGGTCGAGGTAGTAGTTCTCCACGTCCCGGCACACCACGACCGGGTCGCCGGACGCCGGGATGATGGCGAACTGGAACGATCCGTAGCCGCGGGTGAAGAAGCCGGTGAGCCAGGTCACGCTTTCCGGCTGAAACGCCAACAGTCCGTCCAGGCCGCGCACGGCGAGCGCGGCCTGGACCCGGCCGACCCGCGCGAGCACCTCCTCGCGCGGGAACCAGTGATCGGTTTCGGGCATGACCGGTTCAGTTCTGCAGAAAGGCGGCGTAGCGCTCCATCAGCGCGCTGTCGTTCTCAGCCCACCATTCGATGTCGAGGAACACCGAGCGCTCGATGTTCTGCGGCGAGGACGGCAGCAGGGCCCATTCGCTCTCCGGGATGAACGCCCAGGCCTGCGGCGTGGTCGGGCCGTATTTGATGAACTGGTGGAAGCGGCTCTGCGCTTCGGGCTGGGCGACGTAGTTGAGGAATTGTACCGCCGCGTCCTGGTTCGGCGCGCCCTTGACGATCATGAAGAACCCGACCTGGGCGATGGCGCCGTCCCAGACCATCTGCAGCGGCAAATCGTTGTCCAGCCCGGCCTGGAAGCGGCCGTTCCAGCCCAGCGCCATCACCGCCTCGCCGCTCGCCAGCGCCTGCACCGGTTGGGCGCCGCTGCGCCACCACACCGAAACATGCGGCTTCAGTTCGGCCAGCTTGGCGAAGGCGCGGTCTTGGCCCTCCGACGTCGACAGCACGGCATAGAGGTCGTCCAGTGCGACACCGTCGGCCAACAGGGCGGCTTCCAGCACGGTCTGCGGCCGGTCGTAGACGCTGCGCTGGCCGGGGAAGGTCTCGACGTCCCAGAAGTCCGCCCAGGTTTGCGGCTGCGCACCGGAGGCCGGGAAGGTCTCGGTATTGAAGGCAAAGACAGTGGAGAAGATTTCCGACGGCACGCCCCAGGCGCTGCGGGCGCCTTCATACAGGTGGCTCTGGTCGACCATCTCGGGCGTGATCGGCTCGAACAGGTCGAGGCCGACGCCGCGCATCAGGGTGGCGCCACCGCCGGTGACCACGTCCCAGCTCACCGTGCTGGTCTCCACCATGGCGCGCACCTTGGCGGTCTCGGGGCCGGTGTCTTCCAACACCTCGATGCCGGTGGCGTCCATGAACGGCTCCAGCCAGGCCTGGCGGATGGCGTCCTGATAGGCGCCGCCCCAGGACGAGAACACCAGCTCCTGGGCCGAGGCCGGCGCCGGGCCGGCCGTGGCCGCGAGCAGGGCCGCCGTGGCGACGGTGAGCGTCAAACGGTGCACCATGAGTACGATCCTCCCGGTTTTTTGCTGCGTGGAATCAAAAAATCCGCACGCCTGCGTCGGGGGTCAGCGCAGGCAGACGGCGGTGAAATTGTCGAGCAGGGTCTTGGCTTCGGGCGTGTCATGGGCGGCTTCGATCAGGGCGTCGACGTCGGCGCCGTCCTCGGAGAGCCGCTCGCGGCTGGCTTCGAACCAGGTTTGGGCACGCAGCCGGTCAACCTCCGGATGGCCCTGGATCGCCCAGATCGGCAAGTCCCGGTAACGCCAGACATGGGTCGGGCAGTCCGGGCTGGTGGCCAGGATGACCTGGGAGTCGGGGTCGGGGATGACTTCGTCGTTGTGCCAGACGAACATGTGCACCTGGTTGCCCAGATCCCGGGCGATGTCATCGGTTCTTGCCGCGGGCGTCACGTCCAGGTCGACATAGCCGACTTCGCAGGTGGCGCGGCGGAACACCTTGGGGCGCCCGCACAAGGCGGAGCCCAGAATCTGCGCGCCGAAGCAGATGCCGAGCATGGGCAGTTCGCGTCTGGCGGCATCCTGGATCAGATCGTGTTCGCGGTGGATGAACGGAATGTCCTCATAGGCACCGTGCGGGCTGCCGGACAGGTAGACCGCATGATATGCGTCCAGCGTATCCGGAAACTCGCCATTGTAGGCCCAGCGGTAATCAATCGTGAGGCCGGCCGCCTCGAAGCGTTTCTCCAGCCCGCTCACCGTCTCCTTGCTCGGACCGTTTTGCAGAAACAACAGCCTGCGCGCCATCCCGTCGTCCCACCCCGCCCTGCCGAATTGTCAACTGTCTCATGCATGCAGAATGCCAGACAAACATGCCGGTGCCGCCGCGTCAATGCTTTGCCGGCGTGGGGTTCGACGGTGTGGGGCGCGTCGGCCGACCTAAGTTCGGGCCTGGGTGATAGGATGTCGTCGCAAGTCCAAGCCGGCGGGCTTGCAGGCTCCCAAAGCATGCGATTTCTGAGAGATGGTGCCTGACGAACCACAGCCCCGGCCCAAGAAGGGTGCGGCACGGATCGATGCCGATCCGTCGCCGACCGGCGCTTCGTCGCCGCGGGTCGACAGGGCGTGGCGATCTGCCGGCACGGTCTCCCAGGTGTGGAGAGCTGCGGGGCAGATCGCCTCACCATCCGGCCTATCAGCCAGCGGAAACGCCGGACGTTGGGGCACGGCGTCTCTGCACTCGCCCACGAAATCCGAGGTCGGTGCGCGCCGTACCCCAACCAGTGATTCATAATGCACTGATTTGGCGCCATCTTTCAGCTTGTGCGAATCCCGGAGCCCTCTGGGAGAGGGATTGGAGTGAGGGTGGAACGGTTTGAGCCGTGCTTATACCTACAAACGGTAGGATCGACTCATGGATCTATTCCCGTAGGGCGTGCTTCAGCACGCCTCGCGCAGCCAGAAAAGCACGGGACTCATGAGCGCTGATCCCGGTCCGGGCCTGCTGAAGCTGGTCCAACGTCGGAACGCCGCGTCGGTCACGATTTCCGCACATTGGTATTACTCACCGGACCAGCGGCGCAGCCGTCATGCGACCTAGATCTGAGCGATATCCTCAAGATCGCTGACATCAAGGCGACCTGGCACGCCGAGGATGAAAACTCTCCCTCCCAAGCACTCGACACCGATCTCATCAAACATCCGCGACTCCATGACGGATAGGCCGCCGTCGCAGCAGTCTGTCTGGTGCATCACCATGATCGGCCCAAGGGGCCACCTGCGGACATGACGTTTCAGAAAATGGCCAACCGCTTCAATGGCTTCAGCCTTTGCGACAAGCACCCGGGGATGGTCGAACAGTTGAACGATCTCACTGTTCGGATTCTTGAACTTCCACCGTTGGGTGTCCTCATCGCCCAGAGCAAGGAAGTTAAGTCTGTCGCCCCGTCTCTCCACAACGGCGACAGGCGCGCAGGTTGCATTGAGCGCCCGCTTCAATGGTCGACCTCGAAAGACATCCAATTCCATACGATCCCGAGACAAGCGCAGGTACGCCACATCACGAAATCGTCGCCAAGGATCAAGAAACAAAATACTCAACGGCCTACCTCCTCAATGAAAAGAATGCTGAGCTGAGAGATGGGCTGTGCTCGCACCTCGATCTGCGACGACGATTTGCTGAAAAAGCCCAGCGTCAGGGCAGTTTCCGCGAACCGGTGTGAGCGGAAAACACTCTTGTGGAAATCTCGACCGATGGGGCGTTCTTGCGTCGCAACGATGCTCAAGCAACGCAACGATAGAGCATTTTCAGCCGAAGTGGCTACGGTTCGGCGGTTCGAAAATGAGACAAAACAAAGAGCTAGAGCGGTTTCTCCGAATCCGGTCAATGTGAAACCGCTCTAGCGCAGGCCGTCATGGACCTGCTGCAGTCGACCGTGACGGGGATCAGCGCTCATGATGGACCGTAGGTCCGCGCGCACGACCTGTGCGGAAGCGCACCCGGCGAGAGTACATTCGATGACTCTTTTGTTCATTCGTTGGCATGACTGGCCGCCAAGGAAAGCGGCTGTCGAGCCGAATGTGAGGCCAAGGCTGACCGATGGTCACCCACCCTACCCCGCCGGCCCGAAAGTGGCGTGCGGGGACCACCACAGCGGGACCTGTACGGCGTGGGCATCGACCGTGCGGCGGGCGGTCGGGTAGCCGGCTTGGGCGTGGCGGACGACGCCGATGCCGGCATCGGTGGTCAGGCAGGCGTCCAGCCTGAGGTCGGCTTCTTCGCTGCCGTCGGCGATCATGGTCACACCGGTGTGCGCCGACACGCCCATGGTGCCGTTGGCCTGGATCGACACCAGATCGGCCATGGCCGCGGTGTTGAGCAGTGCGTTGAGATAAGGCCAGTCGGAAATGGCGTCGGAGCCATCGCGCATACCCTCCGTCTCGAACACCGGGTTGGCGATCGACCCGCAATCCAGATTGTCGCGCGAGAACGCGACCGGACCGGCCAGTTCGCCCATGCGCACGAGCGCGTTGGCGGCCAGCCCAAAGGCCCGGCGCTGGCCGAAACCCAGGAAACAGACGCGCGCCGGCAGGCCTTCGATCGGCAGGTGGTCGCGTGCCTTGGGAATCCAGCGCTGCACGATCGGGCAATCGGGGAACAGGTCCAAGGCGAGCGCATCGAGCCGGCGCTGGTCGGCCGGGTCGCCGGAGATGCAGGTCCAGCGGAACGGCCCTCGGCCCTCTTCGAACAGCGGCCGCACATAGCGCGCGACGGCCCCGGGGTAGCGGAACGCTTCCTCTCGGTCCATGCCGGCGTCAACGCATTCCTTGCGCACGAAGGTGCCGTATTCGAACACGACGGCCCCCAGGTCCTGGAACCGGTTCATGGCGCGCACGATGCGCAGCATGCTTGCCCGCGACCGCATCAGATAGTTCTCCGGGTTCTGCCGGCGCAGGCCGTCGGCATGATCCGGTTCCAGGTCGGCCGGCACCAGGGCATAGGGGTCGTGGCACGGGCACATTTCGGTGACGATGTCGGGCATCCAGCCGCGTTCCAGCGCTTCCTCCAGGACCTCGGGCAGGTTGCCGAGCAAAGCGATGCCGAGCGGCCGGCGCTCGGCCTTGGCCTTGTCGGCCAGCGCCAGGGCCTCGCCCAGCGTGTGCGCACCGACATCGGCATAGCCGGTCTGCAAACGCTTGCGGATGGTCTCGGCGCGCACTTCCACCGTGATGCTGAGACCACCGTGCAGCGACATGGCGAGGGGTTGCGAGCGGCCCATGCCACCCAAACCGGCGGTGAACAAGACCCGTCCGCGCAAATCGCCGCCGAAATGCTCGTCGGCGATCCGGCCCAGGGTCTCGAAGGTGCCTTCGACCACGCCCTGGCTGCCGATGTATTGCCAGGGGCCCGCCGTATAGGCCGAGAAGGTGGTCAGGTTGGCGTCCACCAGCTCGTAGAATCGGGGCCAGGTGGCGTTGATGACATTGGTCAGGCCCAGGACCACGCGCGGGGCCAGGCGATGGGTCTTGAACACAGCCACCGGCATACCCGCCTGCACCGCCAGGGTCTCGTCGTTCTCCAATCGCATCAGGGCGTCGACCAGGGCGTGGTAGCTTTCCCAGTTGCGCGCCGCCTTGCCGATGCCGCCGTACACCACCAGCCGGGCCGTGTCTTCGGCGTTTTCCAGGTTGTTTTCCAACATGCGCAGCAGGGATTCCTGCTTCCAACCCTTGCAGCGCAGGTCTGGCCCCCGCTGTGCCCGTACCGTGTGCAGCACCTCCGCACCCATGGCCGCCTTCCCTCCTGTTTCCCGTTCCGGTTTTGCGCCTGGGTGCTCAGTCCGCAAGCAGCAGGCGGGCGATGATATTGCGGTGGATCTCCGAGGAACCGTCGATGATGCGCATGATCCGGGCGTCGCGCACATACCGCTCCAGCGGCAGCTCGCGGCTGTAGCCGTAACCGCCGTGGATTTGCAGGGCGGCATCGGTGACCCGACACACCATCTCCGAACAATAGAGCTTGGCGAACGTGGCTTCGCGGGTGTAGCGCCCGCCGTGGCCGCGTTTGGCCGCGGCACTCAGGCCAAGCAACCGGGCGGCCTCCAGCTCGGTCGCCATGTCGGCCAGCATCCATTGCAGGCCCTGGAAGTCGCCGATCGGATGGCCGTCGATGTGCCGGGTCTTGGCCCAGGCGACCGTCGCCTCCAGCGCCGCCTGGGCCAGGCCGGTACACATGGCGGCGACGTCGAGCCGGGCGCCGTCCAAGCCGGTCATGGCGATGCGCAGGCCGCTGCCCGCCTCGCCGATCAGGTTCTCGGCCGGCACGCGGCAGTCGTCGAACGCCAGCTCGAAGATGTGGCCGCCGCGCAGCCCCATGGTCGGCTCGGCTCGGCCCGGATGGAACCCGGCCCTATCGCGCTCGACCAGGAAAGCGCTGATGCCGCGCGACTTCTTCACCGGGTTGGGATCGCTGACGGCGAACACGACCAGGAAATCGGCAACGCCGCCGTTGGAGATGTAGTGTTTGGTGCCGTTGAGCCGCCAACCGTCGCCGGTTTTTTCGGCACGCAAGCGCATGTCGGCCGGGTTGGAGCCGCCGCGCGGCTCGGTCATGGCATAGGCGCCGAAGAGTTCGCCCGATGCGGCGCGCGGCAGAAAGCGTGCCTGGAGATCGGCGCTGCCGCCGATGAGGATGGCATCGGTGGCCATGTAGTGTGCGGTCACGGCCGAGGCGGTGGACATGCAGCCCTTGGCCATCTCCTCGATCGCCAGATACAGCGCCACCGGCGTCAGCCCGCTGCCGCCCGCCGTCTCCGGCAGGTTGGGGCCCATCAGGCCGACGTCGGCCAGCTTGGGCAGGTGTTCGGTGATGAAGCGGCCGGTCTCGTCGATCTCGCGTGCCTTGGGGTGCAACACGTCGGCGGCGAAACGCGCCACCATGTCGCGCACGGCCAGGTCGTCTTCGGTGACGCGGATGTCCAACAGCCCGGTCATCCTCCACCCTCCGTCGCCCCACCCTCCATCGCCGAAGTCGCCGTGCCGCCAGCGGTGCCGTCGGCCTGCAGCGCGGCGATCGCTTCGGGCGAAAGACCGCACACGCGCGCCAACACCTCGGCGGTGTGCTGGCCAAGGCCTGGGGGCGGCGCCATGCGCCCACGCGCCAGCCCGGAGAAGCGGATCGGTTGTTCCAGAACCCGCACCGGGCCCAGCGTCGGGTGGGCGATGGTCGGCACCAGTTGTTTGGCAGCAACCTGGGCGCTGGCCAAAGCCTCTTCGATGCTCCAGATCGGGCCGGCCGGGATGTTGTGGGCGCCGAGCTCGGCCAGCACGGCAGCGACGCTACGGTCGCCCGCCCAGGACTCGACCAGCCAGCGCACGAACGGTTCGTTCTCCGATCGCGTTTCGTCCGTTTGAATGCGTTGATCGTCGTTGAGATCGGTTCGGCCGATCAGGGCCAGAAAGCGCTTGAACAAACCGTCGTTCAGGATCGCCAGCATGAAGGAGCCGTCATGCGCGGCGTAGGTGCCGAACGGCACCGAGATCGGGTGCCGGTTGCCGGTGCGCGCCGGCAACCGACCGCCGTAGTGGAATTGGGCGATGGCGGTGGGCAGCATGGTCAACAGGCAGTCGAACATGGCCACATCCAGATAGCGGCCCGTCCCGGTGCGTTCGCGCTCGAACAGGGCGGTGGAGATGCCCCAGGCGGCAAACAGGCCGGCGGCGATGTCGCTGATCGCCTCGCCCACCAGGGTCGGCGGCGTGTCTTCGAAGCCGGTCGCCTGCATCAGCCCGGAGGCGGCCTGGATGACGATGTCGTAGGCCGGCCGCTCGCGGAACGGACCGTCCTGGCCGAAACCGGAAACGCTGGCATAGACCAGCCGGGGGTTGATCGCGCTGAGCGTGGCGTGGTCCACCCCCAGGCGTGCCGCCACCCCCGGGCGGAAGTTTTCCACCACCACATCCGCCGCTGCTGCCAGGCGCTCGATCACCGGCCGTGCCGCCGCGCTCTTCAGGTCGAGCGTGATGCTTTGTTTGCCGCGGTTGATGAGCAGGAAGAAAGCGCTGTGCCCGTCGGTGAAGGGCGGCACATGGCGATAGTCGTCGCCGCCGGGTGGCTCGACCTTGATCACCTCCGCCCCCAGATCGGCCAAGAGGCCGGAGCAGAACGGGCCGGCCAACACGCGGGTGAAATCGAGCACGCGCACACCGGTGAGCGGTCCCGTGTCCTGGGTGCGGTCGTCCATGGTTTCGGATTTCGCTGTGTCGTCACCGGGCATGGCGGTCACTCGTCGTCTTGTTGCGCCTTCAACACCTCTTCCCGGATCGAGGCGTGGATGCGCTGGCGCACGGCGATGAATTCGGGCGAGGTCAGGGTGTCCAGACTGCGCGGATACGGGAAACCGACCTCGACCACCTCTTTGATGCGGCCGGGTCGGGCAGTCATCACGTGAATGCGCTGGCCAAGGAAGATCGCTTCGTCGATGTCATGGGTGACGAACAGGATCTGTTTGTGCGTGTCGAACCAGATCTTGGTCAGCAACTCCTGCATCAGCCCGCGCGTCTGGCTGTCCAGGGCGCCGAACGGTTCGTCCATCAGCAGGATTTTCGGGTCGGTGACGAGCGCGCGCGCGATCGCCACGCGCTGCATCATGCCGCCGGACAACTGCTTGGGATACGCGTCGGCGAATTTGCCGAGGCCGACTTCGGCCAGGAAATAGTCGCAGCGGTCGCGCCGCTCGCCGGTCGAAACGCCGGCCAGGCGCAGGCCGAACTCGATGTTGCCGCGCACGGTCAGCCAGGGGAACAGCGTATAGCTCTGGAACACCATGCCGCGGTCGGCGCCTGGCCCGGTGATGCACTGGTCGCCCAGGCGCAGGGTACCGCCGGTCGGCCGCTCCAGGCCGGCGGCCATGCGCAGCAGTGTGGTCTTGCCGCAGCCGGACGGGCCGACGATGACGGCGAAGGCCTGGTCCGGCACGGTCATGGAAACGCGGTCGATGGCCACCACGCCCCGGCCGCCGCGCGCGTGTGGAAAGATCAGGCTGACGTCGTCGATATGCAGGATGGCCATGGCTGCGGTCCCGTCAGGAAGCCCAGGGCAACAGGCCGCGGCGCAGCCATTTCAGGCCTTGGTCGGTGATCAGGCCCAGCAGGCCGATGACGACGATGCCAAGGAAGATCACTTCGGTGAACAGGCCGCGCATGGCGTTCAGGATCATGAAGCCTAGGCCTTCGCTCGCTGCCACCAGTTCGGCGACCACGACATAGGTCCAAGCCACGCCCATGTTGACGCGCAAGGCATCCATCACCCCGGGCAAGGTGGCCGGGGCGAGGATTTTCCACACCACCTGCCGGCGCGTTGCCCCGAGCGTATAGCCGACCTCGAGCAGCGCCTTCGACACGCCGGCCGAGACGTCGGCGACCATGATGGTGAGGTTGAACACCACGCCCAGGAAGATCACCGCCACCTTCTGCTCCAGGCCGATGCCGACCCAAAGGATCAGCAACGGCACCAGGGCGCTCACCGGCAGGTAGCGGATGAAGTTGGTGACCGGCTCCACCGCCGCCGCGACGATGGAGAAGCTGCCCATGAGGATGCCGAGCGGCACGGCGATGCAGCCGGCCAGCACGAAGCCGGTCAACACCACCGAGGTGCTCGCCCAGACATGCCGCCACAGGCTGCCGTCCCCGGCCATTTCGACGAAAGCCCGGGCCACCTGGGTCGGTGTGGGCAAAAAGTAAGACTCAACCAGGCCGCCGTAGGACAACACGCACCACACCAGAATGCCGGTGGCGGCGCTGACCAGCCCGACGGCGACATAGATGCCGCCCGGTATGCCCTGTTTCGGGGTGAACAGCTCCGGTTTGGGCATGGGAGTGCACGCTCGTGACGGTGGAGGGCAGGATGCGTGTCGCGCATCCTCCGGTTTGGCGAAGGTGGCCGGCCGGTAGGATGCGCCAGGCGCATCCTACCGGCCTTGGGGCGCTACTCGGCGAAGGCGGCCAGGCTGACCAGGTCGCCGGCCTCGACGTCGACGCGCAGGTTGCCTTGCCGACTCCAAAGGTCGATCGCCTTCTCGGCCACGCCGACGATGATGCCCGGGTCGCCGTCGGCGCCCATGAACCGGATGTTGCGCTCGCCGTCGACGAACCGCACGCCGGTCAAGACGTCGGCGATCACCGCCGGGTCCTTCAACCAGCCGCCCAGGCCCGCGCCCATGATGGCGTTGGCTTCCTCCGGATTGGCCTTGGCGAAATCGACCGCCTTGACCCAGGCACGGTACAGCGCGGCGATTTCGGCGGCATGGGTTTCGGTAGTCTCCGCCGGAGCCACCATGATGTCGGCGATCACGCCAGGATACGCGCTGCTGTCGAGCAGCTTGTGGCCGTGGTCGGTGGCGGCGCCGCGCGACAGGTACGGTTCCCAGGTGACGGCGGCGTCGACCTGGCGGGTGATGAAGGCGCTGCCGGCGTCGCCCGCCGTCATGTTGATGGTGGTCACATCGGCGGTGGTCAGCCCGGCCGGCTCCAGCACCACGCTGAGCAGGAACTCCATGACCGAGCCCTGACCGTAGGCGACACGTTTGCCGGCGAGGTCGGCCGGCGACTGGATGTCGGTGTTGGCGACGATGCCGTCGGCGCCGATCGACTCGTCGAGCGCGAACAGGTAGCGGTACGACCGGTCCTCGCGCAGATACTGCAGCATGGTGTCGACGGTGGTGACCAACAAGTCGATCCGGCCCGAGGCCAGGGCAGAGAAGCGGATTTTAGCATCTTCGATCAGCACCAGCTCGACGTCCAGGCCTTCCTCGGCGAAGTAGCCGTTTTCCTGGGCAACGAACAACGGCCCGTAGCCGATCCAGACTGAATAGGCGAGTTTCAACGGCGTGGCTGCCTGGGCCCCGCCGATCCCGGCGGCCAGGAACCCGGCCAGACCCAACATGCCGATGAGACGTCGAACGCTGCGCGTCATCATGCCCCTCCCCTGTTGGCAGCCCATGCGGCGGCCAAAATGACAATCCGCCACACCTTGCAAAGCCGATGCCGTGAGATATACGCCGCATTGTCGAAGCGATAATGAGGGTGTTGCCTGAGTCATCGCGACGCGAGCGCCGACTGCCAGGGATCGCCGGGGTATGGTTGACCGGGGTATGGTTGAATGGTGTTGGGACCATGACGGAGAGGGACCATGGGCGTGCTCGATGCGACGGAACGGCGGATGACTGTGGCCGAGTTCCTCGCCTGGGACGACGGCACCGACCGGCGCTACCAGTTGATCGACGGAGAACCCGTGATGATGGCTCCGGCCAGCGATCGCCATGGCACCTTGGTGCTGCGCCTGGGCAGTTTGCTGCTTGCCGTCCTGGATCAGGGCTTACCCTTCCGGGCCCAGATCGAAGCCGGCATTGCCCCGCGGGCCCAGGGGGCAATGGTGCTGCAGGCCGATCTGGTGGTCACGGACGAACCGGCCATCGGCCAAACCGTGTTGAGCCGGCCGCACCTGATTGCGGAGGTTCTTTCGCCGTCCACCAAGTCCTTCGACCGGACCGTCAAACTCCCCACCTACCAAGGTATTCCTTCGGTGCAGGAAATCCTGATGATCTGGCAAGACCGGCCGGTTGTGGAGCGGCATGCTCGACGGGATGGCGAGCGGTGGCACATTGACAAACTGGCCGGATTGGAGGCGACCCTGGCGCTGATCAGCGTTCCGCTGACCATGCGTCTGGCCGATTTGTATCGCGGCATCGATGGGATCAAGGCCGGGTGACCCCGGTGTGGCCTTTGTACCGCGGCATCGCGGATCTGGCGGACGCGTAGGCGCATGCTGCGGTCGCCGGTGCGGGATTTCGATCTGCATCTGCTGCGCGTGTTCCGCACCGTGGTGGAAAGCCGAGGCATCACGCCGGCGGCCGAGCAGCTCGATGTGTCGGTGTCGACGGTCAGCGAGCAGATCGGCGATCTGGAGCAGCGGCTCGGCTTCCGGCTGTGCACCCGGGGCCGGCAAGGCTTCTCGTTGACCGCCGAAGGGCGGGAGACCTACGCCGCTGCTCTCACCCTGTTCGGCCAGGTCGAGGATTTCCGTTGCCGGCTCGGCGCCATGCGTGGCGATCTGGTCGGCACCCTACGCCTCGCCGTGGTCAGCGCCGTCAACGACATTCCGGAGTTGCGGCTGCCGGACGCGCTGCGCCGGTTCAAAGACCAGGCACCAAAGGTGGTGATCGAACTGTCGTGTCATCCGGTCCACGACGTCCAGCGGCAAGTGGTGGAAGAAATCGCCGAAATCGGCCTGACCATCGCCCACGACATTCCGGCCACTCTTGTCTTCACCGAAGTCTGTAAAGAGCGCGTGTCGCTGTATTGCGCCCCACCGCACCCGTTGTTCGACCGCGCGCCGCACGATCTCGACCCGGAAGACGTTGAGGCGGTGGATCGAGTGTACCGTGGCTATATCCATTATGTTGACGCCCGGCGCCGTCGTCGCCGTGCCAGCCGCAGCGCCAAGGCCAACGACCTGGAATCCGCCGCCATGCTCGTGCTCACCGGGCACTACGTCGGCTACCTTCCGGACCACTATGCCCGCAAATGGCGCGACGCCGGGCTGGTGCGCCCGCTGCTGCCGGACCGGTTCCGCTACGTCAACACCATCGGCTATCTGCTCAAGCGCGCCCGTCCGGTGTCGACGGCGGCCCAGGCGTTCCTGGACGAATGGGCCCGCCTCTTGGCTGTTTCGGACGGAGCGTGACGGGGCTGTTCTCCGTATCGGTCGCCCGGTGGTGTATCATGGGGGATCGGGCATCGGGGTGGATTGGGGAGAGCCGGCATGACCCTTGCGGTAGTCGCACAGCGGCGCATGACCCTGGACGAGTTTCTGGTCTGGGACGATGGCACGCAACGCCGGTATGAGCTGATCGAGGGGGTTCCGGTGATGATGGCACCCGCCAACCGAAGGCATCGCCGGATCGTCATCAACCTGGCCCATATCCTCATGGGCCGCCTCGATCCGGACTCGCCGTTTGCTGTTGAATCAGAGGCCGGCCTCATCGCTCCAACCATTGCGCAGACTTGGCTGGAGGCGGATGTCGCGGTCAGCGACGATCCCGGCATTGCGCGGCAGCCCATGGATCGGCCGGTTCTGATCGCCGAAGTCCTG
>JANQJV010000111.1 GCA_028281465.1 Azospirillaceae bacterium | reverse complement strand
CCGGCTGGACCGCCGGCTTCCAGCCGGCCCGGACCACGCCCAGCGGCCGGCCGCCAAGATGGCGGCGGTCCAGCCGGCAGGGATGCCGGCGCTCCTCGTGCAGCGCCGAAACCGACCGTGTCGTCAAGGCAGGCCAGGGGTATGATTTGGAGCGTCAGCCCACTGATGACAGCGCGGGTGCCTCGTCGACACGTGCCACGCGAGTTGTCTGTCGTCGGACAGGGTGGTGGGGAGACCGGCACCGGAAAGGGGGTTCAGGCATGGGCCAGGGCATGGCGCACCACCTTGCGCATGACAGAGGGCAAGGCTTGGTCCGGCAGTGCGTCGAGTGCGACCCAAAAACCGTCGACCACGGGCGGGCGAAACCTGGCCACCGCGGCCCAGACGGTCAGTTCCAAGTGGAAATGTGTGAAGGTGTGCCGAACACTGCCGGGCAGTTCGGTGTAGCGCACGGTGGCTGGCGCCGCGTCCCGCACCGCCGCCGTGTCGTGCCGCGTCTCGGTCCAAGCAGTGCCCGGGATCTCGGTCATGCCGCCGAGCAAGCCGCGCGGTGGGCGGCGGCGCAGCAAGACCGCACCGGTTGGATCGATGGTCCAGAAGGCGACGCCGAATCGCGTTGGTCTTTCTGCCTTCGGTCGTTTGAGCGGATAACGCTCTTGCTGTCCCATGGCGTGCGCTTGGCATGCTTCCACCAAGGGGCAAAGCAAGCAGCGCGGTTTCACGGGTGTGCAAAGGGTGGCGCCCAGATCCATCATGGCTTGGGCATAGTCACCGGGCCGCTGGCGTGGCGACAGGTGGGCGGCCAGCGCATGCAGGGCCGGTTTGGCAGCCGGGAGGGGGGTCTCTACCGCGAACAGGCGGGAGACCACCCGTTCCACATTGCCATCGATCACCGTCGCCGGCTGGTCGAAGGCAATGGCGGCAATGGCGGCTGCCGTGTAGCGCCCGATGCCGGGCAGACGCCGCAGGGCCGTCTCGTCATCGGGGAACCGACTATCATGCTCGGTCGCCACGACTCGCGCGCACGCGTGCAGGTTGCGTGCGCGCGCGTAGTAGCCAAGACCGGCCCAGGCAGTGAGCACATCGTCGATTGGAGCCGCAGCCAGCGCCCCGATGCTTGGCCAACGTTGGATAAAGTCCCGGAAATAGGGAATAACGGCCGCAACCGTCGTTTGTTGCAGCATCACCTCGGACAGCCACACCACATAGGGATCGGGCCGTTGCCCAGGAGCGCTGCGCCACGGCAGATCGCGGCGCTGGCGGTCGTACCAGGACAACAGGTGATCGGCATGGCGTGGCGGAACCTCGGGGCCGTCTGTGTGATGGTCCATGGGCGCCAAGACTGGTAGATTGCACCCAGCGGTGCAAGGCCGCACAGGACAAGGCGAAGCACCAATGGCGCCGCCAGGGTGCTGGTCGATCGGCGGAGGGGCCGTAACAGGATGCGGCGGCGGATGACGATGCCACCGGCACGGCGCGACGAACCATCGGTCGCCCGCCCGGCGCCCGCGCTTGATCCGATTGGTGGTCACGCTGGGGAGGACGACGCCAGAGCAGATCGATCCGGCAGCGTAGCGCGTGTCCGATCGGCCCAGGAACCGACTCGTGGTGGCGGCCCGAGACCTTTGGCGACCTGGCTTCCCAAGCTGGCTGGCCAGGCCCTGGGTCGCAAGGCGCTCGCGTTTGGGTCTTTGATCCGGGATTGGCCGAGTCTGGTCGGGCCGCGCCTGGCGGCGCACACGCTGCCGCTCAAACTGTCCTTCCCACCGGGGCGTAAACGGGAAGGCGTGCTGCAGCTCCGGGTGAGTGGTGCCGCAGCCCTGGATGTGCAGCATTCCGAACCGCATATCGTAGAGCGTTTGAATGGGTTTTTCGGCTATCGGGCGGTTGCCCGGCTCAAACTCATCCAGGCCACGATGCCGCGGGCGGCTAAACAATCACGGCCTGGTCCGCCGGATGCCACGGTGCGGCAAGAGGTGGAGCGGCTGACTGCCGGTGTCGATGATGATGCGCTGCGCGAAGCACTGGACTGTCTCGGACAGGCGGTGCTCGGCCGGCCGCGGACGTGACGCATCGCCCCTCGCAACCGAGACTTGTCGCAGCGTGCCGAATCACCGTAGGGTTATCAACATGTAGAGGGAAGGAGACAATCGTGGCACAAAAAACGAGTCCGTTGGCGGGCTTGGCCGCTCTACTTGGTGTATGCCTCATGGGGTTTGCGGTCCAGGCGGCACCGCTCTCCACCGAGGAGGCTCTTCAGGTCCGGGTGCTGGGCGATCCCAATGCGCCGGTCACGATCACCGAGTTCTCTTCGTTCACCTGTCCGCACTGCGCCACGTTTCACGTGCAGACTTTGCCGATCTTGAAGGAACGCTTCATTGACACAGGCCAAGCCAAGCTCGTGTTCGCTGATTTTCCGTTGGACCGTCTCGCCCTGTTCGCCGGCATGTTGGCCCGTTGCGCGCCGCCGGCACGTTACTTCGCGTTCGTCGACACCCTGTTCGCACAGCAGCAGACCTGGGCCCGGTCGAGCGATCCGGTCGGTGAACTGATCACCATCGGCAAGTTGGGCGGTATGAGTGAAGCCGATGTCCGCGTCTGCTTCGATAACCAGGCGCTGGCGCAAGGCATCGTCGACGGTCGGTTGGCCGCAGAACAACGCTTCAACGTCAATTCAACGCCAACCTTCGTGTTCAACGACGGTGCCGACCGGATCGAAGGGGCTCTTCCGGCCGAGCAGTTCGCGGCCAAGATCGAGGCCTTGTCCGGCATGGCAGCGCCAGTGCCGACATCGGCGTCTGGCGGCGGTGCTGTGGCCCCCGCGCACAACCCGACCGGTGCCGCCAGTGCCGAGGAGAAACCGGTCGGCGTGTTCGCGCAGATCCTGCGCATGTTCGGTCTGCAGTAAGTCGTCGCCAGCACACACAACAGAAGGGCAGCAGACGCTTTGGACTTCCTCAAGCTGCGGCTCACCGGCTTCAAGTCTTTCGTCGATCCGACCGAGCTGCTGATCGATCCAGGTCTGACTGGGATCGTCGGCCCGAACGGGTGCGGCAAGTCCAACCTGGTCGAGGCGTTGCGCTGGGTCATGGGCGAGAACTCGGCCCGACGCATGCGCGGCGGCGAGATGGACGACGTCATTTTCGGCGGCACGGCGAAACGGCCGCCGCGCAATATTGCCGAAGTCGGCCTGTTGCTTGACAACCGCAACCGGACGGCACCCGCCGCCTTCAACGACGCCACGGACCTGGAGGTGAGCCGGCGCATCGAGCGCGGCTGCGGTTCGGACTACCGCATCAACGGCAAGACGGTGCGAGCCCGGGATGTCCAGCTTCTGTTTGCCGACCATGCCACCGGCGCATCCTCGCCGGCTTTAGTGAGTCAGGGCCGTGTAGGCGCACTGATCGCGGCCAAACCGCATGAACGCCGGCAACTGTTGGAAGATGCGGCGGGAATCAGCGGGCTGCATTCGCGTCGCCATGAGGCCGAACTGCGCCTCAAGAACGCCGAGGCGAACCTGACACGCCTCGACGATGTCATCGGCGCCATGGAAGCGCAGTTGCAGGGCTTGAAGAAGCAAGCGCGCCAAGCGGCGCGCTACCGCAACCTGTCCGAACAGATCCGGCGCGCCGAGGCGGTGGTGTGGCATCTGCGCTGGCTGGCGGCCGAGGCAGAGACCGTGGCGGCACGCGGGCAGTTCGCCGAGGTCGAAGATCGTGTTCGCGCTCTTATGCTGTCGGTCACGCAGCTCACCACCCGGCACGGCGAGGCAGCGGCTACCTTGCCCGATCTGCGTCAGACAGAAGCAGCTTCGGCCGCGGCGCTACAGCGTTTGGTTTTGGCTAAGGACGGTTTGGAGGCCGAACTGCGACGCGTTGGCGAGACGCAGGAGACCAACCGGCGGCGCCTGGAACAGATCAAGAGTGACCTTGAGCGGGAGCGGTCACTGGCGGGCGATGCCGAGACGGCCTTGGAGCGTATCGCCGCCGAACGCGGGCGGATCGTTGCGGCGCAAGGGCTTGAAGCCGATCAGCAGGCCGACGCGAGGGAGTCGGTCGTCTTGGCTCAGGATACCGTGGACGAATTGGATGCGGCCCTGACCGAACTGACCGAGACGGTGGCCCAGCAGGAGGCGCAGCACGGTGCATTGACCCGCCATTTGCAGGAGCAGCAGACACGGGCTGCCACTCTCGCGCGGCGCCTGCAGGAGCAGACGGATCAGCGCGCCAAGCTGCTATGTGAGCGCGACGGCATCGGTGGTCTCGACGACGCCGAGCTTGCGGTGGAACGCGCCGAGGCACAGCTTGAGGACGTTCAGGAAGCGGCGGAACAGGCGGAAGCACTGCGGGCGGAGATGGTCGCGCAGGCCCAGAGGGAACGTGATCGGTTGGATGTGGCCCAGGCCAAAACGGCCGAGCTGCGCGCCGAGCGCGATGGCCTGCGTCGGGTGCTGGCTGCTGCGTCGGACGACCGTTTCCCACCCATGATCGACGCCATCGTCGTCGCGCCCGGCACCGAGGCAGCCCTGGCCGCCGCCATGGGTGATGGTTTGGATGCCGCTTTGGACGTGGCCGCTCCCGTGCACTGGCGCGATTTGCCGGCCTTGCCGAGCGTGGCGCCCCTGCCGGCGGGCAGCACCCCGTTGTCGGACCATGTCGATGGGCCGGCGGCACTTGCCCGCTGCTTGGCCCATATTGGTTTGGTCGAGGATGCCGACTGGGCGCACCAATTGGCCGGCGATCTTCTGCCCGGTCAGTCCTTGGTTAGCCGCGATGGAGCGGCCTTTCGATGGGATGGGCTGACCATGGCGGCCGGCGCGCCGACGCGATCAGCTGTTCGTTTGCAGCAACGCAATCGGCTGGAAGAGCTGGAGGCCGCGGTCGAGCGGGCGGAAACCGAGGCCGAGGCAGTCAGAGAGCGGTCCGACGGCGCGAAGCGAGCGGCCGAGGACGCGGCGGCACGGGAGAAAGAGTGTCTGTCCGGGCAGCGGCAGGCGTTGGCCCGGCTCGGCGATGTGCGTCAGCATTTGGCTGAACTGTTGAAACGGGCCGAGCATGTCACGTCCCGTCTGACTGTCTTAGACGAAACGATTGTGCGCCTGCATGCCGATTGTGACGAGGCTGACGCTGCCGTCGCAGCGACTCGGGACGACGTGACCGCATTGCCGGAGACCGGTACGGCGCGGGACCGTATGGCGGATGTGCGCAGTCGTCTGACGGAGCAGCGGACGGTGTTGGCCAGCCACCGCAACACACTGGACACCCTGTTGCGAGATGCGCAAGGACGGCGGCGTCGCCTGGAGACCTTGGCCGAGGAAGCACGGTCCTGGGACGAGCGGCGCAGCGGTGCCGACGGTCGGTTGGCCGAACTGCGCCGGCGTGCCGAGGCGGCCGAGGCCGAGTTGGCCAGCCTGGCCGATCGCCCAGAACAGATTCGCGGCGAACAGCAGGAGTTGCTGTCTCGGATTGCCGAGGCGGAACGCAAGCGAACGGCAGCGGCCGATCAATTGGCTGAAATGGAAGCCCAGGTGACAGGGACCGAGCGTGACCTGCGCAAGGCGGAGGCAGCCTTGTCGGACGCCCGCGAACAGCGGGCCCGGGCTGAAGCGGCGGTCGCGGCGGCGTTGCAGGCCGAGGCGTCACTGACCGAGCGGATCGAGGAGCGTTTGGGGTGCCGTCCGCAGGAGGCGTTGGCGGCGGCCGAAATCGATTCGGTCGAAGACTTGCCCGAGATCAAAGTGGTCGAAACCCGCTTGGAGAAACTGTCGCGCGAGCGTGATGCGATGGGGCCGGTAAATCTGCGGGCCGAGATGGAGGCGAGCGAGCTTGAACAGCAGGTGGATGGCCTGCAAACGGAACGGACCGATCTGGTCGCCGCCATTGGCCGTCTCCGACAAGGAATCAATGCCTTGAACCGGGAGGCACGCGAGCGCCTGCTGGCGTCGTTCCAACTGGTCAACAAGCATTTCCAGACTCTGTTCCAGCAACTGTTTGGTGGCGGTCGGGCCCAGCTTGAACTGACCGATGCGGAGGACCCTTTGGCGGCAGGTTTAGAGATCTACGCCAGTCCCCCGGGCAAGAAGCTTCAAGTGCTCAGTCTGCTGTCCGGTGGTGAGCAGGCCCTGACCGCCATGGCATTGATTTTCGCCGTGTTCCAGACCAACCCATCGCCGATCTGCGTGCTCGATGAGGTGGACGCTCCCTTGGATGAGGCCAACGTGGGGCGTTTTTGCACGCTTCTGGACGAAATGACGCGGACGGGCGCCACCCGGTTTCTCATCATCACGCATCACCGCATGACGATGGCTCGGGTTGACCGACTCTATGGTGTGACCATGGGGGAACAGGGGGTCAGCCAGCTCGTGTCGGTCGATTTGCGTGGCGCGGAGGCTTTGCGTGCGGTGGGGTGACACCCACGGTCATGACTCGTGCTTGGTGGCGGGAGCCGCCGCCGAGATGGCGCGTGTATGAGGAGAGTACGCTGGTCAAACAAGTCATCGCCACATTGTCCAAGGATCAATGGAGATCCTCCCCAAACGGACCTCATCATAAACAAAACAGTATTCCAAGTGAATTCAGTTCGACGCCCTTTTCCAATTCGTGGGCGATATCCATCTCAGTGGCAAGCACTTACTTGGAATCATCAACGACGTGTTGGAATTGGCCTAGGTCAATGTCGGGTTTCAGCGGCTGGCCATCGAACCGATTGACCTGGTGTGCGTTGCCCGGCTGTGCCTGATGCAGTCCCGGGTGGCGGAGACTCTGATCGCGTTGCTCGATGCCATGCCTGACGCCGCCATGATCGTCGTGGAGGACCGGCGAGTGACCAAGGCGGTGATCCACAATCTATTGTCCAATGCCATCCAGTTCACGCCACCGCGTGGTTCGATGGTGTTGGACAGTACCGTTGGCGGTGGGCACGCGGTCACCATCCGCTTTCCTCGCGGCTCGTCGAACGTCTGAGCGGGTACGGATCGGCCAGATGCGTCCGTGCCGCTTAGGGGGTTCGTGTGCGCACGCCGAGTTCGTCCACGGACTCCGCCACCGCGGCCAGCAGGCGGTGCATGTCGTCGGCAAACAGATGGCCGATGCAACCGATCCGAAAGGTATCGCGCCGTGTCGTCTTGCCGGGGTAGATGATGAAGCCGCGCCGCTTCAAGGCGGTGTAGAAGGCTGAAAAACTGTAACATCCGTCGGACGGGGTGTGGAAGGTGACAATGACTGGAGCCTGCCGATCGTCGGGGAGCAGCCGGCGGAACCCGAGCTCGTCCATCCCTTCGCATAGGATGCGGCAGTTTTCCCTGTATCGTGCCAGCCGGGCTTCCTGTCCGCCTTCGGCCCGATACTCCCGCAACGCTTGACAAAACCCGGCGACGACATGGGTCGGCGGGGTGAAGCGCCATTGTCCGGTGCGTTCCATATGGCGCCATTGGTCGGCCAGATCTAGGCTGAGCGAAGGGGAGCGATCCGCCGCGGCCTCCAGGTCGGCTGTGCTGGCCACCATGAACCCCATGCCGGGCGGTCCCTGCAGGCATTTGTTGGAGGAAGCGATCACCGCCTGGGCGGGAAGCGTGTCCAGGCCGTTCGGCACGATGCCGAAACTGCTCATTCCATCGACGATGAGGCGGCGCCCGGCTTGGGCCACCGTGGCCGCCAGGTCGTCAACCGGGTTCAGGATTCCGGTCGAGGTTTCCACTGGAATTGCGCCGACATGGGTGATCGCGGGATCGGTCGCCAGCCGGCGCGCCAGTTCCTTGGGATCGTGGGGTTCGGTTTCTTCCACCTCATAGGTGTCGCATGCCCGGCCCATTTGCCGGGTAAGCTGGGCCATGCGTGTTCCGTACCAGCCGTTGACCAGGACGAGCAGTTTGCCATCGCGCGGCAGCAATGTGCCGACCGCTGCCTCGACCGCGAAGGTTCCGCTCCCTTGTACCGGCACGCAGGTATGCCGCTCCGCCGACCCGGCGATGCCGACCACGGCCGCACGCATGTCGACCGTCAACTGTTTGAAGTCGCTGTCCCACGACCCCCAGTCGTGCAGCATGGCTTCACGCACCCCTGGCGACGTACTTAGCGGCCCCGGTGTGAGCAGCAGGGGGGCGGGTGCTGGCACGGTGGCAGCCGGCATGGCATACGGTCCACGGCGTTTCGGGGCGGGGCTGGAGCCGGACGAACCCTATCCCTCCGGTGGAGTTGCGGCAATGTTGATATCCGGGGTCACCTGGACGGTCGATCCTGAATGGATGACGGAAAGCGAGGGCAGGGGGTGGGACAGGCCGGGAGGGATATCAATGCCGTCCGGTGGAATCGCTGCCCCACGGTGTCGCGACGGACCAATGCGTTGGCCGGTGGCACCGGACCCACAACGCCCGCACGGCGACGCCGATGCGTCTGCTCTAGTCCCACACCGGTCTTTCGACCGACCCACCATGACCGAAACGGTGGCTTTTCGACGGCGTGCCCTATTTATAGCACGGTTGTCGGCATAAAGATCGGTCGTTCATTGGTGCCGCGAAGCCCGTGCTCTGGACCCCGCAAAACCCCGGCGAGCACCTCACAGAGAGGGCGTAGTTTCTTGTTAGTCACTCACCGGCCTTGCGGCCGACCTGCCGGGGATGAAACAGTCCAGTTTTCCGAGCGCAT
>JANQJV010000039.1 GCA_028281465.1 Azospirillaceae bacterium | reverse complement strand
GGTGTGGCGATCTGCCCCAGGGCCTTCGATGCCCGGAAGACCGTGCCGGTCGATCGCCACACCCTGCGTAGACGAACGGGGCGAAAACGAACGGGAAAGATGTGTGATACCCATGGCCCGCCTTGACGACAGGTTCGGTTTCGGCGCTGAATGAGGAGCGCCGGCATCCCTGCCGGCCGGACCGCCGCCATCTTGGCGGCCGGCCGCTGGGCATGTCTCGGGCCGGCTGGAAGCCGGCGGTCCAGCCGGCAAGGAGGCCGGCGCTCCGAAACAGGGCGGCCCGAGGACCGGTCATTACAAGGTCTTGGCGCCGGTCTTGCGGTCTTCGGGGATGGTGACGGCGCCGTCGAACCACAGGGTGGCGGCGGCGATGGACATGACGTCGCCGGCATGGCCGACGCCGGGGACGCTGACCAGGCGCCAGTTAAACGGCACGCCGCGGGCCAGCGCCGTGGCGCGCGCGAAGCCGACGAAATGGTTGGCGCGGGCGTAGCGGTGCACGCCCTGGCGCATGGCACCCTCACCCTGCGGCAGGTCATCGCCGCTGGTCTGGGTGTCGGCGTCGCCGGCCAGGATGGTCAGCGGATAGGCCAGCATCGCGTCGATCTGCGCCTCGGTGACGCCGATGCCGCCCAGGCCTTCCGGGAACGGCAGCGCCAGCGTCGGCAGGGTGTACCAGCCCGGATTGCCGATGGCGACGGCGTCCAGGAAATCATGCGGCTGGGTCGCCAGCAGGCGATGGCCGAACTGGCCGCCGGCCGAATGCCCAAACAAGGACGCCGTCGGCCGGGTGACGATGCCCGCCGCCCGCAGCGCCGCGAACACCCGGCCGGGCACGGCATAGGTCCAGCGCCCGGCCGGTCGCACGGCGCCGTCGGCGTCCAGCACCAGGCCGTTGTTGTAGCTCTCCGGACCCGGGTAGTGCTCGGCCGAGAATTCGGTGGCGACGATCAGGAGGTGATAGCGCTCGGCCAGCTCGACCCAGAAGTCGCGGTAGTCGCCCGCGTTGCGCCCCATGCCGTGCTGCACCAACACCAGCCGCCAGTCGGGCGTCCACGCCGCGGGGCGGTACGACCACAGGGCAAGCGGCCGGTCGGCGTTGCCGGCGGCGTCGACGAATGGCACGGTGGCGCGGCCGGGGTGGGCGACCAGTTGGGTCAGATCGGACATGGCGAGGGCGTTCCTTCAAGCCTGGTCGTTCAGGTGGCAGGCGGACCAGCGGCCGGGCGCCACCGGCCGCAGCGCCGGGGTTTCGTCGCGGCAGCGGGCGAGGGCATGCGGGCAGCGCGGGTGGAAATGGCAGCCGGGCGGTGGCCGCAATGGTGACGGAATCTCGCCCGCGACCGGCGTGAAGCGGCGCCGGCGCCGCGACAGCCGGGGGATTTCGGCCAGCAGCGCCTGGGTGTAGGGATGGGTCGGCGTGGCGAACAGCGCCGCGGCGGGGCCGCGTTCGACGATCCGGCCCAGATACATGATGGCGACCCGGTCGGCGATGTGGCGCACCACGCTCAGGTCGTGGCTGATGAACAGATAGGTCAGGCCGCGATCGCGCCGCAGGTCCAGGAACAGGTTGAGCACCTGGGCCCGCACCGAGACGTCCAGCGCCGATACCGCCTCGTCGCAGACCAGAAACCTCGGGTCGACCGACAGCGCCCGGGCGATGCCGACCCGTTGGCGCTGGCCGCCGGAGAGCTGGTGCGGGAAGCGGCCGGCCAGCGACGGGTCGAGGCCGACCTCGTGCATGACCCGGGCGACCCGCTCGGCCACCGCCGGGCCGGTGGCCAGGCCATGCACCCGTGGCGCCTCGCCGATGATCGTACCCACGGTCTGGCGCGGGTTGAGCGAGGCGAACGGGTCCTGAAAGATCATCTGCACCTGGAGCGTGTAGGCCAGCCGCTCGGTCTGGCCCAGCCCGGCGACATCGCGGCCGCGGAAGCGCACCGTGCCGGCGCTGGGCGGCAGAATGCCGGCGGCGATGCGCGCCAGGGTCGACTTGCCGCAGCCGGATTCCCCAACCAAGCCGACCACTTCGCCCTCGGCCACCGCCAGGTCGGCGCTGTCGACGGCATGCACCGTGCGCCGGTCGGGCCGGCGGCCGAACAGCGCCAGCAGCCGCTCGGCCATGTCGATGGAGCGCTCGAAGCGGCGCCCAACCGCCTCGAGCGCCAGGATCGGTGTCCCCGTTTCGCTCATGGCGCCGCCTCCGGAGCGCCCGGCGCCGGCACGGGATTGTGGCAGCGCCAGTGCCGGCCCCCACCCCCGTCGGCGGCGGCGGCGACGGACTCCTCCGGGGCGTCGACGCGGCATGGCGCCAACGCCCGCGGGCAGCGCGGCGCGAAGGCGCAACCGGGCGGACGGGCCAGCAGCGGCGGGGCCATGCCGTCGATCTGGTGCAGCCGGCCCCCCGGCGCGTCTTCCGCCGGCACCGAGCGGATCAGGCCGTCGGTGTAGGGATGCCGGGGCCGGTCGAGCACATCGTCCGTCCACCCCTGTTCGACGATGCGGCCGGCGTACATCACGGCGATGCGGTCGGCCAGCTCGGCGACCACGGCCAGATCGTGGGTGATCCAGATCAGGGCGGTGCCGCTGCCGGCGATCAGCCGCTGCATCTCGAACAAAATCTGGCCCTGGATGGTGACGTCGAGCGCCGTGGTCGGCTCGTCGGCGATGATCAGATCCGGCCGGTTGAGCATGGCGATGGCGATCGCCACCCGCTGGCGCATGCCGCCGGAAAACTGGTGCGGATAGGCGTCGAGACGCTCCTCCGGGGCGGGAATGCCCATCTGGCCCAGGGCGTCGCGGGCCCGGGCGCGCGCATCGCGCCACGGCACCGCATGGTGCTCCCGGATCGCCTCGACCATCTGTTCGTCGATGCGCAGCACCGGGTTCAGGGTCATGAGCGGGTCCTGGAACACCATGGCGATGCGGTCGCCGCGCAGCCGACGCATGGCCTCCGGCGGCAGCCTGCGCAGGTCGCGGCCGCCAAACAGCACCTGCCCGGCCGTCACCGCGCCCGGCGGGTCGACCAGCCCCATGATGGAAAAACCGGTCACCGATTTGCCCGAGCCGGATTCGCCGACCAGCCCCAGAACCTCGCCCGGTGCCACGGCGAAATCGACCCCATCCACCGCCGGCAAGGGGCCCTTGGAGGTGTGAAACACCGTGCGCAGGCCGCGCACGTCCAGCACCGGTGCGCTCATGTCCGCAACCGTGGGTTGAGGATGTCGCGCAACCGGTCGCCGATCAGGTTGATGGCGACGATCAGGATCAGCAGTGCCACGCCGGGGAAGACGCTGATCCAGTACTGTCCGCTCATCAGGTAGTCATAGCCGTTGGCGATCAGCAGGCCGAGCGACGGCTCGGTGATCGGCACGCCGACGCCCAGGAAGCTGAGTGTGGCCTCGGTGGAGATCGCCGAGGCGATGCGGATGGTGCCGACCACCAGGATCGGCGCCAGGCAGTTGGGCAACAGGTGCACCAGCATGATGCGCAGGCGGGAAAAGCCCAGGTTCTGGGCCGCCTCGATGTATTCCTTGTTACGCTCCACCAGGGCAGCGCCGCGGATCACCCGGGCGTATTGGGCCCAATGCACCAGGATGATGGCGAGAATGACCTTGTCGACGCCGCGGCCGAGGATGGCGAGCAGGATCAGCGCCACCATGATGGCCGGGAAACTGAGCTGGAAATCGACCAACCGCATCAGCCCGGTTTCCCACCAGCGGCCCAGATAGGCCGCGGTCAGCCCGGCCAGAACGCCGATGGCGACCGCGAACAGCGTGCCGACCACGCCCACCATCAGGCTGATGCGCAGGCCGTAGAGGATGGCGCTGACCATGTCCCGGCCCTGGTCGTCGGTGCCGAGCAGGTAGACAGTGCCGCTCAGGCTTTCCTCGCCGGGCGCCAGCCGGCCGTCGAACAGGTCGATGGCGGTCAAATCATACGGGTCCTGCGGCGCGATCCACGGCGCCGCCAATGCCGCGGCAGCGACGACCAGGAACACCAGCAGGCCGCCGACGGCCACGCCGTCGCCGCGGAAGCGGCGCCACAGGTCGACGGCGGGTGCGGCCGCGGTTACGGCCGCACCGGACGCCGGGCGTTCGGGCGACGGCTCGGTCATTGCGCGCTGTCCTCCAGCCGGACGCGCGGATCCAGCACACAGTATAACAGATCGACGATCAGGTTGACGGCGACGAACAGCACCGTGACGAACATCAGGTAGGCGACCACCACCGGCCGGTCGAGATTGTAGATGCTGTCGATCAGCAGCTTGCCCATGCCGGGCCAGGCGAACACGGTCTCGGTGATGGTGGAGAAGGCGACCAGCTCGCCGAACTCCAGGCCGACCATGGTCACGATCGGGATCAGGATGTTGCGCAGGATGTGCCGGCCGACCACCCGGTGCGGCCGCACCCCCTTGGCGCGGGCGAATTTGACGTAGTCCTGCAGCCGCGCTTCCGCCGTGCCGGCGCGCGCCAGGCGGATCACCAGCGACAGGCTGAACAGCGCCAGGTTGAGCGCCGGCAGGATCAGGTGGCTGAGACCGTCCCAGGTCAGGAAGCTGAACGCGATGCCGCCGACCATCACGGTGTCGCCGCGCCCGGCCGCCGGCAGCCAGCCGAGCATGACGGCGAACAGCAGGATCAGCATCAGCCCCTGCCAGAAATTGGGCAGCGAGAACCCCAGGATGGAGCCGGCCATGATGGCGCGGCTGGACGGCGCCTGCGGCTTCAGACCGGCCCACAGGCCCAGCGGCAGACCGATGACGATGGCGATCAGCATGGACAGGGCGACCAGCTCCAGGGTCGCCGGCAGGCGCTCGACGATAATGCGGATGGCCGGCTCGCCGTGCACGAACGAGGTGCCCAGATCGCCCTGCAGGGCGTTGCTGACGAAGGTGAGGTATTGCTCCCACACCGGGCGGTCCAGGCCGAGGCGGCGCATGGAGGCCTCGCGCATGGCCTCGGTGGCCTCCGGGTCGATCAGCAGCTCGACCGGGTCGCCGACGGCATAGACGCCGAAGAACACCACCAGGGAGGTGAGCAGCAGGATGAAGCCGCTCTGCAGCAGACGACGGACGATGTAGAGGATCACGAGGGCGCGGGGGTTCGGGCGAAGGGGCGAGACGACGGCGGACCGGCCGCCGGCCGCCGGTCCGCCGCGCCCGCGCCCACGGTGGAACAGCGCGGACGCGGCCGGAGGCTACGCCGTTACGGTGCCGGCTTGATGGACATGGCCAGGGTCGACTGGTCGGCGCGACCCTCATAGGTCAGGCCGGCCCGAAACGCCCAGGCGGTGCTCTCGAAGTGGATCGGGATCAGTGGGAGCTGGTCGAGGGCCATGCGTACGGACTCCTGCAGCAGCGCTTTGCGCGCAGCATCGTCCATGGTGCTGATCGCCTGCAGGAATACGGCGTCGAAGTCCGGGTTGGTGTAACCGCCGTAGTTGGACAGGCCGACGCCCAGGTCACGATCGGTGGTCGCCACGAAGGCGCGCAGGAACGACGACGCCTCGCCGGTCGACGACCCCCAGCCGGCCATGGAGAAGCTGAATGACCGGTTGCGGCGCTCACCGAAGAAGATCGAGCGCGTCATGGCGTCGATGTCGGTCTCGATGCCAATGCGGTTGAGAAACTGGGCGATCGCCTGCGCCACCCGCTCGTCGTTGATGTAGCGGTCGTTGGGTGTCGCCAAGGTGACCTTGAAGCCGTCCGGATAGCCGGCCTCGGCCAGCAAGGCCCGTGCCTGGTCAGGGTCGTAGGCCAACGGCGGCGGGGCGGGCAGGGCGCCGAACATGGTGTCGGGCAGGAACTGGTAGGCGACCGTGGCGACGCCGTCCATGATGCGTTCCACGATCGCCTGGCGGTCGATGGCCATGGAGATGGCGCGGCGCACGCGGACATCCATGAACGGGTTGTCGCCCTCGGCTTCAAGGGCCGGGCTGTCGGCGACGCTGCGATAGGTGTCCATCTGCAGGAAGATGACGCGCGCCGACGGCGTGATCACATAGTCGAAGTCGTCTGTGGCGTCGAGCCGGGGCAGGTCGCGACCGGCCGGATTCTCCATCAGGTCGTAGTCGCCGGCGATCAGCCCGGCCAGGCGCGGGCCTTCACTCTGCACCGGCACGAAGGTGACGCGTTCCCAACTCGGCGTGCCGCCCCAATAGCCGTCGTTGCGCGCCAGGGTGATGTTGGCGCCCTTGACATAATCGGCGACGGTGTAGGGGCCGGTGCCGACGGCGGCCGAGCCGTCGTTGAACTGGTCGACGGTCGGCCACGGGCCGGTGACGCCGCAGCCGTTGTCCGGATCGAAGGTCAGGCCGTCGTGCTCGACCAGGCTGTCGCTGATCAGCATCATGTCGGCCATGTCGACCAGCATGAACGGGTTCGGCTGTTCGGTGGTGATGACGACGGTGTAGTCGTCCGGCGTTTCCACCGCGGTCATGTTGCGGATGGGATCCGTAAAGGAATCCACCAGACTGGTTTCATTGTTCATGATCCGACAGATCGTGAACAGCACGTCATCGGCCGTGAACGGGTCGCCGTTGGTGAAGCGGACGCCCTGACGCAGGGTGAACACCCAGGTGTTCGGGTCGCGCAGTTCCCACCCGGTGGCCAGCTCCGGATAGGGCTGGATGCTGGCATCGAGGCCGACCAGGGACTCGAACATGTGTTCGCCCATGGCGTTGTTCGGCCCGAGATCGTGGAAATGCGGGTCGAGCGCGGTCGGCTCGGAGCCAAGCGCGACGGTGATTTCCTGGGCGGCGAGCGGCACGGCGGCGGACATGGCCACAACGGCGCCGACGGCGGCAGCGGACAGACGGCGTTTCACGAACGGACCTCACTTTGGGAGGATACGACCGAACCGCATGGGAATTTCCCAATGCGTAATGTATAATCCCAAGTCTATGCGCCCCCCGCCTTGGCCTGTCAAGCCAGGGGGACAACGGTCATGGCCTGGCCACGACGGCGCCATCTCTGTCAAAAACGAAAATACATCCTGCACCATCAGACCCTGGATCGCGCAAATCGTCTGGCGTGTCCGAAGGGACGGCCAGAGAGCCAACCGGGCCAAAACCGAGGCCTGGCCCGGTTCTGCGGTCTTGCACACGGATCCACTTGCTACAGAGACTGGTTTGAGGGATGATCAATCAGAAACAGTATGCGCTCGGGACCTGAACGGATGATCCCGTATACCCTCCTTTTCGCAGTTTCGCCTCCGCCTCCGGCGCGATAGGGCGGTTTCAGCAGGCTCACACCTGCGATTGTCGCCTTATGAGAGCCTAGCCAGGCGCGTCTGACCCTGCCGCAATGGTTCGGGCCAGCGCTTGTGCCGCATCTCGCCTCCCCAATTCGTCCACTCGCAGTTGCAGCGTCCCTGCGCCCAAGCATGCGCTTTGCGCGCATGGCGCCGGCTGCGTCGGTGCCGCGAGGCCATCTCTCATGTTCCGGCTAACAAGAAACGAACGGTGCCGTTGGGCAAACGGGTCCATGCGGGGAGGCCTTTGTGGGAGCGCCGACGCCTCGTCGGCCTCGTGTGCACGCCGGT
>JANQJV010000038.1 GCA_028281465.1 Azospirillaceae bacterium | reverse complement strand
CACCGGCGTGCACACGAGGCCGACGAGGCGTCGGCGCTCCCACAAAGGCCTCCCCGGATGGACCCGTTTGCCCAACGGCACCGTTCGTTTCTTGTTAGCCAGTTGTCCTGTCTGCCATAAGTGCGGCCATGGTCCGGTCCATGGGGTCGGGCGAGGCGGCCAGGCCGGCGGCCACACCGGCCCGGTCGGCAGGTGGGCGATTCTGGCTCAGTTTCCATTTGCCGTGCAGCCGCTCGATACACAACGCCACGCCAACGATGCCTTTGAGCTGCGCCGTCACGAAATCCGTTGGCGCATCGGAAACCTGCCAGGGGTTGGTGAAGGCACCTTCGTGCCGCGCGGTCAATCGGTCGAGCAGCAGGCGCAGCCGTTGCGGCTCGTCGAAGCGGGTGAGCCGGCCGGCGGCGTGCACCGCGACATAGTTCCAGGTCGGCACCACGCGGCTGGTCTCGCGTTTGGTTGCATACCAGCCGGGTGAGACATAGGCGGCGGGGCCGCTGAAGATCGCCAGGGCCGGCCCGTCCAGATGGCGCCATTGCGGGTTGGCCTTGGCGACGTGACCATTGAGGGTGCCGTAAGGGGCCGGATCCGGGTCAAAGAGCAATGGCAGATGGGTTGCGAACAAGCCGTCCGGCCCGGTGGTGACCAATGCGGCGAAGGGGTGCGTCACCATGAAATCGGTCAAACGTTCGGGCCGGTCTTCGGCGAATTGTGGTGGGGAATACATGTGCCTGCCTTTGAGCCTGGTATGGCCTCAGCGCCAACGCCGTTCCGCGGCGTCCAATTCATCGCGGACATCCTCGACCTCATCGAGAATCTCCGCCCGGGCTTCTGCCGCCGACTGGCGGATCGCTTGGGCGACCCGGTCGAGATCGGCGTTGGCCTCCCGCACCAAGCAATAAAGATAGGCCTCGACCGCGCGGATATAGGCCCCCACCTGGCGGCGGGCGTCCGGCAGCGCCTGTGGTCCGGGGATGTGCAGATACGGATCGTCGGGCGTTTCGCAATCGGTCTGCCAGGTCATGCCGTGCCGCACCGCGCGGCCGTCCAGGTTCCCAGCGACCGGTGGCCAAGCCGTCGGAACCAGCAGCATGGCGGCAAAAAGGCCGCAAAATCCATAAACTCCGCGGATCATGACTGGTCCGGTTTCCCATTGCATGCGTCCGGAGGGCCGTGCAGCTTAGAGGCGCGCGGCCATCGCGGGGACCGACAAAGCGGCGTCGCGGGCCAACCGCGTCGACAGTCCTTTGTTAACCGAATTTAGCCACCGGGAGAAGTCCATGCCGACCAACGAAAGCTTGATGTATGTGCTCGACAAGGCGTACGAACAAAAGTCGCTGAAGGAACTGGTGACCCAGTCGCCGGAGATTTTCGAAGGCCTCACCGCCAAACACGCCGAGCTCTTGCAGCAGGCATTGGGCGTGAAGACCATCGCCGATCTGGCCAACAACAAGCATGTGCGCTGGGCCCAGGCTTTGGTGACTCTGGCCGAAGTCGAGAAACTGCCGCAGAGCTGACCCGATGCGGCGTCCCGTCGCGCGGTCGGTGCGCCGCCGGCGGGGCGTTCGCGGACGTCTGTCCCGCAACGCGGTCGGTGGTCAAGGAGGGCGGCCGACGGATGTCAGGCATGCGTGGATGGGGCTGGCTTTCGCGCCCGACAAGCGGCATATCCTGCGCAGCGCTCGTTGTATACAGGGGAATACAAAATGACGCTGTGGGATTTTTTGGCTTGCATCCGCGCCGCCAATGCCTTGGCGCGCGCGGCGGAGATCGGAACCGTGCCGGACCGGGCGACGCTCGAAGCGGTGGGCTTAGCCGACCTCGCGCCACACATCTGGCAAGGCACCGACCCGTCCGACGACCCGCCGCGGGCCCAGACCAACGCTGACCGGCCAAGCCATGGCCACGATGAGTCGGCACCGCTCATGCCGGGCTTCGGACCGCCGTTGCATCGGGCGTGAACACCAACTCGAAGCGCGAGCCGCGGCCATCGGCACCCGGCGTGGCCGTCAGATCGGCGCCATGCCGGCGGGCGATGTCATTGACGATGGACAGGCCGAGGCCGCTGCCGGCGGCACCGGAATTGAGGCTGACGAACGGCTCCAGCACCTTGCTGCGGGCTGCCGCCGGGATGCCGGTGCCGTCGTCCTCGACCACCACGGCCGCCCGACCGCAAGATCTGTGGTGCACGGCCACCGCAACCGTGGTGCCGGGCGGATTGTGAACGATGGCGTTGTCGATCAGGTTGGCGATCGCTTCGCCGACCAGGGTGCCGTTGCCGCGCACCGGTAAGCGGTCACCACACGTCTCGAACGAAAAGTCGTGGCCACGCTTGAGCGCCTGCGGTGCGTGTTCCTCGGCGGTTCGGCGAGTGATGCCGACCAGGTCGAACACATCGCGCTCCACCCGGCCGTCCGCTGGTGCGGCGGCCGTGCGGGCCCGTGTCAGCAATTGGTTGACCAGGCGGCCGGAGCGCCCGGCCGAATCGACGATGCCGTCGATGCGTCGGCGCATCTCCTCCGGCGTGCGGGCGTCACGCGCCACTTCGGCCTGGGCGCGGAGGGCCGCGATCGGGTTGCGCAATTGGTGTGCGGCGTCGGCGATGAAACGTTCGCGTGCTTCCGCCGCAGCGCGGAGCTGATCGAACAGGACGTTCATGGCGTCGACCAGACGCCTGACTTCGACGGGCACCGCCTGTCCGATCGGCGCCAGATCGCTGGGCGACCGCCGGGTCACGGCGTCCTGCAGTCGGTCGAGCGGTTTCAGCCCGGTTCGGACGGCGAACCAGGCGATGAGCCCGGCGGCGCACACCAGAATGGCCAGACGCACCAGCGATTGGCCGAACAACTGCAAGGACAAAGCCTGGCGCCGGGTCACTGTCTGCCACGTCGTGACCGTGATCCAGCCGTTCAGATCGCGCCCGGACACGAGTTGGCGGATGGCGACGACGCGCACCGGATCGCCTTGGTGTGTACCGTCGTAGTAGACGGGAATGCCGCCCCGGAGACGGACGTCCGCGGGCGGGCGCGGATAGCCGGAGTAACCGGTGACGAATTTATTGTCCGGCCCGGCGACGTGGTAGAAGAGCTGGTCGCCCAGGTTTTCGGTCAACACCTCCAGCACGTTTTCCGACAACAGGTCGCCATTCGAGGCGAGCACGTTCTCCGCCACCGTGAACATGACGGCCAACAGGGTCTTGTCATACAGCCGGTTGGAGATCGACTGGGCGGTAACGTAGGTCTGGCTGGCCTCCAGGGCAGCGATGAGGCTAAGTGGACCGACCAACCACAGGAGGAGCCGAGTGCGCAGGGACGTGGGGCGGCCGGTCATGGTGCCAGCTCCATGTAGTAGCCGAGGCCGCGGACGGTCTTGATGGCGACACCGCTGCCGGCCAGGCGTTTGCGCAGCCGATGCACATACAGTTCCACCGCCGCCGCTTCCACCTCCGCACCGCCGCCGTACAGGTGATCAAGGATCTGCTCCTTGGAAATGATCTGGTCGCGGCGCAGCAGAAACAACTCGGCCAAGGCCAGTTCGCGGCGCGGCAGGTCGAGCGGTCGGTCGTCCTGGTACAGGCGCCGCGCGGTGCGGTCGAAACGCAGGTCTGCCACCTGGAGGTGGGGTGTCCGGTCCGCGTCGCGCCGGCGCAGCATGGCGCGCAGCCGGGCGTTCAGTTCCGCCATGTCGAAGGGCTTGACCAGATAGTCGTCGGCGCCAGCATCCAGACCGTGCACGCGTTCCCGGGTTTCGCCGCGCGCGGTCAGCAGGATCACCGGCGTCGAATCGCCACGTCGGCGCAGGCCGGCCAGCACCTCCAGACCGCTGATGCCGGGTAGATTGATGTCGAGAATGATGGCATCGACCCGTTCCTGGGCGAGGAAATCCCGGGCGTCATCGCCGGCGTGCAAGACATCAACGCCGTGGCCGCCGTCGCCCAGGGATTTGGCGATGGCATCGGCCAGCATCAGGTTGTCTTCCACCACCGCGATGCGCATGTCGAACCTCCCGCACGATTCGCGACGGTCAGGGGCGCCATGAAAGCTCCACGAAAGCTTGACGACTTATAATCGCCGTGTCGACGGTCAAAGGTTCGCCAATAATCAATTCAACCGCGTGCCGTCGGCGGGGGAGGAACCGGGTTGGGCCTTTCGTCGCTGGTTTGGGCGTCCGCGACCTCCCTTTGCGTGTTCCCATCACACCATTGGAGGATCGCATGGCGCATTTTGGGACCCTCGCGTTGGCTGCTACGGCCGGCGGCTTGCTCGCCGTCACCGCGGCGCCGGCACAGGCGGTCGACCTGGCCGGTGAAACCATCGAGTGGATCATTCCGTTCTCCGAAGGCGGCGGGTCCGACCGCTGGGCGCGTTTTTATGCGCCGCTGTTGTCGGAAGCCCTGCCGGGCCAACCCGTGGTCGTGGTCAAGAACATGCCCGGCGCCGGGTCGACCAAGGGCGCCAACTACTTTGCCGAGCGCGCCGAAGCCGACGGCTTGACCATCCTCGGAACGTCTGGCTCGACCCAGTTCCCCTACCTGCTTGATGACCCGCGGGTGAAATTCGATTATGCCGACTGGGAGGTGGTGCTGGCCTCGGCCACGGGCGGTGTCGCCTATCTACCACCGGACCTGGGCGAACGCTGGCAGGACGACCGCGCGGCGCTGATCGCCGACACCTATTTCATCTACGGCTCCCAGGGGGCGACCCGTCTCGACTTGGTGCCGTTGCTCGCCTTTGAGATGTTGGGCATGCAGGTGGATGCGGTGTTCGGTCTCAAGGGCCGCGGCGACGGCCGGCTCATGTTCGAGCGCGGCGAGGCCAACATCGATTACCAGACCTCGTCGGCCTATCTCGCCAATGTTGTGCCGCTGGTCGACGACGGTCAGGCGGTGCCCATCATGACCTGGGGATCGCTGGACGCCGACGGCACTATCGTGCGCGACCCGACCTTCCCGGACATCCCGACCTTCAAGGAAGTCTGTGAGGCAACCGAAGGCTGCGAGACCGTCGGTCCGGCTTGGGAGGCATGGAAGGCGTTCTTCATTGCCGGCTTTGCGGCGCAGAAGATGGTGTTCCTGCCGGGAGGCGCGTCGCAGGACATGGTCGACACCTTCACCAACGCCTTCCGGGCGGTCACCGAGCGGCCGGACTTCGCCGACATCTCCGCCCGGCGCCTGGGTGTCTATCCGCAGGCCACGGGGGCCAGCGCCGAGACGTTCAAACGGCTTGCCACCGATGTGCCGGCGGAGGCCAGGGCGTGGATCAAGGCCTGGCTGAAGGATCGCTACGGCGTGGAGCTGTAAGGCCGATGCCGTAAACCCTCACGCGAAGCGGGAGAGGGTGGCCGCGAGAACGGCCGGGTGAGGGTGGTGCAGCCGGCAAGGTGTTTGGGCAGTGCGCCGACGGCACCATCCTCACCTCAACGACTCGCCGCAAGGAAGAGGGGCTCCCGCCCGACCGCCACCTTAGGCTTTAGGCATTGGTGTCATGGATATACTGTCGATCGCCCTTCCGGCGCTGAGCGAGGCATTCGCGCTGATTTTGCAGCCGGAGCAACTCACCTTTCTGGCCCTTGGGGTGCTGCTCGGGCTCTCGGTCGGCGTATTCCCGGGCCTGGGCGGCATCGCAGGGCTATCGCTGGTGATGCCGTTCATCTACGGCATGGACCCGGTGTCCGGTCTGGCACTCATGGTTGGACTGGTGGCGGTGATCCCGACCTCCGACACCTTTGCCTCCGTGCTCATGGGCATTCCGGGGTCGTCGGCGTCACAGGCGACGGTGCTGGACGGCTTTCCGTTGTCCAAACAGGGTCAGGCGGCACGGGCCTTGGCGGCAGCCTTCGTGTCGTCCCTGTTCGGTGGGCTGTTTGGTGCCGTGGTCCTGACGTTCTTCATCCTCGTCGCCCGACCGATCGTGTTGTCGTTCGGTCTGCCTGAACTGCTGATGCTGACCATCTTGGGCTTCTCGATGGTGGGTGTGTTAGCCGGGCAAAGCCTGCTGAAGGGACTGGTTGCGGCCGGGCTCGGCATGGCGGTGGCCACCATCGGCGAGGCGCCGGCGCAGGGTTCGTCGCGCATGGACTTCGGCTTCTGGTACCTGCAGGATGGGCTGCAGCTTGTCATCGTCGGCCTGGGCATCTTCGCCATCCCGGAAATCATCTCGCTGCTGCGGCAGAACCGGTCGATTGCGGAAACGGCGGCCCTGGGCGCTGGCTGGATCGACGGCCTGCGTGACTGGTGGCGCAACCTGTTTCTGTCGGTCCGCTGCGCGGTCATCGGCGTCGTTGTCGGCGTCATTCCCGGCCTCGGCGGATCGGTGGTCGATTGGATCGCCTATGGCCACACGGTGCAATCCTCGCGCAGCCGGGAACGCTTCGGTAAGGGCGATATCCGCGGTGTGATTGGGCCGGAAAGTTCCAACAACGCCAAGGAAGGCGGCGGTCTGGTGCCGACCCTGCTGTTCGGCATTCCGGGTTCCGGCTCGATGGCGGTGTTCATCGCCGGCATGATTCTGCTCGGGTACGAGGCCGGGCCGCAGATGATTCGCAACGATCTGCCGGTGACCTACACGGTGGTCTGGTCGCTGGCCCTGGCCAATGTGTTCGGCGCTGGCCTGTGTATCCTGCTGTCCGGCGGCATCGCCCGGTTGACCCTGATTCGGTTTCCGTTGCTGGTGCCGTTCCTCTTCATGATGATCGCGTTCGCCGCCTTCCAATCCCGCCAGACCCTTTGGGATTTGGGCGCGCTGGTGGCGATCGGCCTGCTCGGCATCTTCATGCGCCGATTCGACTGGCCGCGCCCGGCGTTTCTGATCGGTTTTGTCCTGGCCGAGCAGGCCGAGGTGTACACCTACCAGGCGACCCAGATCGCCATGCTGCGCTTCCGGCGCGGTTGGGAGGCGGGCCTCGATTATCTGGTCTCGCCCACGGTGATCGCGCTTCTGGTCATCACGGTGGTCTCGGTCTGGCTGGGTATGCGCCAGTCGACCGCAATCCACGACGGTGCCGGGACCGCTACGGAGGATCGCTCCAAACGCGCGCCCATGCTGTTTGCCGCCCTGATCCTGGTTTTCCTGGTGGTGGTCACGGTCGATGCGTTGAGCGTTCCGGTGTTGATCGACCGCGTCTTTCCGCTCACCGTCGCTGGCTTCTCGGCCGTGCTGGCGCTTCTGGTCCTGGTGCAGATGCTGCGGCAATCGGTGTCCAGCCCGTTGTTCGCCGATGCCGAAGTGCACGGCGACGATGCCCGGGCTGCGGTTGGCCTCTGGCGCACCCTGGCCTGGTTCCTGGCGCTGTTGGCGCTCACCGCCCTGTTCGGCTTCGTCCTCGCCATCGTGTTGTTCTTCACGCTCTTCCTGCGGCTGCGCGCCGGTGTCGGCTGGCCGCGGATCCTGGCGCTGACGGCCGGCGGCGTGGGCGGCTTGCTGCTGCTCGCCGGCAGCTTGAACCGTGACTTTCCTCCCGGCCTGTTGCAGGCGCTGGTCGACCTGCCCTGGCCCTTCGCGGGACGCTGAGCAATGACGCTCACCTTGCTCGCTCTGCCTGGGGACGGCATCGGCCCGGAGATCACCGCTGCCGCCGTCGCGGTCACCCGCGCCGCCCTAGCACGGACCGGTGTCGCGGTGCGGATTGATGAAGCTGCGATCGGCTTCGCGGCGCTGGACCGGCACGGTACCACCTTGCCCGAGCCGGTGCTTGCCGCCGCCCGCGCTGCCGACGGCATCATCCTGGGGCCGGTGTCGCACAACGACTATCCGCCGGTGGCGGAGGGGGGCATCAACCCGTCCGGCGCCTTGCGCCGGGCCCTCGACCTGTACGCCAACATCCGCCCGGCCCGCACACGCCCCGGGGTGCCGACCAAGGTGACCACCCGCTTCGATCTGGTGATCGTGCGCGAAAACCTGGAGGGGTTCTACGCCGACCGCAACCTGCACCAGGGACCGGGCGAGTTCATGCCGGTACCGGGCGTTGCTTTGGCGATACGCCGAGTGACGTCGGCCGCGTCGCGGCGCATCGCCGAACGCGCCTTCGCTCTGGCTGCCGCCCGTTCGGGCCAGCGAGTGACGGCGGTGCACAAGGCCAATGTGTTGCGGGTGTCCGACGGGGTGTTCCTGGAGGAAGTGCGCGCCGTGGCGGCCCGGCACCCGGGCATCGGCTATACCGAAATGCTGGTCGACGCGGCGGCGGCGCATCTGATCCGTGACCCGGCCCAATTCGACGTCGTCGTGACCACCAACATGTTCGGTGACATCCTGTCCGACCAAGCCTCGGAGATGGCCGGCGGCCTTGGCCTCGCGGCGTCGCTGAACGCCGGTGACGACCACGGTGTGGCGCAGGCCCAGCACGGCTCGGCCCCTGACCTGGCGGGCACGGGTCGGGCCAATCCGTCGTCCCTGATCGGCTCGGCCGCCATGCTGCTGTCTTGGCTCGGCCAGCGCGGTGGCGATGGGCGGCTGGTGGCAGCCGGGCGGGCGATCGAACAGGCCTTGGACACCGTTCTGGCCAAACCGGTCACGCGGACGGCCGATTTGGGTGGGGCCCTGGGCACCGCCGCCTTCACCGACCGGGTCATGGGTGCGCTCCAGGGAGGACAAGCATGAGTCAGCGCGAGATTCCAGCGATCATCATGCGCGGTGGCACGTCACGTGGTCTTTACTTCAACGCCGCCGACTTGCCGGCGGACCGGGACACCCTGGCTGCGGTCTTGATCGCCGCCATGGGAGCCGGCACGCCCCTGCAGGTCGACGGTCTCGGCGGCGGTCAACCGACGACCAGCAAGGTCGCCATGCTGTCGCCGTCCGCCGACGCCCGGGCCGACATCGATTTCTTTTTCGCCCAGGTGCACGCCTGCGAAGCGTCGGTGGATTTCAGCCCAAGCTGCGGCAACATCCTCGCCGGTGTCGGCCCGGCCGGCATCGAGATGGGGATGGTGCCGGCCACCGACGGCGAGACGCGGGTGCGCATCCGCAACACAAACACCGATTCCTTCGTCAATTCCGTGGTGCAGACACCCGGTGGGATGGTCGAGTATGCGGGCGGCACGCGCATCGACGGTGTGCCGGGGACGGCGGCGCCGGTGCTGCTCGACTTCATGGATGTGGTCGGTTCCAAGACCGGTCGGCTGTTTCCGACCGGTCGCCCCCGCGATGTGATCGACGGTGTTCCCGTTACCTGCATCGATGTCGCCGTGCCCATGGTGATCGCGCGGGCGGAGAGCTTTGGTCTCAGCGGGTATGAGAGTCGCGACGAGCTGGATGCGAACACGGATTTCTTCGCGCGTCTGGAACCGGTCCGCATCGCCGCGGGCGAACGCATGGGGCTGGGCGCTGTCTCCAAATCCGTGGTGCCCAAGGTGGCGGTATTGGCGGCCCCGCGCGGCGACGGCACGGTGGCGGCGCGTTACTTCATGCCGTGGAAATGCCATCCGACCTACGCCGTCACTGGGTCCATCTGCACCGGCGCTGCCCTGCTGGCGCCGGGTACGGTCGCCGACGGTCTGGTGCCGATGCCGGCGGGGCAGCCGACCTTCGTCCGTCTCGAGCACCCCTCCGGCTTCATCGACGTCCAGTTCCGCCACGAGACCGGGGCGCACGGTATCACCGTCCACTCCGCCGGTCTCATCCGGACTGCGCGTAAAATCGGCTCCGGCACGGTGTGCATCCCGGCCGAGGTGTGGCGTTGAATCAGCGGACCGGTGTGCCGGCCGGGCATCGTTCTCCCAGACGTGCTCGTAAACTGTAGCGACCTCTCTAGCCTCTGTGTCGGTCAAGACCGAGCCAAAAAAACAAAACCCCGGTCGCATACCTTGCGGCAGAGGCGGGTCCGGGGCGCACCAAGATTTTCATAGGTGGATTCCAGGCCATGCATCGGCAGCTCTCGATCACCTTCGGACCGAGCTGGTACGACAACCCGCGTTGCATTTTGGATTTGGGTGCCAAAAGGCGCCTCGACGACGCAAAGAGTGACGGATTGCGCCGACGATATCCGATCGATCCACCGCATGTCGTGGCGTCACTAGCGTTTGGGTTCTGGGTTTCCCTGCTTGGAAGAGGTGGGTCAGTCGGCGGTGCCGGGACACCCCGCGCGAACTACGAGATGACCCTTTGGCGTCCGGCACTGCACCGCGCTTTCCCTCACGTCCGAAAGCTCCGCGCGAAGGTTCACCGACCCCTGGATGATCTTCGAACATTCCGTAACAGAATTGCTCATCACGAACCGATTTTTAATCGTCCCCTTGTTGCTGACTACGAGAAGAGTCTCCAGGTCCAACCATTGGCGGCACTCTCTCTTAACTCAGGCCCACCTCTGTCCAAACGGTGGGGTCCACCTCACCCGTTCCGCGGGGCGAACCAGACGGCGGTACCGCAGACCGGGGGGCTGAATACAAGAGCGCAACGAGTTCTGGGGTATTTACATCTTTTCCCTGTAAATTGATGTTTGCGCGCGCGCTCTTTGGGACTAGTCACTAATGTCTCTAGCTCAACGAGAGCGGACTGAACTAGGAAATCAGTGAAGTTGCGGAGGCTTTTGCCGGGTGTGCACGACCGTGATGATCTCCACGACGCCCGCCGCCTCATCAATCCGATAGTGAATACGGTACGGAAGGCCAGGGACAACGATCGCACGGGAGCGGGCATCCCACTCCGGTCCACTCATTGGAAAGGACGCAAGCCTTTCTGCTGTTTGCCGAATGCGCGTCACGACACCTACCGCTGCAGTCATATTGTCGTACGCAATATACGCTTGAATTTCCCGTAAACGGATGATTGAACGCGGTGAGAAGATAACTCTCATTCAAGACCGAGCGTCTTCCAGACCTGTTCAGCAGGAATACCTTGTCCGGCGTCCAACTCTGCGCAGCCCGCTTCAATCTCAGCTGCCAACCACTCTTCATAGCCAGATTCAGATGTCGAATCTGCCGTTGAAGGCTTTAGCCAAAGATCAGCGTTCGGTGGGTTTGTGGGTGTATCCATTCTTGAATTCTCTCATAGATATCCGAGGTTTGCAACCGCCTCATAGGTACCAGTCAGGGGGTGAGGTGGACCCCACCGTTTGGACAGGGGTGGGCCTGAGTTAAGAGAGAGTGCCGCCAATGGTTGGACCCTTGGGCAAGCTCGTTTGGCAGGATCCAAGAAGCCTTTTGGCACTTTTTCTCATGGTATGGAATCAGTTCTTTGTAGATATTGTTGGGCCTGTGGGTATGTGGGCGAAGGCAAGCATTTCCCCATGGGGCCGTGCTCCGGTCTTTCCATGGGAACACTGTTTGTCGGGACCATGGGGGAAGCGCAGCCGGTCGGCAGAGCCGATCGTCCACAGATCCACAGGCCGGCGCCGGCTTCGAAAACCTCGCCAGGCGTTCGGTCGCCCAAAGCCTGATGCGCACGGGTGTCATTGTCGTGCATCTTCCTCTGCGGTGGCGCCGGGGTTGGACCGGGCCATGCTGGGGGTCTGTCCGTGGGCCGGCGTCGACGTGGCCCGGTACCGGAGCCCGGTCAGCCGCCGTCGGCTGCACCCACCCAGGGATCGTCGAGCCGGTGCAGGCGGGAGCAGGCGGTCAGGGCCAGAGTGAGCAGCACGGCGCGGCGGCGGGTCGGTGCCACCCTATGGAGCGGCGGTGTCCGCAGGAGCGCCGCACCGTATCCGTCGGCGAGCCAAAGACCGCAGTCCTCCGGGATAACGTCGGCCGGGAAGTCGGCGTTGACGGCGAAGCAGAAGCGGTCGCACCAGTCCCGGTATTCCGGCCATTTCCGATCGGTGCGGAAGTCGATCAGTGAGCTCTTGATCTCCACGATCATCAACTCGTGAGCGGCATTCACCGCCAGCACATCAGCCCGGCGGCCGGATTTCAGGGTGACTTCGGGCAGGCTTCGATAGCCCTGCTCGAACAGGGCCCGGCGGACACCGCGCAGGATGCGCGCCGCCCCGGACAGCCCGGTTCCGTCGGTTTCGGTTCCGTCAGCCATGGTCGTCCCGCGAGCGCTGGAGGGCTTTCTCGCTTACCACCGGCAGCCACGTCTTGCGCCTATGCTGCGGCGCAACAAGATACAGGGCGTCCCGGCCATGGCGGTTGGGACGGGGGTTCCGGTGCGACCCGTCCATCTTTCTCCAACCCGGTGGCGATCCACGCGATGTCCCAAGCATATCCGTCCCAAGCCTACGGGAGCGCCGATCCCGGCGCGGACGTGGTGTTCGAAAACGTTCCGTTCGACGACCTGCAGCCTGGCCAGTCGGCCAGCCTGACCCGCACCCTGGGGCAGCGGGATATCGAACTGTTCGCCGCCGCATCCGGCGACTTCAACCCGACCCATTTGGACCCGTCGTTCCAGGCCGGGCAAGGGGTGGTCGGGCACAGCCTATGGGGGGGCGCGTTGATCTCCGCCGTACTGGCCACGCGGCTGCCCGGTCTCGGGACCGACTATGTCGGCCAGAGCCTGCGGTTCCGCGGGCCTCTTTCGGTCGGCGACACGTTGACCGCGCGGGTGACGGTGCGCGAAAAGCGGCCGGACACCCGGATCGTCGTGATGGAGTGCCGGTGCTTCAACCAGGACGGCGACGATGTGGTGACCGGGATTGCCGAGGTGATCGCACCGGTGGACAAGCGCGCAGGCCGGCGGGTCGCGCCGGTGCAACTGCAGGTGCTGCGCAACGATGGCCAGGAGGCGTTGCTGCGACTGTGTGATGGGCTGCCGGCATTGCCCACCGCCGTCGTCCACCCGTGCGACGCGCAGTCGTTGAAAGGAGCCACCGATGCGGCAGTCGCCAGGCTGATCGACCCGGTGCTGGTCGGCCCCGAGAGCCGCATCCGCATGGCTGCCGAGGCGGCCGGCATCGATCTCGCCCCCTATGAGATGGTCGATGTCGAGCACAGCCACGCCGCGGCCGCCCAAGCCGTCGCTTTGGCCCGCAGCGGCCAGGTCAAGGCGCTGATGAAGGGCAGTCTGCACACCGACGAGATCATGGGCGCCGTCGTCGACAAGACCAAAGGTCTGCGCACCGAGCGGCGTATCAGTCACGTCTTCGTCATGTCCGTGCCGACTTATCCGAAGCCATTGCTGATCACCGATGCGGCCATCAACATTGCACCGGACCTGGAAGCGAAGGTCAGCATTTGCCAGAACGCCATTGATATGGCGCAGGCGTTGGGGGTGGCCACGCCCAAGGTGGCCGTGCTGGCGGCCTTCGATACGCTCAAGCCCAAGGTGGATTCGACCCTGGAAGCGGCGATCCTGTGCAAGATGGCCGAGCGCGGCCAGATCACCGGTGGTGTGTTGGACGGTCCACTGACCTTCGATCTGGCCGTGAGTGAAGAGATGGCGCAGAGATGGGGCCGGCCGTCACCGGTGGCCGGACGCGCCGACGTTCTCGTCGTGCCCGATCTTGAATCCGGCAACATGGTCGCCAAGCAACTCGCCTACGTGGCGAATGCCGAAGGTGCTGGTGTCGTGCTCGGCGCTCGCGTGCCGATCATCCTGACCAGCCGCGCCGACGACGCGCGCACGCGCTTTGCCTCCTGTGCCGTGTCCGCGCTGTACGTCCACGCCAAGTCGCCGTTGCGCTGAACGGTCAGGGGAGATCGGTCTACGGCGCGATTGCCGGTCCGGACGGCACGCCGTATGGTCGGTCGTTGCTCCAAGACCTAGACCCGGACCGTTCGTGCACCATGTCGACCATTCAAGGCTCTCCGTCGTTGTCTGCAGCTCAGCGTCTGACCATCATCGGGGGAGGCATGGCCGGCTTGGCCTGCGCGTTGGCCGCCTCCCGGCGACCCGGCCTTGCCGTGGAGCTGTTCGAGGCGTCCGACCGGTTCGGCGGTCTCTTGAATACGGTGGAAACGCCTTGGGGTTTGGCCGAGGAAGCGGCCCGCGCCGTCATCAACCAGGTCGAGTGGGAAGCCCTGTGCGGTGACGTTGGTGCCGAATTGTTGGAGGCGGATAAACGCAGTCGCAAGCGCTACATTTACCGCGGCCGGCCGCGGCAGTTCCCGCTCGGTGCCGGTGAGGCTGTCGCATTGGCGCAGGGTGTCGGCCGTTTTCTGCTCAACCGGCGCGGCCTGCGCCCGGCCGCTGGGGAAACCGTTGCCGACTGGGGCCGGCGCCACCTTGGCCAGGGGGCAGCAGACTACCTACTGGCCCCGGCTTTGGCTGGCATTTATGCCGGAGAGATCGAACGGTTGAGTGCATCGCTGATTTTGGGTCGGTTCTTCGATCCGGCCGTGAAGCGCCAGCCAACCCGTATCAAGACGCGGACGGTCACGCCGCGGGCTGGGTTCGTCGATCTGATCAGTAAGCTGGAAGCGACTTTGCGCGCGCGTGGTGTCGCCCTGCATCTGAACACACGACGGCAGCTTTCGCTCGACGACCTGGATCACCCCTGCATCGTTGCCACCTCGGCGCGTCAGGCCGTCCCGGTCATCCGGGCTGTGGCTCCAGCGGCCGCTGAACAGCTCGATGGCTTAGAGATGCTGTCGCTCACCGTGGTGTGCGCTTGGTACGAGCATGCGCCAGGCGATCTGCAGGGCTTCGGCTGCTTGTTCGCGCGCGACCAGGGATTCCGCGCCCTGGGCGTTATCTTTAATGACATCATCTTTCCCAGACAGAGTCAATATCGGTCGGAGACATGGATCTATGGTGGCGAGCGCAGTCCGGAAACCGTTGATATGACTGACTCGGCATTGCAGGAACTGTTGCACACTGAGCGTCGCCGGCTGACCGGCATGGCGGCAACGCCGAAAGGGGTGCATGTCAAGCGCTGGCCGAAGGCCCTGCCTTATTACACGCCCGACCTCGAGCAAACGATGGCGATGATGGTTTTGCCGGAAAATCTCCATCTGGCCGGAAACTATGTGGCCGGCATTGGGCTGTCCAAAGTGGTCGAGCACAGCCAAGCACTGGTGGAGTCCGTCCTGTCGCGCTGACCGGTCTGGCGCGGTGGGGGCGCATCCGACGTCATGGGGCCTATCCAGTGACGATGGTCGAGAGGGCCGGCATCGATTTGCGTGCGTAATTATTTTCGGATTGTCGCCTGTTTATTCTGGACAAAATCGCCGAAAATCTGAAATCGGGCCATCTTCAACTTGTTGGCTGCAAGTTTAGATAAGTTTCTTGACATTTGAGTCGCTTGGCTCACACTCGGCTCATCCTGTATATTCCTGGGACAACCGTCTTCGGTTTGTCATTTGTTCATAGATGGAGTGTGCGCGCATGCAGAAACTCAGTTATCTCGCCAAGAGCGGGGCCCTGTTGATGTGTTTGACGGTGGTGACCGCCTGCGTTTCCACCCGGGCCGATCGGATCGGTACCGACACCAGTGACCAGTGTTATCAGTACCGCGAGGTGCTCGATTCGACCGGCAATCATTTCGAAGAGGATATCGTCGAAGGCGCCCTGATCGGTGCTGCCACCGGCTTTGTCGGCGGGTTGCTCCTGGGCGGGGATCTGGAGAGTGCCGCCATCGGCGCCGGCGCCGGTCTGATTGCCGGTGGTCTCGGCGGTTACTGGAATGCCAAGGTACAGCAGAACCAGGAACAGGCCGTGCTGGGTTTGGTATCGGACCTGGACGCGGAAACCCAAAACTTGACCAAGACGGAACGAGCTTTGCGGTTGTTGATCCGCTGCCGCGTCGACCAGGCGCGTGACGTACGCACCGCCTACCGCGGCGGACAGATCACCGGCGAAGAGGCCAATCGTCAGCTCACCGACCTGCGCACCAAATACGAGCAAGACAAGCAGATCGCCCGTTCCATCCAGGAAGACATCGCGCCACGGTCGGGCGAGTTCTTGGTTGCCAGTGAAGCGGTGAATCCAGGGTCGTCGCGACGCATCGAGACCGGCTACCGCAATTCGGCGTCCTATCGCGAGAACCAGGCCTGGATTGCTGAAGTCACCGATGTCGCCTATGCCGACGCGCCGCCGGCGCGCAAGCAGCGGGCCCGCCAGGAGGCCCAGCAAGTGGTGCAACAGCAAGCTCGTGAGGAAGTCATCACAGAGCAGCAGCGCCAAGAGGTTCAGAGCACCGTGGCCACCGTCGAGGTTGCCGAACCGCAGGCGGCGCAAGTGGAAGAGAAAACCAATACGTCCTACCAAACGGCCCAGAACGTGGAAGCCATGACGGATTCCATGGATCTGTTCGACGTGGCGTTCGAGCCGGTGGACGGGACGGCAGTCGGCTGATCGACCTCGATCCGCCTTGTCTTGAGCAAAACGAGCGACGGGAAGCGCCCCCCAAGGGTGTTTCCCGATGGCTCTCCGATTTGGCGTCTGAAGCAACGGGAGCGTTGCCATGAAGGTTGCTCGCCAAAGGCATGGCCGCAGAGCGGCGGTCGTGGTCCGCGCATTGGCGGCCCTGGGTCTCTGTTTGGGCTTGACCGCTTTGGGCGGGCCGTCCGCGGCACAACCCACCGGTCCGTTCCTGCGCATCGAACCCGGTCGGCACGTCGCCAGCATCCGCGCCCTGACCACCAACAAAGACGGCACCCTGTTGGCAACGGCCTCCCACGACAAGACCATTCGCCTCTGGGCACCGGATCAGGGCCGCCTGTTGGCCACCTTTCGCATACCGATCGACCGAGGCGATGAAGGTAAACTGAACGCCATCGCGCTCTCGCCCGACGGTGGGCGGCTGATCGCCGCCGGGGATACGCGCCTAAACGGCGGTCGCGGCTACGCCTTGCACGTTTTCGACGTGGCGCAGCAGCGCTATTTGGGGCCGTTGCCCAACCTGCCCAATGTTGTCAACCACATGACGCATTCGGCCGATGGTCGGCTGTTGGCCACCGCGCTTGGCGGCACCGGCGAGTTGTTGCTGTGGGATGCCGGGCGACTGCGCCTGCTCGCGCTCGACCGGGATTACGGCGGTCAGTTGTATTGGGTTGCCTTTGGTGCGGACGGCCGGCTGGCGACCAGCGCGGCCGACGGTTTCGTACGCCTGTACGCGCCATACGATCCGGCCTCCGGGCAGCGGTCGATTGCCGCGGTGGCGCGTTGGCAGGCGCCCGACGGTGGCCAGCCATACGGACTGGCGTTCTCGCCGGACGGCAGCCTGCTCGCGGTTGGTCACCTCGACCGGCCGAGGGTGGACGTGCTGTATGCCGATGGGTTGCGGCCCTATGCGACACCGGACGTGTCGGACCTGTCGTCTGGCGGTCTGGCGGCGGTGGCTTGGTCGTGGACCGGCGGCCAGTCGGTCGACCTGGTGGCGGCGGGCACCATGGATGCGGCGGGTGGTGGCAAGCTGCTGCGGCGTTGGCAGCGTTGGGGGCAGGGGCCGGCGATCGACCAGGTCTTGCCGGCTTCCGATTCCATCAACAAGCTCAGGTCCGGGCCAGGTGGTGCGGTGTTCTTCGCCAGCGCCGATCCATCTTGGGGGCGGGTGCAACCAGATGGCCAGGTCGATATCTATGTCGATCGGCTGACCGGTGATTTCCGCGACATCTTCGAAGGCCGTTTTGCGCTGTCGGGCGACGGTCAGGTGGTTGAATTCGGTCTGGAGCTGGGTGGTTTGCGTCCGCACGCCTACGATCTGCGGACCGGCACGCTCCGACCGGCGCCCTACCGGAGCCCGGCGGTGACATCGCCGCTGACGGTGGCCCGCGGCCTGCAGGTTGACCAGTGGAAGAACGCGGCCGCGCCCTTGGTCAATGGTCGTCCGCTAGCGCTCGATGCTGGCGAACGGACGCGCAGCTTGGCGATCCGTCCAGACGGCAGCGGCTTTTTGCTCGGCAGCGATTTCTGGTTACGGCTCTATGACGCGCAAGGCCGTGAGCTTCGCAAAGTGCGGGTTGAGGGCACGCCATGGGGCGTCAATGTGGCGCGCTCGGCGCCGGTGGCCGTGGCGGCGCTGGGCGATGGGACGTTGCGTTGGTATAGCCTGGCGCCCGGCCGAGAGCTTGAGGAATTGGCCGCTTTGTTTCCCCATCGTGACGGTCGGCAATGGGTCCTTTGGACCCCGGAGGGTTTTTTCGACCACTCCGCCGGCGGCGGCAAAGACCTGGTGGGCTTCCACCTGAACGAATCGGGCCGGCAGGCTCCCCGTTGGGTCCTGTTCAGCCAACTCTACCGGGTCTTCTTTGCGCCCGACCTTGTGCGCGCCAAGTTTCGGCCGCAGGGCGCGGCATTGATCGAGCGCCGGCGGCAGAGCATCGGCGACATCAACGCCCTGTTGACACGCGGGCCGAGCATCGAGGTGACACAGTATTGCTATGAGCCACCCGTCACCCGGTCGGCGCGGCGGCGCCGACTGGATTCCGATGCCACGGCGGACTCGGCCGTGGTCGCAGGCGGTTCGGCCTGCTATCCGATCGACCTGTCACCGCTGACACGGTCGGCTCGGCGACGGCGTATCGACCCGCCGGGATGGACCGTGGTGGACGGTGACCAGGCCGCGGCCGTCCCCGCGCTCGTGGTCGATCTGCCGGACGGGGTCGGTGAGGTGGTGCTGCGCTACCGCCTCCGTGACGCCGGTGGAGGTCTTGGATCGCGCGAGCTGTACCGCAACGGACGCAACATCAGCGAAGTGGCAGCGACCCGCAGCGCGCGCCGACGCCGGCTCGGCACGGACGACGGGGCGACGGCATCGGCATCGGCATCGGCTGGGCCCACCTTATCGTCCGTCGAGCCGGGTGTGGAGGAACAGCGCGTGCTGCTGGACCCGGGCCGCAATCTGGTTCAAGTGCGGGCGTACAATGCCAGCGAGTCGGTGTACCAGGACTCACCCGTGTTGGCCTTCGTCTCTGGCACGCCCGTCACGCGCAGCGGCGGTGGCCAGGACGCGAAACCGCGTCTGTTCGTGCTCGCGGTCGGTATCAACGATTACCGGGGAGATGTGGCACGGCTGAACTTCGCCCGGCCGGATGCCCAGTCATTCGCCCGTACGGTGACCGGCGCCCCGGCCGAGACCTATGGTACGGCTGGCGAGGGCGTGGTGCTGCGCGAGTTGTATGATGCCCAGGCGACGCAGGCCAATGTGCTGTCGGCGCTCACCGAGATTGCCGACGTCAGCGCTCCGTCGGACACGGTGGTGGTCTACTTGGCCGGACACGGCATGGTGGTCCCCGATCCGGCCGACCCGGGATCACAATTCTATCATTTCCTGTCCTACGATGTGACCGATCCGGACCAGGTGTGGGGCCAAGGGGTGTCGGAGCAGGCCATGATTCGTCGTATCAGCGGCGTAATGGCCGGCAATTTCATGCTGTTTCTCGACACGTGCCATTCCGGCGGCTTCTCGCAAAGCGCGCCCGACCAAATCCGCGACCGGCTTGGCGCCGGGCGCTATCTCCTGGCGGCGTCGCTCGCGACCGAGGAAGCGCTCGATAACTTCGATGGCCGCAACGGCGTGTTTGCCCGCGCCGTCCTTGATGCTTTGGAAGGCATTGCGTCGCCGCCGTTCGAGCGTGAGGTCGACCACATCAGCGTCGGCCGCTTCGTGTCGCGCTATCTGACCGAGCTCTATGTGCGCCAGCGCAGCAGCCGGCATGGGCAGGATGCCCTCTTCTCGGCTCCGGGCGGGGTCCAAGACATCCGCGGGTTCCCGTTGACGCGCAAGGACGAGGGTTTCGTTGACACCTGGACTCGACAGATGAGCGAACGCATGCGGAGCAACTGACGAACGGCGTCTGGCTTTGGCGACCGTGGCGCGGACGAGACGAGGAGGATCACGTCGAATGGACCGGGCTGGACACAGGGTGGGCCACTGCGGCCGGCTGTTGTTGCCCGTCGCACTGGTCGTGTCGTGCCTGTTTGCGGCGACCACGACGGCGATGGCGTGCACGGATCTGCGTGCGCAGGTCAACGCGGCACTGTCGGCGCGCGATATCGACCGACTGCGCGACCTGCACGGTGCGGTGGGGGTGGACGCGACCTGCGATCCGGCCTATCGGGCTTGGCTGGGCCAGGTCATGGCACGCGAATTGGCCATGGGGGTGCAGGCCGCCCTCGGGCAAGGACAATCGCTCGTGAGCCTGGAGTCACAGATTCGCCAAGCCGACACATACGGACGGTTCTGGCTAGTCAATGCCTGGCTCGCCGACATCGCCTATGATCGAGAGGCGTTCACCGAAGCGGCCCGGCAGTACCAGGAAGCCCTGGCGGCGATCGAAGACGAAACAGCGACGCCAACCGCTCCGCCGGAGGCTGCAATCGCGCATATCTTCGGCCGTGCGGAACAAAGTCGTTTATTGGCCGACGACTTCGTTTCCACACCGACGACGCGTTCGGGCAAGCCGACCGGTCTCGGGTCGCTCAACCTGCGCGGTTTCGTGCCACGATCGGTCGCGCTGCCGATTGAGTTCGAGTACGACTCGACCCGATTCACGCGCAAAGGCGCGGCGGCGGTGGCAGATTTGTTGCAACAGCTCAGGATCGGCAACGATCGCGCGATCACCTTGATCGGTCACACCGACCCGGCTGGCCAGGCTCTCTACAATCAAAGGTTGTCAGAGCGTCGGGCTGCAGCCGTGGCCGACTATCTTCGGGCCGGCGGTTACGCCGGAAACATACGGGTCGAAGGGCGTGGTGAATCCGAGCCGCCGCGGGTGGATGGGGCGGAGCGGTTCACGACCGCGCAACTGAACCAGATGGCCAGACGCGTGGAGCTGCGGCGATGACACAGAAGGCAAGCCTCCTGATTCTCGTGCCCATGCTCGGTGTGCTGTCGGGCATGCCGACGCGGGCAGCCGACCTTTGGGGTCTTGTCATCGGCATTGACCAATACAGATACATCACTCCGTTGCGCGGTGCGGTGAACGATGCGCTCGACATCGAAGCGGCCTTGCGCGACGCCGGCGCGCAGGAGGTGCGCAGGCTGCTCGACGCGGATGCGACCCGGGAAGCCATCATTGCGGCCTACCGGGATCTGACGGCGAAAGCGGCGCCGGGCGACCTCTTGGTGTTCAGTTTTGCAGGGCATGGCAGCCAGGAGGCGGAACGGGTCCATGGCTCTGAGCGCGACGGGCTGGACGAGGTATTGCTGCTCGCCGGCTTCGATCCGGACGGCTGGGAGACGCAGGAGCGCATTCCGGACGATGATTTGAACCAGATGTTGCGCGATGCCAGCCATCTGAACATCCTGTTCGTCGTCGATGCTTGCCATTCCGGTACGGTGACCCGGTCGGTGCATCCGCGCAGCGAGCGCTTCGTCACGTCGCGCAACTACATCTATCCGGCGATCGAACGGGATTTTCTGCCGCCACCGGATCCGGTGGCGGCACGCATCGACGAGACCGAGTTGGCCCACGTGGTTTTGCTGGCGGGTGTGTCGGACGAGAACGAGGTGCCGGAGGTTTGGATCGAGCAAGCAGACGGCAGCCGGGTGCCGCGCGGCGCCATGAGCTGGAGCGTGGCCGAGGCGTTGCGCGGACGGGCCGATGCCGACGGTGACCGTCGTCTGACCAAGGGTGAGCTGGAGCGTTTCATGCTGGAGAACGTCCGCATGAAAACCAACGACCGCCAACAGCCGGTGGTCACGCCGGTGGGGGACGCGGAGCGAGTGCTGATAGCCGGCGTGCGGAGCCAGAACCCACCGGCCGGGCCGACAGCACCGCCGCCGGTCGGCTTCTTTCCGTTGCAGGAGCTAAGCCTGTTCATGGACCAAACCGGCGGTTTCGACACGGCTTCGGTGGCTGGCCATCTGGACGGCGTCACCCTGGTCGACCAGCCCGTTGGGATTGATCTGGTTTGGAACGTGGCGACCGGCGAGATCATCGTTGCCGGACAGGATGCTGTGGCGACTGTGAAGGACGCGCTGGTGCCGGAGACCCGGGCGGCGCGGCGGCGCACGCTCACCATCGCCCCCAAGGAAGCCGCGGCGGTACAGGCTGTGCTGGACAAATGGGGCTTGCACAAACGACTGATCGAGCTGAGTGCCGACCGCAGCCTGACCATGAGGTTGGTGCCGCCGGGGCAGCGCTTCCCCGGTGGGGCCGAGCCGGAGCTGCATATCTCCGGACACACCTATCCGTTCCTGACCCTATTCCTGATGGATGCGCGGGGTCGGATCATCCCGTTCTATCCATGGTATGATGACGACCCGCTACAGATTCCCATGGGGCGCGCTTACCCGATCGGGCTTACCGTGGAGCCACCGTTCGGCGCCGATCACTTCGTTGCCATCGCCAGCGATCATGCCCTGATCGACCTGCACGAGCGGCTCAAGGCGTTGGATGGCCAGGCTGCGGTTCCCGAAGTCGCGCGCCTGCTGGACGAACACCTCAGAGGTGTCGCCTTCCAACTTGGCGTCCATGCAATGTTCACTGGTGAATAACTGACCGGTGTGGGACGGTTCACCGGTGCGGCGGTTGGGGTCCGAAGCGGGCCACGTCGAGGCAACACGAACAAGCCAATACCCGCCCGATCGATGGGGCGTGGTCCGATTCGATGGTAGAGGGGGGAAATCCATGACATCAGGCACTTTCGATCCTGCCCGTTGGGCTTTGGCCGGTGGCCTCTTGGTCGCAGTGCTGTGGGGTGTGGTTGGGACCGGTCCGGCGACCGCGCAGCCGCTGAGTCGTGACATTCTCACGGGCGACCAGCAACAGATTTTCGACATCCAGGTTCCGGCGTCTGACCTCACGGTGCATGTCTGGCTGGATCGGGCAGACGGACGCTACGCCTTGGGCCAGTCGATGCAGATGTGGGTGCAGACGAGCAAGGATGCGTACATCACGGTGTTGAATGTCGGGACATCGGGCCGCACCAGGATGGTGTTTCCGAACGCTCGGCATCGCGACAACTACGTGCCAGCTAACCAGACGCTTCAGCTTCCGGGGCCGAATGCGCCCTACAGCTTGCAGCTGGGAGGTCCGCCGGGGACCGAACTGATTAAAGTGTTGGCATCGACGCAGCCGATCGACGTGCTGCAGGCGAGTCAGGCCAACCAAACCGGCATCTTCCGCAGTGCGGAAGGGGGATCGGGTCAGCTCACGCGCGACATCAACACGGTGGTCAATCAGGCACCGCAGGTGCAATGGGGCCAGGCGGACAAGGTGATCCAGGTTTCGGTACCGGGCAGTCAAACGCCGGTGGCCGCGGTGCAGCCGATCCAACCGGTGCAGCCGGGGCAATCGGTTGCCCGACTACAGGTGACCACGGACAAGCCGGCCTACCGGCTCGGTGACGTGATGCGCATCTTTGTGACCGCGGATCGGCCCTGTACCTTGACCCTGGTCAACATCGGCACGACCGGCAACAGTACGGTGCTGTTTCCCAACCGGTTTCACACCAACAACCAGATCCCGGCCGGAGTCACGGTGGCTTTGCCGCCGCCCAACAGCCCGGTGCAGTTCCAGCTCGGTGGCCCGCCGGGGACCGAGCGTTTGATTGCCTTGTGCCGGACCGATGGTCAGACGGCCTTGTCCGGGCAGATGAACTTCCAGACCAACGCCTTTCAACCGCTGGGCAACGGCGAGGCCGTGACCCGCGACATCAATATGTTGCAGACCCAATCACAAGGCACCATGGCCCAGACCGAGGTGCAAGTGTTGGTCATGCAGTAGACTTCGGGGTTCCGGACCGGAAACTGTGGGCTGGGAGGCTGACCGCCCGGCCGCCACCGGTCCGGGTCCGCCGCGGGCAACCCGGCGGTTCAGAAAGGGATTGGCAATGCGCTTGGTGAATGCGGTCCTGTTGGCCTGCCTCGGCGTCGCTTCAGCCGCCGAGAGGGGGGTGCTGGCCCAGCCGTCGTCCGGGCAAGGGCGGGCGCTTCTGGTGGCGATCGATGATTATCGGTTGGATCGGCTCGATTTGCCGCCCGAGTCTTCCACCACCGATGCGCGCAACCTGCAGAGATTGTTGCAGTCCAACTTGGGCTTCCGGCCCGACCAGATCCGGACACTGTTCAACGAACAGGCATCCAAGACCGGCATCCTGACCGCCATCGAGGACTGGCTGATTAGTGGCACACGGCCAGGCGACCGCGTGTTCTTCAGCTACTCCGGCCACGGCGCCCAGCAGCCGGACACAGACGGCGACGAAGACGATGAGCTGGATGAAACCCTGGTGTCATGGGATACGGAACTGCGCGACGGCAGAGTTTTGAACATGGTCACCGATGATGAGATCAGCGCCCTGTTCCAGCGCCTGCACGACCGCCATGCGGTGATCTTCGTCGATGCCTGCCATTCCGGCACCATCTCACGCTCGACCGTCGGTCCTGGCCCGGCGGAGGTGAGCTTTCTGCGCACGCCGATGTTCGAACCGTTTCTGTCCATGGCCATGGGCGGCCTGACGCGGGGTGGTGCCAGCCGGTCGTTGGCGGCGGCCTTGACCCGGTCGGGCAGCGGCGATGCGGCCATGGCGGCCCGGGCCCGGGAAGAAAGTTTCGTGCCCAGCGATGGCACCCATGTTGTCTGGACGGCGGTGACGCCAACCCAGGTCGCCTTGGTGGAGCGCGGCACGGACCCTTATCAGGGGGTGTTCACACGGCGCTTCGTGCGTGGTGTGTCCGGCGGTGAGGCGGACCGCAACGGCAACGGCATTATCAGCCATGCCGAACTTCTGGACTACCTGCGAACGGAATCGGCAGCGTATTGCCAGGGTGTCGGGGCGCGCGACTGTCAGGCCAACGGTGGCCATCTGACCCCAACCTTGGAGGCGCCCGAAGACTACCTCGGTCGCGACATCGTGACCCTGACCACGGCGGGTAACACCGCCGGCCAGGTCACTGACACGTTGGGCAAGCCGAACGTGTCGTCGGCATTGGACATCGAAATCCTACCGAGCGCTCGCGTACGACTGGGCGACACGGTGCAGTTCCGCCTCACCTCCGCCATCGATGGCTATCTGCTGGTGCTCGACGTCACGGCCGATAACCAGGTGGTGCAGCTCTTCCCGAATCCGTTTTCCGACCGGACCAACGCTGACCGCCGCATCGTGGCCGGCCGATTCGTGACCATTCCCGATGCCTCTTACGGTTTCGATTTCGTTGCCCAGCCACCGACCGGCGAAGGCGTGTTGGTGGCCATCGTGACTGCGGATCCGGTCGATCTGAGTAGCTTGGCCGGCCAGAATCGCGGTTTCGAGCCGATCAAGATGCCCGGTGGGTATGTGGCTGGTCTGGCGCAGAGCCTGATCGCCACCTGGAGCGACCAGCTTGAGAGCCGCGGCGTCGACTGGAATCTGGCGTACGAGCGCTATGCGATCGAGCGGTAATGTCAGGGCGGGGATGCGGGGATGTCCGCTGCGGTTTCTCGCTCCGGGCCGGCAAATGGGCTGCCCGGATTTTTCGAGTTGTCGCATTTTCGATCCGCAGCGCGGGAGTCCCGTCCGCCGAAAAATGCTGCGATGTATGAGGAGGATCACCATGGTGTCGCTTGACTCGTCGCTGCGGTTGTTGGCGATCGCCTGGGTCGTCGCTGCTCTCGCCGGGCCGCAGGCCCAGGCCGCTGAAACGGTGACCCGCACCGAGGCCGAAGATGTCGGGTCCGTGATCGACGTGTTGGAGGCGACCATTCCCGAAGACGTGCGCCGGACGGTGAGCGGAGCAGCGGAGACCGCTGCCGCCGCGGCCGCCGCCGCCGCCGCCGCCGATGCGACGTCGGACGCTGTGGAACTCGGGGTTGCCGAGGTCACCAAAGCGCTCAACGCCACGGTTGCCGCGATGGCACCATCGGTGGCGGCAGACTCCTCGGCGGCCGGCATCGTGAATGCGCCGGGGTTGGCGTTAGCGGCGGCTCTGGCTGAGGCGACGCCATCGGAGCCGGTGGTGGTCTCGCCGTACAGCGTCGTGTCGGCGTTGATGATTCTTGCCCAAGGGGCAGCCGGCGATACGGCGGCGGCGTTCTCCGGGTTTTTTGGGACCGGTGAGACGGCCCTGACCGAGTCCGGCGCGGCATTGGCTCGTCTGGATGCGCAGCTTTCGACCAGTGATGGTGACGAGGTGCTGTCCGCCAACGGATTGTGGGCGCATCCGCGGGTGCGGTTTCGGAACGATTTCGTGGCGCAGGTCACGGGCACCTTCGGTGCCCGCATCGAGACAGCGGACCTATCCCTGACCGAAACGCGCCAGGCCATCAACGCCTGGGTGGCCGAGCACACCAAGGACAAGATTGACAGCATCATCCCCGAGAGCGGCGGTGACTTGGCTGCGGTCATCCTCAATGCGCTGTATTTCCACGGCAGTTGGCAGCGGCCGTTCGATCCGGCGGCAACCGCCGACGGCACCTTCCACAACGCGGACGGGTCGGACGCCACGGTTCCGATGATGCGGGGCGACGGCAGCTATGCCTATTTGGCAGCCGACTCGTTCCGGGCGGTGCGACTGCCCTATGAGGGCGACGTGACCATGGTGCTTGTTCTGCCGGCCGAAGGAGAGACACCGGCAACCGTGCTTGCGCAGGCGGCGGCGTACGGTAGCTGGCTCGATCAGTCGGCCTATGCGTCGAGTCCCGGGATCGTCACCGTGCCGCGCTTTTCCCTCGACTATGCGGCTGAACTGAAACATGTGCTGGCAGGGCTCGGGTTGGCGCCGGCGCTTGCCGAAGACGCCGACTATAGCGGCATGGTGGCGGCCGGAGGGCGATTGGTTGTTTCCTCGGTCTTGCACAAGATTGCGCTGGATGTGGACGAAGCCGGCACCACGGCAGCGGCGGCAACCGCCGTCCTTCTGTCGCGGGCCTTCCATCGCCCCGGGTTCACATTGGCGTTCGATCGCCCGTTTGTGCTGGCGCTGCAGCATGTCGACAGCGGTGCCCTGCTGTTTGTCGGCCAGATCACCCGGCTCGGCACCGCCAATGGGTAACCGGCTGGAGCTGCCAATGGTGGCGATCCAGGTGGCGACCGGTCACGGGGGAACGAGACAAGCGTTGGGAGGGTGGCATGCGCTTCACCGCGATCGCCTGCGTGTTGGCGTTGACGGTTTCGGCGGTCGCTGGGCTGGGGTCTGGGACCGCTGTTGCCGCACTGGATCGTGTGCCGGAAGGACCGACGGGTCTGCCCGCCGAGTTCCAACTCGACGAACGAGGGTTCGCACCGCGCATGCGTGATGCGCCCCTGATCATTGAAATCGTGTCGCAGAGCATCGTGCGTTTGGGCGACAAGGTGCAATTCCGCATTCGCAGCGACCGTCCGGGCTATCTGCTCGTCTTCGACATCAAGGCGGATCGAACCGTCGACCTGATCTTTCCCAACCGGTTCTCCCGGCAAAGCCGGCACGACCACCGTGTGTCCCGCGGTGAGGCGGTTTTGATCCCGGATGAATCCTATGGGTTCGACTTCCATGCCAGTGAGCCGGTCGGTCGCGGGTTGCTGTTCGGCATGGTGACGCGGGAGGATGTCTCGCAGCAGCACACGATTCGCGCGTTGGGTCGCACGGCTGATGCCGCACCACTCGCAACGACACGCGGTTTCGGTGTCCAACAGCGGCAGTCCGGATCGGCGCCGCCGGTCCCGGACGCGGACCCGCTTCGGCTGTTGGCGGTCGAGCTGATTCGGGCAGTCGAGCGGGATCTGGGGCCGATCGGACGAAATTGGACCGGGACCGTCGTCGACTACGAAATTCGTTGAAGCGGCCCGCGCCGATGGGCCGGTTCGTGTCGCCTCCGCCTGCCGGTCGGGTAAGTTTGTTCAGCGGGTTGTGTCAACGGGGGTCTTGAGGCTTGGTTCGCAGACCCATGCAAGGAAAATATACAAAAGGAGGTTCGCTATGAAGAAAATGACCCTATCAGTGACGCTCGTTGGCGGGCTTGCCGTGATGTTGGCGTGGTGTGACGCGCCCCGGGCGCAGACCCAGGACGACATCATCAACCAATTGCTCAATTCCACACCATCTGCCGCGCCGGCACCCGCCCCGGCCGACGATGCGCCGCTGTATCGGCAGTTCGACTATCTGCCGGAGAGCAACGAGATCATTGATGCGTTGTTGCCGTCGCCCGGGCTCGCACGCAATATCTCGGAAATTCCAGAATCGCAGCGGCGTACTGCTGGTCTGAGCATTCCGTTCGACTACAATTCCGACCGCATCAACGCCGATGCGCGGCGATGGCTGGACAAGATCGGCCCGGCACTGAACAGCCAGCAATTGGCTAGCTACCGGTTCGCGTTGGTGGGTCACACCGATTCGACAGGAAGTGCATCCTATAACCGTGACCTGTCCTACCGACGAGCGCTGTCTGTCCGCCAGTACTTGAACAACCAATGGGGCATTCCTGGTGGGCGATTGCAGGCGTTCGGCAGAGGTGAGTCGTCGCCGCGCCACAGTCCGCCGACGGATGGGCGCAACCGCCGTGTCGAAGTTGCCGTGTCCGGCACGTATTGACGGGCCCCCGGGTCCAGTCTGAGGCCGAGGTGCACCGGTTAACGGCGGCGGTTTAGGCCGTTGCCGCGTCCGGTGGGTGATTCCAGTCGGAGCGGGATGTGCTTGATTCTGTTGGAGTGAGTCGTATGGGCATTCGTGGTCTTACTGTTCTCCTGACTCTCGCCTTTTTGTCGGCGCCGGCCTCTGCCATCGGCGCAGGGTTAGAGCGGGCGGTGCAGGTGGCGCAGCTCCGTACCGAGTTGGCCGAGCTGGAGAACGCCCGGCGACCGTTCGATCTCCAGATGTGGTCGCTCATGCCGCAGCGTCCGCGTTTGGGCGATCCGGTGTCGATTGGTATGCGCGCCAGTCGGAACAGCTACCTGACGCTGTTTCTCGTCGATGCGTCCGGCCAACCACAGGTCTTGATGGAAAACCAGTTCGTCAACGCCCATGCTCACGCGCAGTTTCCGTCCGTGCGGGGGCATAGCCGCTTCATCTTTTCGGCACCGGCAGGTCTGGAGAGCTTTGTGCTGGTGGGCTCCGATCACCCGCTGACCTTGCCGTTCGCGCGCCAGTCCACCGGGGGGGCCATCGCGAAATTCGCCATGAGCTATGCGGAATTCGTGGACGAGCTTGATGACGTACTGGACGACCTGCGTCTGCAATCCTGGATGCTCACGGTATTGAACCTCCAGGTCGCCAAGTGAGTCGGGTTACGGCGTCATGACCTGGTCGACCACCTGTTGGATGGCCGGGCGTACGGGTCCAGGCCGAGGTGCGTCGGCAAGTGTTGTGAACCAATGCTCCGGCGGGTTGCGTCCTTGGGAGCGGTTCCAGGTAAGGCCGCGCAGCACGGCTTCGGCCGCCGAGGTTGGGGGGACGGCCGGGTCGATTCCGTTGAGGATGGCCCAAAGCCCTGCCCAGCAGCGGCCAACCGACCAGGGATTATAGCCGCCGCCGCCCAATACGAGGCGACGCGGGGCCAGCGGCAGGAGGGCCGCGGCGGCGTCCCAGATGGCGCGGTTGGACAGCATCAGCTTACTCAAAGGGTCATCAGCCAGCCCATCAGCGCCACATTGCAGCACCAGCGCCTCTGGAGCGAACGTGGTGACCAAGGGCACCAGGGCATGGGTGCACACATGGGCGAGTTCGGTGTCATTCAGGCCGGCCGGCATGGGCAGATTGCGCGCCAATCCGCCGGCCCGATCCCCCACGGCACCGGTGAACGGCCAGCGGCCATGCTCATGGACAGAGATCGTGAACACCCGTCCGTCCTCGGCGAAGGCATCCTGGACGCCGTCGCCGTGGTGCGCATCCAGGTCAACATAGGCAACACGCGTACAGCCCTGATCCAAAAGGCCCAGGATGGCAAGGGCCGGGTCGTTGAAATAGCAGAACCCACTGGCCCGGTTGGGCCGACCATGGTGCGTGCCGCCGGCCGGACTGTGCACCGTGCCATGGTCGCGCAGCAGGCGCGCCGCCAATTGAGCCGCGCCCGACGCGGTGGCCGGGCGGCTGAAAACTTCCGGAAAGATCGGATTTTCGAATTTGCCAAGATTGTACCGTACGCGCCGCTCCGCATCCAGGCTTTGCGTGCGTTCGGCATCGATCAAGGCCTGGATGTAGGCCGGGTCGTGATAGCGGGCCAGGTCGGCCGGTGTCGCGCGCGGGCTTTCGATGTATGCGTCGTCGTGCAGCCAACCCATCGCCCGGACCAGATCCAGGACCGTCGAGACGCGGGGGATCGACAGCGGATGTTTCGAGCCGTATGTCGATTGGCGGTAAATCTCGTGTCCGATCAGTACCGTTTCGCCGGCGGCAAGCGGTGTGGCCCGTATGGCAGGCGCGGCGTTCTGGTTTGGTGGCGATGCGATCGGCGGCATGGGGCGATCAGCCGTGGCGGTGGTAGGTTGATGGGCCCAAGATAAACGGACGCTGGCAGAAGGCAACTGGGTGAAAAGCCCGACGGCCGGCCAAGGGGAAAAGCATGGCCGACCGTCTTCGATCAAGCTACTCTTGGGTTGCTCAGTTCGCGGCGGCCTTCAGGTCTTCATCGGATTTGCCAAGGACGCCTGGCCAATTGCCATCGGCCGTGTCGACGTAGCCGGCAATGTCTTCCCGCCAGATCGACTGTACCTTATGGTTCAGGTTGAGGTACAGTTTGCCGTCTTCAATGTGCCAGGCGGTCGGATCGGTATCGAACTTGCGGCTGACGGTCAGGCCATAGGCGCAGAAGCCGCCATATTGCGGCACGTATGCCGTCGGGTCGGCGAGGAATGCCTCGCGATTGGCTTCGTTGCTGAAATGGTAAACGGCGCCTTCATGGGTCGTGGAGAGGGCGGCGTCGCCCTGCACCGGTTCATTGGCGGTGAAGTAGGCGACCGGATCGTAGCCGTGGATGGCGACACCGTCGGCATCGACATTGACATCAACCGGAGCAGCCATGGCCGTGGCACCAGCTGTCATCATCACGGCGGCGAGGACGGCAGCGGCGCCCCGACCCAGGGACTGGAATACGTCGTACATACTGATGAACTCCAAGCGACTGCGTCATGTGTTCGTGTTTGCGGTTCAGTGTCGACCGTACCTGTGTTCGGTTCGACGTTTCGGATATCGATGTCGTGGCCGATCCGCTCCAGACACGGCTGCGTGTGGGGTCGTCACGTCGCTGTGACGGCGGAGATCAAGATCGTCGGTCACGGAAGAAGGCTTGGAGTAGGGCAGCGGCCGCCCTTTCGCCGATGCCGCCGTAGACGTCCGGCGCGTGGTGGCACGTCGGTTGCCCAAAAAAGCGTGGCCCGTGCTCGACGGCTCCACCCTTGACGTCGTATGCGCCGAAGTACAAACGGCGCAGGCGCGCGAAGCTGATGGCAGCGGCGCACAGGGCACAGGGCTCGAGCGTCACGTAGAGGTCGCAGTCCGGTAAACGTGGTGCGGCCCGGAGGATGCATGCCTGCCGGATCACCAGAACTTCGGCATGGGCGGTGGGGTCGCAATCGGCCAGCGTCCGGTTACCGGCGCTGGCCAGGAGGCATCCGTCCCGACCGTCGACGATCACCGCTCCGACCGGCACGTCACCGCGGTGTGCGGCGGCCTGTGCTTCACGCAAGGCCAGCGCCATCGGATCGGCGACAAAACGGGCGCTTTCGGTGGAGGCCAGAATTGGCCTAGAACGGAAATTTAAAGGATCAGTCACCGATCCATCATCCCCCCAAAAATACGGACAGCCGCCATGAGCAATCCCGTTTACAAGCGCTTGGAACTGGTCGGCACGTCGAAGGTCGGCGTGGAAGATGCCATCGCCAACGCCATCACGCATGCATCCGTTGCCGGTGAGCTGGTGGATTGGTTCGAGGTGGTCGAGACTCGCGGCGCGGTCAAGGAAGGGGAGATCGTGCAGTTTCAAGTCGTGGTTCGTCTGGGCTGCCGCACGACACCGTGAGCGCCGCCCCGATCGCTTCGGTCGCGGCCGAAGCGATCGGGGCGGACTCCCGCGGGCGCCCGCGCCAAGCTGGCCTCCGGTCGTCAAATCGGCGGGGAGCGGGGGTATGGCAACGCGGTTGTGGGGTCGGGCTGAGATCGTCGGCGGTGTTTCCTGGGTGCTTTGGGCGGCCCGAGTGGCGGGGCGGTGCCTATGCCGCTGCCACCGGCGCTGGCGTCAACGCGTTCACTTGTCCGATCTGGATGCGCGTGCGTTACGCGACATCGGCGTCACTCGTGCCGATGCGATCCGCGAAAGCCGTCGTGCCTTCTGGCGTTGAACCACCGAGGACTACTCGGTCGGCCGCGTCAGAGACAGGGCACCAGTCAGGTAGGTGCCACCGCCGGCGGCGATGGGGTCAAGGCGACGTCCGCTGAAGCCACCCGTACCGGTGGCACCAGCGAAGCGGCCGGTGCCGGACAGGCTGTGGAGACGCGCCGCGACGGCGATGTTGCCGCTGCCATCGGCTTCGGCCGTGCCATCATAGGCTGCCCGCAGTGTCGCGCCGTCCTCGAAGCGCCACTGGGCATAGCCGCTGAAGCGGCCAGACCCATCCACCAAGTCGAACCAGCCTTCGTAGCGATGCACGGCCAATTCGCCGTCCGCGAACACGGCAATGCCGCGGAAGCGGGCGACACCCACCGAGTGACGGCTTTCGCCGAGCACGGGAATCGCTTGGCTTTCGCGCACATGCATCACTGCCTGATAAGTCCGGTCCAAGGTTTCTGCGCGGACGTCCATCGCCCATGCGATGATCACCGCGACCGCCAACAACAGCCGTTCCATGCTCCGACGTTCCCTTATCCGGTCATGCTTTCAGCCTGTTAGTGTATCATGAGTCTAAAGGGGGAGCGTGCGGCTGTTTCTGGCTCGAAAATCGGTGGTTTGACGCCGACCCTCCCGGCGGGGTCAAGCGGATGCCGGAGTGCGCACGGTCCGAAGAGGGACGGCATGCCGGTGGACTCGAGTCCAGGTCGAGGGGGCCGCCGCCATGGTGGCGATTGGCTTGATCTGGGTGTGGATCGACCGCGCATCGGCGCAGCAGGACATGCTGAGCAAGCCCCCATGCTCGTGTGCACGGCCATCACCACTGGTGTCATCGTGCCGCTCAGGGCCTCCATCGCCTGCCGCAGACCGCGCTGTGCTCGCAGACGGACCCTATCCGATTCCCGACGTGATGGGACGACGAAGCGTCACCTCCTGGAGTCCTTATGTCGTCTGTAAAGGGGACGGGTAGCGGCCCATTTGTCGCACTGTCCCCTCTTCACTCTGGCTTGACCTCTCCCTCATCTCCACGAGATAGAGCGCCAATCTCAGGCCTTGACCTCGAACGACCGTGACGAGACGGTTGCCGGTCTGATGAAAGAGGGCCGACGACTCGTCTTCCGACAGCTTGAACGAGGCGTCGATGGCGAAGTGGTCGTCTTCATTGATCTCCAAGGCCACCTCGCCGTGGCGGAGTATCTGGGGCCGTGTGACCATGACGGTATGGACAACGCAGGCTTGGTCTTGATTCCAGATTGGCAAATAGCGAAAGCCGTCAGTATCGAGGCCCTGAAGAGAGGTGTCCCGTCTGATGCGATGGAAGAAACTCATGACCAGGGCCTGATTCGATGCGACATCATAGGCAGCCAGCAAGGAGGCTTTGTCGCAGTTCTCATCAGCCGTAATAAGTAAATGCCCCTTCCCGATCATTTTGCGCCAATGCTCTAGCGCACGAGAGAACACATTGGTGAACTTTTCCTTCAGAGATCCAGCGCCTGGATCGAGTGGAAGGTTGTAGAGGTTTCCTCCGCCCATGAAAATCAGGGGGTTGGAAAGCGCTTCGAAAGGCCGCTTGAAATCGAAATAGTCGGCCTGGCATTCGTCGATGGGAACAGTCTTGAGATGCTCTCCGACGAGACGACGGGCGTCATCAAGATAGGTTCTGCAAAGATCGACGGGGATGTAGCGGCGGACATCGAGCGACTTCAACAGGGGGATGGATTTCGACAGGATGGCGACGTCCGAACCGATACCGAAATCCAACACGTCGACCGGATCGGGTAAGAATGGCCTGATCTGATGTCCATGTGATTGGATCAGCGCTGCTTCCTCCCGAGGCACATAATAAGCGTCTTCGTGCGCCACCATCTGGGCCCAATGGCTCGCACCCCGAACCGAATCGGCCGGGTTGGCCGGATCTGGATCACTGTAGAGGTACTGCCCGAGATGGCACGATCGTCGCCGGGAAAACAAATCGAGAACGTCATTCAGGAGTTGTTTATCTTCATTGCGGGGCATTGGACGGACCTTGAGAATCGGGCTGGAATGCCGGCAGCAGGAAACGGTCGTGCCGCGAGATGCCGGTCGCTTCTCGGCGTGCAAACCAACCAGTGGTCATGTTAGTCGTCGCGTGGATCGCACGAGAACGGCATAAACTCAAGTAGTTGGATGCACAGGTGGGAGGCCGTCCACCGGATCGTGAGCGCGCAGCCAAGATTGTACCTGGAAGGCCAATGATCTCCTTGATTCCGGTTGTCGCGGCCGTGGCCATAGCAGTGGCGTCCGGCTCGCGGGTGGATGCCGCCAAAAGCCTGCCGGTCCATGCACGGCACCGAAAGCTGCTGAAGGGGCCTCCACGCAGGCGTCGGGCAAACGGACCGGAATTGGAAGATGCGGCACACGCGCAGGCGGTGCGCACGCGCTCCGTTGTGATCTCCGATCTTGATCCGGCCGAGGCAAGTCGCCGGCTGAACCGTCGGGTGGTCTCGGCCGTTGCCGGACTGGGGGTGGCAACCTTAGGGACGTTTTGGGCGCCTCCCCTCGCCATTTGGAGTCTGCCGTTCCTGGCGCACGCGTTGGCACCGATCCTTAGCGATGGCTACCATGCCATACGCGAACGCCGGCTGAACATGGCGACGGTCGACACCTTGCTGATGGCGGGCTTCGTTGCGACTGGGCAACTGCTCGCTCTTGGGGTCTTCGGCTTTTTCCTGACCGTGTGCAGTAAGCTTCTGAATTGGGCCGAGGATCGTTCGCAGCGAAAACTTGTCGGCGTCTTTGGCGACCATCGCAAGACGGTCTGGGTCGTGGTGGACGGGGTCGAGGTGCAGATCCCCTTCGGCAGTCTGGCAAAGGGGGACAGGCTGATAGCCCGTGCAGGCGACAGTCTGGTCGCCGATGGAACCGTCGTTGCGGGGGCGGGGACCGTGAATGAAAGTTTGCTCACGGGTGAGGCACGACCGGCGGAAAAGGCCATCGGGGATCGGGTCTATGCGGCCACCACCGTCTTGACGGGAACGTTGCATATCGTCGCCGAACGATCCGGAGCGGAAACCACGGCGGGACAGATTGCCGAAGCGCTCAACCGGACGGCCGATTACCGCCAACATTTGCAGTGGCGCTGGCTCAAGATCATCGACCGCATGGCCGCCCCGACCCTGGCATCCGGCGCGGTCGGGTTCGTGACTCTGGGGCCGGCCGCCGCCGTGCCATTGATGCTGGCGGTCAGTGAGTTCGGCTATGGGATGCGTGTGCTGGCACCGTTTCAACTCTTCCGGTTCCTGCGCGAAGCGTTTGTCTCGGCCATCCTGGTCAAAGATGGGCGTGTCTTCGAGCGTGTGCAGGAGATCGACACCGTGGTGTTCGACAAAACCGGCACCTTGACCGAGGAAAGGCCCCACGTCGGGGCCATTCACCACTTTGGGGATGTGCCGGAGCGGGACATCCTGTATCTGGCGGCTAGTGTGGAGCAGCGTCAGAGTCATCCCATCGCGATGGCGATCCTCGACGAAGCGCAGCGCCGGGGCATTGCCCTCTCCGCCCTGAAAGACGGCCAAGTTCAGTTGGGCCTGGGTCTCAAGGCCGTGGTCGGGAATCGGACCGTTGCCCTTGGCAGTGCGCGGTTCATGGCGATGGAGGGCATTGCTCTGCCATCCGAGGCCGCGGACCTTTTGGAAGACAGCCGAGATGTCGGGCATTCGCTGGTTTGGGTTGCGGCCGACCAAGCCATCGTCGGCGCGATCGAACTGGAGCCGTCCATCAGGCCCGAGGCTGAATCGGTGATCAGGGCGCTCCGGGCACGAGGATTGGCGATTCACATCCTATCCGGTGACCATGAGCGGCCGACCCGGCATCTGGCGGCTCTGCTCGGTGTCAATGGCTGCTTTGCGCAGGTTCTTCCGGATGGGAAGGCCAGCGTCGTCCAAGAGCTTCAGGCGCAAGGACGTCGCGTCTGCTTTGTTGGGGATGGGGTCAACGATTCCTTGGCTTTGAAACAGGCGGACGTGTCCGTTTCGTTGCGCGGCGCCACCACCATCGCCACCGATACGGCGCAAGTCGTCCTGACGGAACAGTCGCTGTCTCGTCTGCCTGATCTGTTCAACCTTGCCGGCAGTTTCCAGGCCAACATGGGGACGAGCTTCAGATTGTCGGTTGCGCCTTCGGTCGCCGCCACGGTGGGTGTGGTGATGTTTCACATTGGACTGATCCCCGTGATCGTCCTCACAACCTTGGGACTGGGGGTGGGGGTGGCGCAAGCCACGTTGCCGATGCTTCAAGGGCCATCGAACCGCAACGCGCACCGGATGACCGGCCATTCCGGTTCGTGCGAGACGGAAGGCGGACGGAGCGAATGATGATACCCGTAGCGTCCCTCGACGTCGTTGCCGCGGGGTCTGGGCGTGCGTTCGACGGAACCAAATATGACCATGAGAAACTGGATACCTATGGGGGTCCAATTTAGACAGTAACCGCGAGTCTGGGATTCAGCTCAAGGCTGCTTTTGGAGTGGGTTCACATGTTCTGTTCCGGATTCGGCGAAGCCGGACGGGACGGTCGGTCAGAAGTGGCAAGCCGGCCTGGGCTACCCCCAGGCCCATGCCGGTGTAGGACAGCAAGATCACCGGAATCATGCCGATGTTGAGCAAGGCAATGCCGCCTGCGGCCAAGACAGACGGCGTTGCGGTCAGGAACAGGCTGCGTCGCATGTCCCGTTTGAAGTGTTGGGACAGCGTGAACAAGGTGGGCAAAGGGGCAAGGGTATGATCGGTGAGTATCACCTGTGCCGTTTCCACGGCGATGGTGGTGGCACCCCGCATCGAAACCGCGATATCGGCCTTCCGGAGCGCCAACGAGTCGTCAATGCCGGCGCCGATGAAACAGACTTTGCGCCCTTCCGTCTGTAGTCGGCCGACGACCTCCGCCTTTCCCTCGGGCAATATCTCGGCAAAGCAGCCATGTATGGCCAGCCGATCAGCCAAATGCTGGGTTGGTCCGGCACGGTCGCCTGAGAGAATGTAGATGGTTAATCCCAGGCGCTTGAGCTGTTCGATGACATCGGCGGCCTCCGGTCGCAGGGCCGGTTTCAATTCAATGGCGCCGACAATGGCGCCATCCGTGGCCACCCAGACGATGGAATGCCCCAAACCGTCCGACTGAGCCGCCAACTCCGCTGCCGTATCAGGCAATTCCAGACCCCGCAGAGTCATGAAGCGTGTGCTGCCGATGGTGACGGATTGTTCGCCGATGCGTGCCGACAGGCCGAGCCCAAGTGCTACCTGGCTGTCCTGGGGCGTGGTCAAGCCGATGTTGCGCACCGCCGCTTCGGCCAGGATCGTTTGGGCGATGGGATGCCACTGGTATTGCTCGGCACTGGCCGCGACTGCAAGGATGTCATCGGCGCGCATCTCACCGAAGGCATGGATCGTGTGCAGGTGCGGACGATCCAAGGTCAAGGTACCGGTCTTGTCGAAGACCACCGTGTCGATGTCGGGCACGCGCTCGAACACGCGGCCATCCTTAATCAGCACCGACGACAGCGATGCCTTTTGAAGGAACCGAAAGAGTTGCAATGGGGCAGCGACGCGCATGGAATAGCCAAAATCACCGACGGAGAACATCATCGGTATGGCTGCCGCCGGGCCGAGCACGATCCAGGCGGCCGCGCCGGACGCCAGAGACGGCACGGCCATGCCGTCGATGAATTGCATCCAACGCCACTGCAGGCGTCGGCGATAGTCGGCTGTGTTGTTCAAAACGTGGGCGACACGTCCTGCTGTGGTGGCTTCGCCGGACCGAATGACGCGCAGGAGCAAGCTTCCCGTCAGCACGGTGGTTGCCGCGAACGCCGTATCGCCCAGTGTTTTCTCGACCGGGCGGGTCTCGCCGGTCAGCAGGCTCTGATCCACCGTTCCGGTGCCTGTTTCGACAATGCCGTCGGCCACAATGACCTCACCGGCCCGTGCCAGGATCCGATCCCCTTCTACAACCTGGTCGAACGGCACTTCCACTTCGGTGCCGTTGACCAGGACCCACACTGTTTCCCGGTGGCGGGTGAAGACATCAACGACCTTGCGCTGCGAACGGTCTTCCGCATGGCTGATCAGTTTTCGGGATAGGGCCAGCATGGCTCCTAATATGGCTAGCGCGATCCATTGGCGTGCCACCACCAATCCACCGACCATGAGGATATCGACAGCGGCCATGTTGATGCGGCGTTGATGGACGATGGCGTGATAGCCGTCGGTGACGTAAGGCCAGACCGGATAGGCCAGAAACGCCAGGCTCAGCGCCGCAAAGGGCGGTGTTGTGACGGATCCGACGAGGGCGACCCCAAGACCGACAACGGCGAGGGCCAATTGCAGCGTCAAACGCCGGTCCTCGGTGACCAGATCGCCGTCGCCGAAGAAGATGGAGCGTTTTTCGGCCATACTGGCTGCCAGCGCGTCCAGTCTGCGCATGACGACCGTTCGTTTGGTTCGGTCGGTCCGTTTCCGCAAGGCCGCGCCGGGCCGCCGGGTGAGCGCGCCGGATGCGTTTCGGTGTCGCCGTTTGGTCGAGCGGGCGACGGCAAGCGTTGCGACGATGGCAGCGACAATCGGCAGGATCGGCAGCATGGGACCTCTCGAAAGCGGTTATCCACTGGGGCCGTTGGTTGCTCCACCCCGCCGGCCTCTTCTCTCAAATGCTGCTGCGCGCCAATGGCAGCGCGCCGTTCATCCATTCTGGTAGGGAGCCCTTCCATCGGATGGGGATCGTGACAGCAAATCGTCGCCAAAGACTGAATCGATCAGCTTGGACTTTGCTCGCCTGCCGAAGACACGAGCCGGCCCATCAGGGCGCTTTCCACCCTCACTCAGACGCGGCTAGAAAGAAACGAACGGTGCCGTTGGGCACAAACGGGTCCATCCGGGGAGGCCTTTGTGGGAGCGCCGACGCCTCGTCGGCCTCGTGTGCACGCCGG
>JANQJV010000026.1 GCA_028281465.1 Azospirillaceae bacterium | reverse complement strand
AGACCACCTGCGGCACGGCCTGCTCGACGAACCGCAGCAGCCGCGGCAGGGCCACCACACTCAGCGTGTGCTGCGCGGTGAAGGCCACGCGCCGGCGCGCCACGGCCTCGGCGCGCAGGTGACTGCGCAGCTCGTAAAACCGGCTGACGATGTGGCGCACCTCGTCTTCGCCCGCCCGGGCGGCTTCGGTGAAGCGCAACGGGGCCCGGCTGCGGTCCACCAACGGCACGCCGAGCCAGTGTTCCAACGCCCGGATGCGCCGGGAAAACGCCGGCTGGGTCACGTGCCGGCGCGCCGCCGCCTTGGAGAAACTGCCGGTTTCCAGCAACAGCAGAAAGTCTTCCAGCCACTTGAGCTCCACGCCCGCCCTCCTCATGTGTCGGGCCGCATCCTGCCACCATACCGAAAAGTATGGCTCGGCAAAGCAAGCGGCATTGGACCGCACCGGTGACGGTCCGTAAAGTCGCGCAGCATCGGGCGCTACGGCCACGGCCCGGTCCGGATGACGGATTTTCGCCGGCGCCCATCGCTCACCCCATGCCGTTCTCTATGACACCGGAGGCTCCCCCATGCATCTGAGCCGGTTCCCCAGGCTGCGGTTCGCCCATTTGCCGACGCCGCTCGAACCGCTCGACCGCCTGAGCGAAATGCTCGGCGGCCCGCGCATCTGGATCAAGCGCGACGACTGCACCGGCCTCGCCAGCGGCGGCAACAAGACCCGCAAGCTCGAGTTCCTGATGGCCGATGCGCTGCAACACGGCGCCGACACGGTCATCACCCAAGGGGCGACCCAATCGAACCACGGCCGCCAGACTGCAGCCATCGCCACCAAGCTGGGCCTGGCCTGCCATATCCTGCTCGAAGACCGCATCAACAGCGCCGACCGGGACTACAATTACAACGGCAACGTGCTGCTCGACCAACTGCACGGGGCCGCCATCAGCAAATACCCCGGCGGCACCGACATGGCGGCCGAGATGGAGCAGCGCGCCGAACGGCTGCGTGCCGACGGCCGCAAGCCTTACGTCATCCCCGGCGGCGGCTCCAGTCCGGTCGGCGCGCTCGGCTACGCCAACGCCGCCCTGGAGCTGGTCGCCCAGGCCAACGACATGGGCCTGGTGATTGACCGCGTCGTGCATGCCACCGGCAGCGCCGGCACCCAGGCCGGCCTGGTCACCGGCCTGGTTGGGGTGCAGAGCGACATTCCGGTGCTCGGCATCGGCGTGCGTGCACCGAAAGAAAAGCAGGAAGCCTCGGTGCTTGGCCTTGCCCAACGCACCGCCGCCCACATCGGCCTGAAAACCGAAATCACCGCCGACCAGGTCGTCGCCAATTGCGACTATGTCGGCGAGGGCTACGGCTTGCCCACGGCCGGCATGGTGGAAGCGGTCACGCTGCTGGCCCGCGCCGAGGGCATCCTGCTCGACCCGGTGTATTCCGGCAAGGGCATGGCCGGGCTGATCGACCTGGTGCGCAAAGGCCATTTCCACAAAGGACAGAACATCGTGTTCGTGCACACCGGCGGCAGTGCCGCCCTGTTCGCCTACCCGGACATCTTCGACCTGCCGGGCTACACCGCCTGACTCCCAAACGCACCGGTCGGAGGAGGGTCCCATGCAGCACCTCAAAGCGCCCCAAGCCACGCCAGAGACGCTCAACCGGACGGTGCGCGCCGACGTGATCCTGCAGAAGAGCGGCGTCCAGGCGAACGACCAGCCGCGCCCGGCCTCGGTGTGACGGGCCGGCGGACGATGCTCCAGTTCACCAAGTCCTTCACACAGCAGGAACCGATCCCGGAGGCGGCGATTGCCCGCGCCGTGGACGTGATGCGCGGCGGGCGCCTGCACCGCTACAACACCCTGCCGGGCGAGACCGCGGAGGTGGCGCTCCTGGAACGGGACTTCGCCGCCTACCTGGGCAGCCGCTATTGCCTGGCTTGTGCCTCCGGCGGCTACGCCCTGCACATCGCGCTACGCGCCGCCGGTCTCGAACCCGGCGCTCCGGTACTGAGCAACGCCTTCACCTTGGCCCCCGTACCCGGGGCCATCCATAATGCCGGCGGCCGGCCGGTGCTGGTGGAAACCACCGACGACCTGACCATCGATCTGGACGACCTGGCGGTCAAGGCTGCGGACAGCGGCGCCCGGCTCCTCATGTTGTCGCACATGCGCGGCCACATTGCCGACATGGACGCGATCCTGGACATCTGCGCCCGACACGGTATCGCGTTGATCGAAGACTGCGCCCACACCATGGGGGCCCGCTGGAAAGACCGGCCAAGTGGCAGCTTTGGCCTGGCGGCGTGTTTCAGTACCCAGACCTACAAGCATCTCAACGCGGGTGAGGGCGGCTTCCTGACCAGCGACAACGCCGAACTGATGGCCCGCGCCGTGGTGCATTCCGGCTCCTACATGCTGTACGGCCGCCACATCGCCGCCCCGGATGAGGAGACATTCCGCCGCGTCCGCCTGGAAACGCCCAACTACAGCGGCCGCATGGACAATCTGCGCGCCGCCGTCCTGCGCGTCCAACTGCAGCACCTGGACGACAACTGCCGGCGCTGGACCGCCCTGTACGACACCCTCGCCGAGGGCCTGGCCGACGTGCCGGGCCTGCGCCTGCCGCACCGCCCGGCGCACGAGGCCTATGTCGGCAGCTCGATCCAGTTTCTGTTGCCGGGGCTGGACGAAACCGCCGTGCGCCGCTTCGTCGCGCTGTGCGGCGAACGCGGGGTCGAACTCAAATGGTTCGGCGATGCCGAACCACGCGCCTTCACCAGCCGCTACGATAGCTGGCGCTATCTCACCGACGTCGGCGATCTGCCGGCGACGCGGCGCATCCTGGCGCAACTCTGCGACATGCGCGTGCCGCTCACCTTCGATGCGGACGACTGCCGGATCATCGCAGCCATCATCGCCGCGTGTCTCGACCAAGTGCGCCGAGACCCACCCTGACGCGCCGGCCCGGCCCCGGCCGGGCCGGACGACCACCCCCGGGGCCGGATCGGGCCCGGGCACCACCCACAACACAAAGGGAGAACCGTCGATGCAGGGAGTTTGGAAATCGCTGGCCATGGCCGCCGTGGTGGCACCGATGGCCTTCGGTCAGGCCCAGGCTGACAACACCATCACCATTGGCCACTTCGGCAACCCGACGCCGTTCCAGGTCGCCGTCAGCGACGGCAGCTTCGAGAGTGCCACCGGCTGGAGCATCGACTGGCGCCGCTTCGGCTCTGGCACCGAGGTGATCGCCGCCATGGCCTCGGGCGACATCAAGCTGGCCGAACTCGGCTCATCGCCCTTGGCGATCGCCGCCAGCCAGGGCGTCGATCTGCAATTGTTTCTGATCGCCCAGGGCATCGGCACGGCCGAGTCCCTGATCGTGCGCAACGAAGCCGGTATTGCCGCCCCCGCCGACCTGGCCGGCAAGCGCGTGGCCGTGCCGGTCGGTTCGACCGCGCATTTCTCGCTCATGGGGGCGCTGACGCACTGGGGCATCGCCGAGACCGCGCTCACCATTCTCAACATGCCGCCGGACCAGATCGCCGCCGCGTGGCAGCAGTCGGCCATCGATGGCGCCTTCATCTGGCAGCCGGTGCAGGCGGAAATCCTCAAGACCGGCACGCGGATGATTGATGCCGGCACGATCGCCACCTGGGGCTTCCCGACCTTCGACGGCTGGGTCGTGGACCGCGCCTTTGCAGCCGAGAACCCGGACTTCATGACCGGCTTCATCCAGACCATGGCGGCGGCCAATCAGGCCTATCTGGATGATCCGAGTGCGTGGACGGCCGAGTCCGCCCCCGTACAGAGCATCGCCGCGGCGACCGGTGCCGCCGCCGAACAGGTGCCGCAGATCCTGGATGGCTTCGTCTTTCTGCCGCTGGAAGACCAGGTGTCGGAAACCTGGCTCGGCGGCACGGCCCCGCAGGCGATGAAGGCGACCGCCGAGTTCCTGCAGGCGGCCGGCCGCATCGACAGTGCCCGCGACGATTACGGCCCGTTCGTCAACGTCGACCTGGCCAACGGCGCGCTGTAAGTCTCAGAGTCCATCGTTCAATCGTCGGGTGGGGCACGGCGCGCGCTGACCTTGGATTTCCAGGACAAGCGCAGAAGCGCCGTGCCCCGACATCGGGCGTTTCCGCTGGCTGACAGGCCGGATGGTGTGGCGACCTGCCCCGAAGGGCTCGATACCCGCGAGCCCGTGCCGGCAGATCGCCACACCCTACGAATTCAACGTCGCATGGGAGACGGCGGCTACGCCGCCCCCAACGGGCGTCACGGAGGTTCCCCCATGTCGCACATGGTCTTGGAAGACGTCTCGGTGGTCTATCCGTCCCTGGGCGCACGCGGCCCGGTGCAGGCGCTGAGCGGCGTCAACCTGGCCATCGATGCCGGCGCCTTCGTCGTCGCCCTGGGCGCGTCGGGCTGCGGCAAATCCACCTTGCTCAATCTGCTCGCCGGCTTCCTCTCCCCGTCGACCGGCCGGATCACGCTGAACGAGGTGGCCATTCAGGGGCCGGGTGCCGACCGGTCGGTGGTGTTCCAGAAACACGCCCTCTTGCCCTGGCTCACCGTGCGCGACAACGTCGCCTTCGGCCTGAAGATTCAGGGGGTGCCGCGCGCCCAACGGTATGAGCAGGCCGGTCGCTACATCGCGCTGCTCGGCCTCACCGGCTTTGAGCGCCATCCAATCTACCAGCTTTCCGGCGGCATGCAGCAGCGCGTGGGCATTGCCCGGGCGTTGACCAGCGACCCGGAGATCCTGCTCATGGACGAACCCCTGGGCGCGCTCGACGCCCTGACCCGGGAGAAGGCCCAGGAGCTGATCCTCCGGGTCTGGAACGAAACCCATAAAATGGTGTTCTTCATCACCCACAGCGTGGAGGAAGCCCTGTTCATGGGCACCAGGCTGATCGTGATGTCGCCGCGGCCGGGCCGGATCACCCATGTCTTCGATCTGCCGTTCAGCCGCCGGTTCCTGGAGGGCGGCAACGCCCGGGCGGTGAAATCGTCGCCCGACTTCATCGCCCTGCGCGAAGAAGTCCTCAGCATCATCATGCAAGATGAGGAAACCGCGGAGGGAGGCCCCGGCAATGCATGACCGTCCACCCCGTTCGACCCGCGTGCTGGCATGGGTCTCCCGCCTGGGCCGGCCGCCGTCGACCAAACCGGGCGAAGCCTACGGCGTGCCGGGGCAGGGCGAGAGCCTGGTCATCAGCATCGTCACGATTACCGGGCTGCTGGCGATCTGGTGGTTCGTCACCTGGGCCGGCTGGGTGCAGCCCCTGTTCGTGCCGTCGCCGGGCGCGATCGTGCAGAAGTTCATCGACGTGTTCAACCAGGGCTTTACCGGCTCCTCGCTGGCGGAACACGTCGCCATCAGCACCGCCCGGGTGTTCGGCGCCTTTCTTCTGGCCTGTCTGGTCGGCATTCCGCTCGGTCTGGCCATGGGCATGAGCCCGGTCATGCGCGGCATCTTCGACCCGCCGATCGAGTTCTACCGGCCGATCCCGCCGCTCGCCTATCTGCCCCTAATGGTCATCTGGTTCGGCATCGGCGAGACCTCCAAGGTGCTGCTGATCTTCCTGTCGATCTTCGCACCCGTCGCCCTGGGCGCGCGCGCCGGCGTGCGTTCGGCCGCCATCGAGCAGATCCACGCCGCCTATTCCTTCGGCGCCACGCGGTGGCAGGTGATCACCCATGTGATCCTGCCGGCGGCCCTGCCGGAAATCCTCACCGCCATGCGCATCGGCATCGGCTTCGGCTGGACCACCCTGGTGGCAGCCGAGATGGTCGCGGCCACCGAAGGCCTTGGCTATATGGTGTTGTCGGCCTCGCAATTCCTGCAGACCTCCACCGTGATCATGGGCATCGTGGTGATCGCCGCCATTGCCTATGCGTTCGATCTGTTGATGCGTTGGATCGAACGCACCGTCGTGCACTGGAAAGGCTACGCATGAGGCAGGCATCCCCGTCCACGCGATGGCGCGCCGACCATCCCGTGGTCGGCGTCATCGGCGGCATGGGGCCGGAGGCGACGGTGGCGCTGATGCGCCGCGTGCTGGCGGCGACACCGGCGTGCGACGATGCCGATCACATCCACATGATCGTCGACAACAACCCGAAGGTGCCGTCGCGCATCCGGGCGCTGATCGAGGGAACGGGGGAGGATCCCGCCCCGCACCTGGCCGCCATGGCGCGCCGGCTGGAAGCGGCCGGGGCGGATTTCCTGGTCATGCCGTGCAACACGGCGCACCACTTCCACGCCGCCATCGCCGACGCCGTGACGGTGCCGGCCTGGAATCTCGTGGCGATGACGATCGATCGCATCGCGGCGCTCACCCCGCCGGTGCGCCGGGTCGGCGTGCTTGCCTCGCCGGCCATCCGCCTCACCGGGCTGTTCGACGCACCCGCCGCCACGGCCGGCCTGGACCTGGTGTTCCCCGAACCGCAACGGCAGGACGCGGTGCTGGCCACGATCCGGGCGGTCAAGGCCGGGGCCCTCGACGCGGCACAGCTTGCCGCCTATGGGGACGCCGCCCGCTCTTTGGAAGCGGCCGGGGCGGACGCTTTGCTCCTGGCCTGCACCGAGCTGTCTGTGATCGCCGACCGACTTGCGGCAACCGTGCCGGTGGTCGACAACCTGCAGCTCCTGGCTGAGGCCATCGTCCACGCTGCCACCGCCCCGTAACCTCCCTTGTTTTGGCCGGGTGCCAACCGATGACCCTCCTGCACAGTGCCGCCGGCGCCTTGGGCCACACGCGCAGCCGTTTGTCCCTCTATTTCCCCGGCGTTCTGGCCGCCTTCACGGTGGCGGCGGCGGCCACCTTCCTGAGCGAGCACCATGGTGGGCCGACCATGCTGTATGCCCTGCTGCTGGGCATCGCCTTCAACTTCCTGTCCAAAGAGGGGCAGTGTCCGGCCGGGATTGCCTTCACCGCGCGCGGCGTGCTGCGGCTGGGGGTGGCGCTGCTGGGCCTGCGCATCAGCATCGACCAGATTCTCGGTCTGGGGCTGACGCCGATCGCCATGGTGACCACGGCAGTGGCGGCGACCATGGCGAGCGGCCTGGTGTTTGCCTGGTGGTTCCGGCGCGGCTGGGCGTTCGGACTGCTTACCGGTGGCGCCGTCGCCATCTGCGGCGCGTCCGCGGCCTTGGCGCTGGCGGCGGTGCTGCCGCGCGCCCACATGAACGAGCGCGACACGCTGTTCACCGTGGTGGCGGTGACCCTGCTCAGCACGGTGGCCATGATCTTCTATCCGGTCATCATCGGCGGACTGGGTCTGGACGCCGAGCAGGCCGGGCAGTTCCTGGGCGCCACCATCCACGACGTCGCTCAGGTGGTCGGCGCCGGCTACAGCATGTCGGAGACCACGGGCGACACCGCCACCTACGTCAAGCTCCTGCGCGTCTCTTTGCTGGCACCGGTGATCCTGGTCCTGTCGCTGGCTCTGCGGGGCCGGGACGGGGAGGGCGGCGACGCCCCCAAGGCGCTGCTGCCAACCTTCGTCATCGCCTTCGGGCTCCTTGTGGTGGCGCGCAGCCTCGGCCTGGTCCCGGAAGCCATTCAACAGCCGCTGATCGACCTGTCGCGCTGGTGCCTGGTGGCGGCCATCGCCGCCATCGGCATGAAGACCTCGCTCGGCACCATGGTCAAGCTCGGCCCGGCCCACGCCGGCGTCGTGGTCGGCGAAACCCTGTTCCTGGCCCTGCTGGTGCTGGTGATGATCTTGGTGGTGTAGAGACTGCGGGGACGTCGCCGCCGCCGATAGCAGCGCCAGTGCTGCTGACAGACCCTCGACAGCGACCACACAGAGCCTCGCCGGTGTTCGCGACCGCGGAGAAAAAGCTCACGTGCGGAGCCGACCCGCTCCGCACGTGACTGGAACGGGATGGTCGTGGGGCTTGCGATATCCACCAGGGCACCTAACAAGAAACGAACGGTGCCGTTGGGCACAAACGGGTCCATCCGGGGAGGCCTTTGTGGGAGCGCCGACGCCTCGTCGGCCTCGTGTGCACGCCGGT
>JANQJV010000024.1 GCA_028281465.1 Azospirillaceae bacterium | reverse complement strand
CCCGCACCGGCGTGCACACGAGGCCGACGAGGCGTCGGCGCTCCCACAAAGGCCTCCTCGGATGGACCCGTTTGTGCCCAACGGCACCGTTCGTTTCTTGTTAGTTCGGCGACAGATCGGGCGTGCGGACATGCTTGACATCATCGCTTTGGCCCAGGCCGGCTCTGTGGCTGGTCATTCAACTGGCCCCCGGTGTACAACGGTGCGTTGCGATTCATTGAGCATATCACACCGTCGTTCCATTATGTTTGAATTGTTGTGTTGTTAAAACGGGTCTTCAAAGTCGTGATAAGAATAACATGTGTTAGAGGCATGGGAGGTTGGCTGTGAATGGCATCGGATCGGATCGATGGCTTCGAGGTTCGAGCAGTCGCGGCAAAGCCCATCATTTGTTGGCGCAAAGTCAGGAGGGATCCGTGCTCCGTGGCGCGAAACTGACGACGAAGATTCTTCTCACCACGGTTGCGTTTCTGACGAGCGGCATTCTGATTGCTGCTGTCGTCGCCATCGTCGTTGTGACGTTGGAGGTCGAGCGTCAGGTGATCGACCGGCAGGACGAAAGCTTGCGGGTCGCGGCCATGGTGTTCCAGCAGTTCCATCCCGAGATCGCCATCACCTGGCGTGACGAGCGGGTTGCCGGGCTCGCCATGTCGGCCATTCCTCGCTTCGACAGCCATGCCATGGTCGACAGGATTGGGCGTATGACCGGCGAAGCCGTCACCGTATTTGCGTGGGACGACCAGACACAGGCTTTCCACCGCATCAGCACCAACATCCGCACGCCGGACGGCCGGCGCGCTCTGGACACGACGCTGGATCGGGCGGCGCCGGTGCATGCCGAATTGCACGGTGGACGGCCTTTCTTAGGGGAAGCCGCCATTTTCGGCACGGCCTATTATGTCGCCTACCAGCCGATCCAGAACGAGAGGGGGGCGATTGTCGGTGCGCTGTTCGTCGGTGTCGAACAGGCTCGCTACACCGGGCTCTTGACGCTTATCGTTGTCGATCTCCTGATTGCAAGCTTCGTGTCCATCGCCCTGTGCGTTGGTCTCGGCGTCGTCGTTTACCGACGCATGTTGCGCCCCTTGCCGGTTTTGACCAGCGTCATGGGAGGCTTGGCGCGCAATAATACCGGTGTGACCGTGCCGTATCGGGAGCGGACCGACGAGATCGGCAATATGGCTCGCGCGCTGGAGGTGTTCCGGTCGAGCATGATCGAGAACCACGATCTAACCGCGCAGCGACAGGCCGCGGATACGGAACGCGCTGCGCGTGTCGACCGTTTGGACGTCTTGACCGGTCGGTTCGATTCCGTGGCGTCCGAGACATTGCAGGCCTTCGGTGCCGCGGCCGAGCAGGTTGGCGGCACCGCGCGCACCCTCACCAGGGTGGCCAACGCGGCGACGGAGAACGCTGCCACGGTAGCCGATGCGGCTCGGCGGGCGAGCGGTAACGTGGAAACCATGGCGGCGTCGACGCAGGAGCTGGGCGCGTCGATCCAAGAGATTAGCCGGCAGGTGCAACGGCAGACCGACATGGCCCGGTCCGCGTCAGCGGCGGCAGATCGCGGTGACGGCCAGGTGCGCGGCCTGGACGCGAGCGCGCAGAAGATCGGTGATGTGGTCGAGCTGATCACATCGATCGCCAATCAGACCAATCTGCTCGCCTTGAATGCGACCATCGAGGCGGCGCGTGCCGGTGACGCGGGCAAGGGGTTCGCCGTGGTTGCCTCCGAGG
>JANQJV010000378.1 GCA_028281465.1 Azospirillaceae bacterium | reverse complement strand
CGGCGTGCACACGAGGCCGACGAGGCGTCGGCGCTCCCACAAAGGCCTCCCCGGATGGACCCGTTTGTGCCCAACGGCACCGTTCGTTTCTTTCTAGCGGTGTTTGAGTCGCGGTTTATCCATGGCCGCACGCCGACGGTCCTCGGGAAGGTTTGGGGGGGAGGGAGGTTTGTCGGGAGGTTGGCGGGGTCGCACCAAGACGGTGTTATCGGGCGATCGCTTGACACCCTTCTGGTGGCGCATTGACCGTAATCACACGCCACACTGGATCGGCATGGACGGGGGCGATATGATCCAAGCGGGTAACCGACAGGTTATCAACCTTGAACTGTAGTGCCGTTTCGGGATCAATGCCCAAGGCGACGCTGATAGCCGCCCGAATGGTGCCACCATGGGCGACTGCCACGATGTCGTGCCCCATGTGTTGCTCGGTTTGCCGAGTCAACGCGGCTCGCACCCGATCGACCAATTGAATAAAGCTCTCGCCGCCGGGAGGCCGTTCGTCGGCTGGGGCGAGCCAGAAACGAGCAAAGGGTCCGGATCGGCTGGCATTGACCTCGGCGTTGCTCATGCCTTGCCACGTGCCGAAATGTTGTTCAATCAAGTCGGCTTCGACCACGGCGGCGGGCCAGGTCACGGAGAGCGTGTGGTGGGCCCGGATCGTCTCGAGGGTTTGCACGGTGCGCCGGAGCGGCGTCACCATGGTTGCCGCCCGTGTCGGCAATCCGGTTGCCAGTGCTGCGAACGGTGGTCGGTGCGAGCAGTCAGCTTCGACATCGAATTGACCGTAGATCATGCCAGTCGGGTTGATGACCGGGGCATGGCGGATGAGCCACCATCTTGTCGTCGTCGTCGTCGTCACATTACCCCCACGAATATCACCAGCGCAGCCGATTCGGATGTTTGTTGGACAGCTCCCAACACATCCCCGGTATAGCCACCGAGATGACGCTTGGCCAGACGGCGGAGAATCAAGGCTGCTGCGCCGGCTGCGCCGATGGCCAGGACGCCAAGCGGACCGGCTAGCAGGAGGGTGGGGCCGGTGGCACTGCAGATGGCGGCGGCGGTGCGTCCTAGTCCCGGTTTGCCCACTCCCGCCGCAAGGCCATCCCGACTCGCCGCCTCGGTCCACCGCACGACCACAACCATGGCGCAACGCGAGAGGGCACCTGCCGAAACCAGAGCGGCCACGGCCGAAGGCCAGTCGGGCATGCCGGCAAGGGCTGTGGCGCGCATGGCCAGCCCGAGCATCAGGGCAAGGGCACCGAAGTTGCCGATACGGCTGTCGCGCATGATCTTGATCTTGCCGGCTGGGGTGCGTCCGCCGCCAAGACCGTCGGCCGTATCGGCCAGACCATCCTCATGCAGCCCGCCGGTGAGGGCGACCCCGGCAGCCAGGGTGAGGACGGCGGTGAGCGCTCCGGGCAAACCACACACCGTGGCCACGGCATACACGAGGCCGGCAGCCAATCCGATCGCCATACCGACCAGGGGGTACCAGCCCATGGCTCTTGCAGCCATGTCTTCCGGCATGGAGCCCGGGAAGGTAATCGGGACACGGGTGAGGAAAATGGCGGCGGCCCAAAACTCGTCCCGCCAGACGGCGACCTGCCGTTGCGCAGCGGTTTCGATATCGGTCATGGCTCGGACCGGTCACACCGTCAGCTACCGCAGGACCGCTGGGATGTTGCGGCCGTGGACCGTCGTCACAAAGGCTTTGGTCGTCGGAGCCATGGGTCGGTGCAGCGTTTTCGGAGTCACATTTGGTGCCGTGACTGCGCGGCCGAGCCGGTGGAGCAGACGGACGGGCGGAGGCAAGTCCTCTCCGGTACCCTGGACTGTATTGGGCTCGATCGTGCGGGCGGCTTCGTCGTCCGTCCATTGGCTCAACATCGTGGCAACCCCCTGGGGCGACTGCGTGCTGTCTGGCAAATGCTCGAAACCCTAGGGGGCCTATCCGGTGTGGTCAAGCCGGGGCTGGACACGCCGTTGCGCTGGTCCGTCCGGGATCGGGCGCAAAAAATTGGAGGCCTGAGAACCAGGCCTCCATCGCAATAGTATCGATTGCAGGGAGGGTTAGAGACAAGAACGGATATAGCCTTGACCGTCCTACCGCACCTTGATCTACATCAATCGGACTAGGCGTCCGGCTTCGGTTCGTCCCCTTGGCACATTGCCGTTCCAGACGACCGTTTCCACCGAGCTCGGCTTGGAGGCGGTTCATCGGCGGCACGCTCGGTCCACACGCTGTTCAGCCTTGCCCGGTGCCCACATCGGATTGGCGGGATGCCCAGGGTGGCCTGGCTCAGACCAACCGCTATCACAGCCGAAACTGTGCCTGTGCCCCCAAGCCGTGCAGGACGACGGACGCCTCGCCGGCAGTGGGTGAGGGGGGCTGCAGCAGGCTCCGGTCCTCGTGTGCCGACCGATCGAACAGGCCGTACCGGTCGATTCGATCGGTCGGCACACTCCTACTCTTGATTCCCGTGCAAATCAGACTGAGCCGGCCGGGAATCGACCGTCTTGGCTATCACATGAGGACATCAGGCGTCACACGCGTGTACAGCCAGTACCTCTGCACGCGAAGGGAATGGATGGCGTGCGGTGCCAGGAAAAGAAAAGTCCGGCAACCTTTTGGGCGCCGGACCAAGGTGCGTACAGGGAGGGTTAGAGACAAGAAGATGTCTAACCTTTCGCGGTGGCTGTGGCTTTGATTTAAGTCAATAGGCGCTACATCATATGGAACTAGATGGAGATCGCTCATCTGGATTGGGGCTACTTTCGGTTGTAATGTGTAGAAGAAAAAAAGAGCGGCTCCGAGGAGCCGCTCTGGGCGAATAGTCTTGGCCACCTGGTCCGTCGCCACGCCGTTGATGCACTGCTGACGGGCGGTTGATCGAACTGGCCAACCGGTGCGGCTTACTCGGCCGGCGGCGGCGAGAACGGGATCGGCGGGACCGGCTTGATGTAGATGATGATGTGTGCCACGCGGTTGCGGAACTCCGCAACACCATCGCCAGTCGGGCGCGGAAGGCGGGTTTCGCCGCGGGCTTCGCTGGAGATGGAGTCCGCCGAAACGCCTTCATCGACCAGGGCCTGAACAACGGCATCGATGCGACGTTGCGACAGATCTTCGTTGTAGTCGCGGTTGCCGCGGGTGTCCGCCCAGCCGATGTTATGCACCAATTTGATTTCGTCGCCGGAGGCGTTGGCTTCGTTTACGATGCGAGCGACTTCACCGATGATCTGGCGATCATAGGGTTTGATGTCCGCGCGTGCCGTATCGAAATACACCACATAGCTATCCGGCGGCGACGGCGGCGGGCAGGACGCTTCAACGGCAGCCACGGCCTCCAGGAAAGCGTCCCGAGCGGCGTCGATCTCCTCGGATTCCCAGCCTTCTTCCAGTTCCTCAACCCATTTGTCGAACGACGCCTGAGCCATGGCCGCCTGTTCCGGGGCCCGGTTGCGCGTGCACTTCCAGAACGCGTTCATCATTCGGTGCCGCTGCTCGTACGCTTCAGCGTACGAAACGACCTGCACGCGCTCGTGGTAGTTGAGCTTCTCCAGATCCCAGCGGTCGGGCAAGGTTGGTTCGATGACGACGCCTTGGTTCGCCAGCAGCGCTTTGCGAGAATACACTTCATACTGCCGCCAGTCACCGCGACGGTCTTCAAACTCAGCCATCTGCAGGTAGTTGCGTGCCAGCGCCGCAGTGAACGCAGAGCCCTGGGGCGACAGGCCAGCAGCCGCTTCATAGACTGCCGGATCGCCGTATTCGCGAGCGCTCATGGTGTGATCGACCAACTCCAAATGGCCGCAACCGGCGAGCACAACGCCGGCGATGCCGATGGTCGCAAACCTTCCTGTCATCATCTGAACATCCCCAAAGTTCGGGCCCGCACGAAAGGCGGAACCCCGGTTCAAGTTCGTCTGGCCCCCGGCATTGGTGCCGCCCGATGCAGCCATCCGCGCATGGCATCGGGCGGCACGGGGAATCCGACTGTCCCGCCGTTCCACACCAGGTGGGCTAGCGATAGGATCGATCGCCTGGGTTTCCCGTCGTCCGCAGCTCCGCAACGACGTCCGCTCGATCAATCCGGTATCGCTGCGCCCTCGATGTGGTCGCCTAGACATCCCGGATCTGGAGGTCCAGAGTCTAGGATTGGATATCACGTCTCGTTTCGATCGTAAGAGTAAACAGCCGATCTTCGGTCGGCATTGCCGTCTGCGCCACGGATTCCAGCGGTCTGTGTCGATTGAGCCGCACACCGATCGCATTTCGAGGGAAATTTGGCCAAAATAGAAGATACCGATCAACGCATGCCGGTTCTTATCGTGTGGACTGAGGATGAGCCTGAACAGTGGAGCTGCTGTGCCGTTCGACTCCGTTTTTGCGCGCGGCTTGCAAACACTGCGATGACTGTCTAGTTACCAGCGTGGAGAGTGGGCAGCGCTCGCTCTGGGAATGCCCATATCAGTCCGGTCTTTGGTCTTAGGGGACCGACGGCGGGCGGTATGAGGTGGTGGCTCAGGAACAATCACGGAAGAAGTGGACAGCGGTGATGATGCCCGAAATCCGTCAGCCCATCAGCGATGAGATGATCAGGGATCGGCAAGAAGGTTGGGCGTGGTTCACACGCCAGATGACCCGCGCCACCGTGGCGATCGTGGTGACGCTCCTGCTTATGGCGATTCTCTTGTTGTGAGGTAAAACGGATCGAGTCCGATCCCGAATGCTCAGGGCCGATTCGGTTGTGTTTTTTGGGGTCACCAAGAAGACCGTCGCGGATTACCGTTGCTAGCCAGTCCGTTAGTTGACCAATACCCCGAACAGGGGTGCGCCGGGGCGACGCTGACCCAGCAGCAGCTCCCTTGTCTCGTCAATCATGGGCGTTAAACGCAGCGGCCAGTCTGCTTCCTTGCGTTGAAGCGCTTCCATAATCCGGGTAGCCAGGCGGATCAGGAGTGCGCGAACCGACTCTTCTGCCGCGGCATCCAACGCAAGAATGTCTTGGAGGTAGCTGCCCAATTGCTCCGGTGTATTCCAGGGCCGAGGGATGACCGATTCAAACCCGCCTTCACCGAGGAACAAGGCGTTGAGGGCGATGGCGACACCCTCGATCCGATTCACAGCCTCGTCCTGGCTAAGCTCGTTGCGCAGCACCAAGCGAAAGGCGTCCAGACACTGATCGCTGAATCCTCTCACCAGGAGATCGACGATCCTGGTTTCGCCCAGATCGATCTCGGCCTCGGAATCGCCGATCAGGTTGACGAGGATCGGGTCGCTGTGTGTCGCCATGCTTTCTCGGCCACTGTTGTGTGGATCGGTCGGAAGTCAAACGCGTGACGTTGAAATCGTCAACCGACGATCTCGACATCTGCGAAGAAAAACCGGATTTCCCGGTCGGCGTTTTCCGCGCTGTCGGACCCATGCACGGAATTCGCTTCGATTGATTCTGCAAAGTCCTTGCGTATTGTTCCGGCGGTTGCATTGGCTGGGTTCGTCGCCCCCATGATCTGGCGATTGTGGGCGACGGCGTTCTCTCCTTCCAAAACCTGCACCACCACGGGCCCGGAGGTCATGAAATCGCACAATTCCTGAAAAAACGAGCGTTCGGCATGAACGGCATAGAACTGTTCGGCCATGGCCATGGTCAGCCGAACCCGTTTTTGCGCCACGATGCGCAGTCCCGCCGCTTCGAAGCGGGCATTGATCTTTCCGGTCAGATTGCGGCGTGTGGCGTCCGGTTTGATGATCGAAAGGGTCCGTTCAACGGCCATCGGTGTTCTGTCCTCTGTCTGCCTGGATGCCGGGGCCGCCCTGACGGTGTCCCGGTCTGAAAGTGGGTATGTCGGCGCAGTGCTGCTATCCTGGTCGGCGGTGAGCCGTGCAACCCGTTAGGCCGGTAGCCGCATCGCCCACCGGACCGGTTTCGGCGGTTTATATCGTCGTGCTATCCGTGCGGCAATCGCAAGATCGGGATCAGGGGGCGTCCCGGCCATGCGATCGGTTACCGTCCCAATGTTTTCCGAAACATCATGTTCGCGCTTTATGCTTCGTGTCCATGAGCTGACGGTCCGTTTGGGCGGACGCACGATCCTCGACCGCGCCACGGCGACGGTGCCCGTGGGCCAGCGGGTGGCATTGATCGGACGCAACGGCGCAGGCAAATCCACGCTTCTGCGGGTGATTGCGGCCGATCTAGCGCCGGATGGTGGAGCAGTGGAGTTGCCGAGCGGATGGCGCATCGGTTGGCTGCAACAGGAGGCGCCGGCCGGTGAGTCGATCCTCTTGGACATGGTTTTGGCCGCCGACCGGGAACGCACGGCTCTCCTGGCCGAGGCGGACCATGCGGATGATCCGCAGCGCATCGCGGAGGTGCATCAGCGACTGGCTGATATCGGTGCGCATGCGGCCCCGGCACGAGCGGCGGCAATCTTGGCCGGATTGGGCTTTGACGACGACGCCCAAAGGCGCCCGTGCCGATCGTTTTCCGGTGGTTGGCGCATGCGTGTTGCCCTCGCTGCGATCTTGTTCAGCGCGCCCGATTTGCTGCTGCTTGACGAGCCAACCAACTATCTGGATCTTGAAGCTACACTATGGCTGGACGACTATTTGCGCACCTACCCGCATACTGTGCTGCTGATTAGCCACGACCGTGCGCTGCTCAACTCGGTGCCGACGGGGATCCTGCACCTGGAGCACGGGGCGTTGCGTTTTTATGCTGGCGGTTTCGACCAATTCGAAGCGGCACGATCGGCGGAGCGCGACCGTTTGCAGGCGCTGCACAAACAGCAGGAAACCCAGCGCCGTCACTTGCAAAGCTTCGTCGATCGTTTTCGCTACAAAGCTTCCAAGGCGCGCCAAGCGCAGAGCCGCATCAAAGCGCTCGAACGTCTGCAGCCGGTCGTGCCGATGACGGCGGACCCAACGGTCCGGTTCGATTTTCCGCAGCCCGAACCTCTGGCGCCGCCGCTCATCGCCATGGAGGCGGCCTCGGTCGGTTACGACGGTGTTGCGGTGCTGCGCCACCTTTCGTTGCGTATCGATAGGGATGATCGGATCGCGCTGCTCGGCGCCAACGGCAATGGCAAATCGACGTTGGTCAAGCTGCTTGCCGGCCGGCTGGCCCCGCTCGAGGGCATGGTCAAGCGGTCGCCCAGGCTGCGGGTCGGTTACTTCGCTCAGCACCAGAACGAAGAGTTTGATGTCTCCGTCACGCCGATCGAGCAGGCCAGTCGGTTCATGCCGGACGCCACGCCGGTCCAGGTGCGCAACCACCTCGGCCGATTCGGTTTTTCCCAGAGCAAAGCCGAAACACCGATCGGCAAGCTATCGGGCGGCGAGAAGGCCAGGCTGCTGTTCGCCATGCTGGCCCGCGAGGCTCCGCACATCGTTTTGCTCGACGAGCCGACCAACCATCTGGATATCGACAGCCGTGCCGCCTTGGTTGAGGCGCTCAACACCTATGAGGGGGCGGTGGTGCTGATCAGCCACGACCCGCATTTGATCGGACTCTGTGCGGACCGGCTGTGGTTGGTGGCGGAGGGTGGCTGCCGGCCCTTCGATGGCGATTTGGACGATTACAGACGCCATCTGGCCGAAAGTGCCGGAATTCGCCGGGCTGGGAAATCCGGCGGTGGGGAGCCGGTGGCGGCGAGCCGCAAGGATCAGCGTCGGGTTGCTGCTGAGCGTCGCTCCGCTTTGGCACCCTTGCGCCATGAGACTGCGCGCCAGGAAAAGCTGATCGAACGTCTTGCTGCTGACAAGCGGGGTCTGGAAGCGGCACTCGCTGATCCTACCCTGTATGATCGGGGTACCGGAGACCGGATCACACGCCTACAGACCGATCTGGCCGATGTCTCCCGACGCTTGGCCGCAGCCGAGGAGTCTTGGCTTGCCTTGTCTGAGCAGTTGGAAGCGGCGGAGGTCGCTTTGGGGTAACCGGAGTCATCCCCGGGGAAAGGGGGGGCATCGGGCCGCGCAGAAGGAGCATCTCGTCTTGTTGCCGCCGCCGGAATCGGACAGCGTTTCGGATCGTGCCGTTGGGTCACCAGGTCTCGCGGTCGCCGTGCTTCTGTCGCGAGTCGCGGCCAGCTTGCCACCGGAGACAGTCACTCTGCGCGATGTTATCGAGCGCATGGGCGAACGTTCGTTTGGTGGTTTCATGCTGGTGTTGGCCGTGCCGACCATCCTGCCAGTACCACTCGGCATTACCGTCCTGTGCGATCTGCCGATCCTGTTGGTAGCAGCGCAAATGATGGTTGGACGGGGCACCCTGCGACTGCCGTCCTGGCTTCTGGATCGGCCGTGGCCTGCAACGCGGGTGACTGGCTTGATTCGCGGTGTGGTGCCTCTGTTTGCGCGGATCGGTCCCTGGCTGCGCCCACGTTGGGTTATCCTGACGTCGCCAGAGGCCATGCCGGGTTTGGGGATCGCCTGCTTTGCCATGGCTACGATTGCTATCTTGCCTATTCCCGTGCTCGGTTGGATTCCTGGGTTTGGCCTGGTCCTGGTGGCGCTTGGTGTGTTCGCATTGGACGGTGTCGCGGTGCTTGCCGGCCTGGTCCTGGGAGCCTTGTCGGTCGCTTTGTTCATCGTCGTTGTCACCGGCTTCTTAGAAGTCGGTGGGGTGGTCATCGGTGCTGGTGTTAGCGTCGTTGGCTGACCATCTGGCGGGGGCGGGGCGAAACCGGAGGTAGTAGGCAGCAAGTTTGCAGGTTGTTCAGGTGCGGCGCGATTTGCTAAAGGACGACCTTCGGCATGCCGATGGGTGGTGCGCGGCGCGGGTGTTCTGCGACCCTCGGGTATTGCCATCTCAATGTATCCCCGCGAAAGACAAGCCCAATGACAGATACCGATACGGTCGAGTCCGCGAAGGCAAAGAGTGCCAGTGAGACGTCGGCAACCTGGCTTTTCTTCAAGCGTTGGTTAGCTGATCCGATTTCAATGGCGTCCATTATTCCGTCATCTCCAGCATTGCGCAGGATCGTTAGCAAGAATATTGTTTGCGGTGCTGATGAAGTCGTCGTCGAGTTCGGCGGTGGGACGGGGGCGATCACCCGGGCGATCCTGGAGGCCGGTGTGCCGGCGCACAAAATCTACTCGATTGAGATTGACAAAGAGCTGGCTGAGTATCTCCAGGGCGTTTTCCCAGATGTCAATGTTGTCCACGGCGATGCCCGTCAGTGCGATCGTTTGATCGGCGAAACCAACGTTGGCCGTGTTGGCACGCTCGTGGTCGGCATTCCCATGGTGCTGTTACCGCTTAAACTGCAGCAAGAAATCGTTGATGCGATTTTCCGTGTCCTACCGGATGGTCGGCGTTTTCTGCAGTATACCTATTGTGCCACCTCGCCTTTGCCGATTCGCAAACTCGGGCTAGATGGCAGGCGGCTCGGATTTACGCCCCTGAATTTCCCACCGGCGTCCGTCTGGGGCTATAGCCGCGCGACTTAACCCAAGGCTGTGGTTCTTCGGACGGTTCAGCGTTTCTTCGGCAGGCGCATAAGCAGGCCATCGGTCCAACTCGGTGGCAGGGTTGCAAGCAACCAGACGAGGCTTGCGGTCTGCCACGGAAAAACGATTCGCGACCGGTTGTGTGCCAGCCGACGCCGGATGAGGCGGGCGGCTCGGTCGGTATCCATCAGAAACGGCATGGAAAACTGGTTGGCGGCCGTCATGCGGCTGCGTATGTAGCCTGGGCAGATCACTGAAACGCCGACACCGTCGGGGGCGAGGTGACCGCGGAGCGCCTCACCCCAGACCCGCACTGCTGCTTTGCTGGCGCAGTACGCTGGTGCTCCAGGAAAGCCACGGAAACCGGCCAAGGATGCCATGATGGCGATCTGGCCGTGTCGGCGCTCCTGCATCGCTGGCACCAACGGCAGCACCGTGTTCAACACGCCGTCCAGGTTGACGGATAGGATCCGACGCGACTGGTCGGCCTGTTCCGATCCACCCGCTGTGCCGCCCGAGATTCCGGCATTGGCGATCACCAGATCGACGGCACGGGCCGCGTCTATGGACGTGAGCCAGCGGGCCATGGCTTCGGCGTCCGAGACGTCAAGGCGAACGGCGTCCACATCGGCCCCCGCGGTTCGGCACTGCTCTGCCACCTTGGCAAGGCGGTGCGAATCGCGGCCGGTCAAGGCTAATCGGAGGCCTGGTGCCGCATAGGCTGTGGCCAGGGCTTGACCGATGCCGCTGGAGGCGCCGGTTATGACGACGCAAGTGGGGTGTCTCATGCCGTTCTCCGGTCCGGCGTGGGGGCGGCTTGTGGTCGTCGGCGTGCCGGGCTATATCCTTGGCAATCAACTCGCCGCGAACGGGGCCGTGCGTGTCGTCCAATACCATCGCGAGCATGACTGGGTTTGCCCGTGCCGATGGTCAGAATGAAGGCTATGCCTGGACCGTCGAGCTTAAGAGTGTCAATGGCCGCAGCCTTGAGATTCGATGCCGCGTGCCGGCCGGGTTGGAGATCGTCGAACAGATCGCGCGGGCGGAGATACCGCGCCGTCTGCGGCGCGGCAACGTCAATGTGGCGGTGGTGGTGACCCGAACCGCCAGCGCTTCCCAGCTCCGCATCAATCGTCCGCTTCTTGATCAACTGCTCGCTTTGGCCACCGAACTCGATCGGTCTGGCCGGGCGGTGGTGCCGCGCTTGGATAGCCTGCTCGGCATTCGCGGCGTGATTGAAACGATGGACGAAGCCGATACCGGGAGCACCGAGCGGCTGGCCGGCGAAGTGGAGATCGGTCTGCGGACGGCACTGGACCGATTGGTCGAGGCACGGCTGGCTGAAGGGGCGCAATTGGTTTCGGTGTTGGCCCGGCAGATGGACGAGATTGCGGTGTTGGTCGACGTGGCTACCGCGAGTGCCGCGGCGCAGCCGGCCGCGGTGCGGGAACGCTTGAAGGCACAGGTCACGGCGCTGCTGGATGCCGTGCCGGCCCTGTCTGAAGAGCGCTTGGCGCAGGAAGCAGCGCTTTTGGCGGCGCGCTGTGATGTGCGCGAGGAACTGGACCGTTTACGCGCCCATATCCGCGCGGCGCAGGATCTCCTGGCCGAAGGGGGGAGCATCGGCCGACGTTTCGACTTTTTGTGTCAGGAATTCAATCGGGAAGCCAACACGGTTTGCTCCAAATCGAGCGACGTCGGCCTGACACGTACTGGATTGGCCTTGAAGGCGGCCATCGAACAGATGCGTGAACAGGTTCAGAACATCGAATGACGGCGCCGATTCCCTCCACGGCCCTCAGCCCCGCCATGCCGGTTCGACGGCGCGGCCTGATGTTCGTGTTGTCGTCGCCCTCTGGGGCTGGAAAAACCACCATCTCGCGTCGTCTCCTGGCCCATGATACGGCGATCACCCTCTCGGTTTCGGTCACGACACGCCCCATGCGTCGCGGTGAGGTCGACAGCGTCGATTACCACTTCATCGACCAGGCGCGCTTCGCGGCCATGGTTGCCGATCATGCGTTGCTCGAGCATGCCACCGTTTTTGGCCGCAGCTACGGTACGCCGCGTGGTCCGGTCGAGGCGGAACTGGCCGCCGGCCGCGACGTTTTGTTCGATATCGACTGGCAAGGTACGCAGCAATTGGCCGAGTCTGCGCGCGACGATCTTGTCAGCGTTTTCATTCTGCCACCGTCTTCGACAGAGCTGGAGCGCCGGCTGCATACCAGGGCCCAAGATTCGGACGAGGAAATCCAACGTCGCATGGCCAAGGCGGCCGGTGAGATGAGCCATTGGGCTGAATACGACTACGTGGTTGTCAATCAAGATGTGGAACATAGCGTGGCAGCGGTCTACGCGATCTTGCAAGCAGAGCGGCTTCGGCGGCGGCGGTTGATCGGCCTGTCGGAGTTCGTGAAGGGGCTGCAGCGCGGTCCGGGCACGCCATGACCGACGGCGCCTGTCAGTTTCATGAGCAATGGACATGATGGAGTGGGAGGGACGGTTCCCCAGGTTTTCAACAATTCCATCATGAAGCACAGGCTTTGTGTTACCCTTCCCGACTGGCAGGCTCGGTGTTTTGAGCTTCGAACCGGAGCAAGAGGGACGGGACGATGGCGCGACTCGGCGAGATTTTTAAAAATCAGGTTTGGCCCGCCCTGCGTCGGCGGGGTGCCGTGACGACCGTGACCAGCGTCGTCGGCGTGACGGCGGTGATGGGCTATTGGCTGATGGCCCCCCCCTACATCACCGAAAGCTGGCAGGCCATTGCGGCCAAGGCGACCAGTCCCAATCTGCCCAAAGATCGCGAGTTGCGCGAACGGGCCGTCGCCGTGCTGGACACGGACCGTTTGTCTGAGGTGATTCGCGACATGCCACGCATCGAACGGGTTCAGTGGCGCTCCACTGGGGCCATCTTCGACGTGCCACCGGATCGATTTTACAGCCAGGTGCGTGACATCGTGGCGACCGAGTATCGGCAGGGAGATCTGATCGACCTTGATGGCTGGCTCGTGTCCAAGACGGAAGCCAAGGTTCTCGCTGCAACGGCGCTTGAATAGGCCACCGATCGGGTGGCCGGGCGATCCGATGTCGTGGCCGATGGGAATGCGCAGGCGATCTGCGAATGCAGCGACATCGTTGCCAGGGTTGCTGCGGCGAAAACCCGACGGTGTTGATTGGGCAGAGCTTGATGGGGCGTGCTGCGACCGCCTGGTCTGCAACCCTGTCCACGACCCTGCTCAGCGCGTGGACTTGTAGCCGCCCTTGCCGGCGAATGGTCCCCTCACCGGGTCTCAGCCGGCCCAGCGGCCGTCGAGCCGAGTCAGGCCGGCGTCCCGGCAGGTGGTCACGGCATGGGCCAGGTCAGGTGCCGTTGGTCGGTGACCCATGCGCGAGTCGCCAATCACGCGGTAGCACGGTCGATACTGACCCATGACATTGATGTAGGTGTCCGGTGACAGCTCTTGTGCCAGATATCGGGCAATGGTTGCGGTTCCAGCCAAGTCGTGCGGCAAAGCCTGCCAAACCTGTGCGTCGGTCCACATGGCAGGCACGGGCGCAAAGATCACAATCCGCCAGCCGCGCGAGCGCTGCTTGGGCCCGCTCCTCCAGGATGCCGCGCTGGGCCAGATCAGGATAGCGTTCCACCACGGCCATGCCGGTTTCCCTTGGCTGGTGTCTTGATCCAGTCTAACAAGAAACGAACGGTGCCGTTGGGCACAAACGGGTCCATCCGAGGAGGCCTTTGTGGGAGCGCCGACGCCTCGTCGGCCTCGTGTGCATGCCGGTGCGGGTGCCGCCGTCGGATGGCCACAGCTCCGCGGACGGCGGACGGTGTCC
>JANQJV010000277.1 GCA_028281465.1 Azospirillaceae bacterium | reverse complement strand
GGGGATGAAACAGTCCAGTTTTCCGAGCGCATATATAGCAGCGAAGTTTGCTTTTGCTACTATATTTGGACACGCCAAGCTTAGTTTCTTGTTAGGGGCCATTTGAGTCGAGCGAAAAACCAAGGCAGTTTCAAGTCTGTACGTCAGACGTACGCCTCTTAGCCGCCCGATCTAGGGTCAGTCGCTGGTGGCGGTACCCCCGTCTGGCATGATCGTGCTTCGATGTGGCAGCCGGCTTGACGCCACTGGTGCTCCGTTTGCGCGTCTCAAACCGATCGGTCGGTATGACCGAATGCGTGGTCTCTATTGACCCTATAAAGGAAAATGGTCACAGGTCGGTTCCTCGATGGAACCATCCTCCCGCTTAATTAGGCACTCATTTTCGCTGCTCGAGACTCCACTTTTTGGATTGCAATATAAGATGTTTATCCAAATTTCTTCGCTGAAGGGCCCGCTTCGGACAAATTCCAGGTCAAGAATCTGTTGATATGATAAAATTCCTGACGATAAAGGTGGCACAGGACTCAATTTGTCGCATTTCATCGAATTTCGACAGCTTCACAGCATCTGCCGAACAGGCAACAGTGGTGCACTATCAATTTCTCGCCATATGGTAGTGACCGTGATCATCTCATCTCAACTTCTGCAGTCGGTCGCAGTGATTTACAGCGTATTTCGCTACTTGAGAGGAGATCAGATTTCCGTTCAGGTGGACCAGAGCGTGCTCTTTGGGGATTTCCCATCACCCACAATGGGTACGAAACGAGCACGATTCTAGCATGATAGCCAGAATGATCTATTCCAAACCATTTTAACATCATGCTAGAATCAAAAAACAGCGTACATGGGCGTTTTTGGTGAAGTCGGCGCAACAGGCCACGGCGACGTTGGCGGTCGGCCTCGACGACCTGACGACCGTCGTCTATGATCCGAAGGGGAGGTCGGCGAAACGGGTCCAACCTGCTGCGGCTGCCCTAGCCTTGAGGGGGCTCGATTAGGGACAGACCATCCTGCGAACACTGGTGGACAGACGACGCGCGGAAGGTTTGACGAACGGCATGACCAAAAGGCTCGTCGAGATGGTGCTGGGCCAAGCGCAACGGAGAGTCGGCGACATCCGACACTCAGACACCTGGGCTGAGCAACGACTCGATGCCAACGCTCAGGTCTTCACTGGACCGCAGCGCCGTTGACCACACGACGCCCCAGTACCCACGACTGGTTGTCCCTGAAACGGGACGGTGACACCGGTATCGAGTCGATCCGGGCGCATTTTCGCGGGCATGCCTATGATCCTCACGACCACGACGAATGGCTGGTCGGGATCACGCTTCAAGGTGTGCAGAGCTTTCGCTGTCGCCGCCGGCAACAGGTCAGTACCCCTGGACGACTCATCTTGATCGAACCCCTGGAACGGCACGACGGCGAAAGCCCCGAACCGGGCGGGTTTACCTATGCCATGCTCTATCTGCCGCAAAGCTGGCTGCGCGGCCGATGCAACGACATGGCTGCCACAATAGGGCGGCCGGTCGCGCTCGGTTTCCGGCATACATTGGCGGACGATCCGGCGTTGGCGGGCGCCGTTGGTCGGGCCTTCGCAGCCTTGCATGGCCGTGAGGGCCGTTTGGCGCGCGACCTGGCTCTGGATCGCCTGGTCACCGGTTTGATCGGCTGGGCACCGGCGGTCGCCGATCGCCGATCGCCGGTCGTGCCCGTTCCGGTTCGGCGGGCCCTGGCCTTGTTGGAAGACAAAGCCACGGATGACATCGGACTTGCCGAATTGGCCACCGCCGCCGGGTGCGACCGCTTCCGACTCCATCGGCTGTTTCGCGAATGCTTGGGCGTGTCACCACACCGGTATCTGGTCACGCTCCGATTGCGCCTGGCCCGTAAGCTTTTGGCACAAGGGTGTGCCCCGGCAACCGTGGCGACCGAGGTCGGTTTTGCCGACCAAAGCCACCTGGGCCGATGGTTCCGCCGCGCCTATCGTCTAACGCCGGCGGCCTATCGGCGTTTGTGCACGGATGTTCCAGACGCTGGGCAGGCTCACACGTAATCTGGGGCCCTTGAGGAGGTGCTCCATGTTTGACACGAAAGTCGCCCTCATCGTGCGCAACGATTTGGCCGTCTGGCAGAAGCTCAACGTCGTCGCCTTTTTGGCCACGGGCATCGTCACCATGGCGCCCGAAGCCGTCGGGGCGCCCTATGTCGATGGCGCCGGGCGCCACTATGGCCGCATGCTTGGTCAACCGGTCTTGGTCTTCGCTGCCGATCGAACCGGTTTGCAGAGGGCATTTCGCCAGGCGTGGGCCCGTGACGTGGCGATCGCGCCTTACGTTTCAGCGATGTTCGCCACCAGCCACGATGCCGACAACCGGGATGCCTTCGCCGCAGACGATCCCGATGATCTGGACCTGGTGGGGCTGGGGCTGCGTGGTGCCAAGAAAGCGGTCGACAAGGCGACGAAGGGTCTTGCGCTGCATGAATGACGGCTTGCAACAGCGGACCGGTCGATCTCGCATTGCCGTGCCGTCTAGATCGGCCTACACTCACCGACATGTGGAATCGGCTGACAAGACTATTCGAAGCCCCTGAGGTCGAGGCGCCGCATCTGGCGCAGACCGACCGGCTGCAACTGGCCACGGCCTGTCTCTTGGTCGAAGCGGCACGCATGGATGACACCGTGTCTGCCGAAGAACGCCAACGCGTGCACGAGTTGGTGAAAGCGCGATTCCACTTGAGTGATGTGGATACGAAAGCCCTGATCGAGGCGGCAGAACGCGAGGCCGCCGATGCGACCCAATGGTATGGCTTCACCTCCCGACTGGTCTCGGCGATGGAGTATGATGAGCGGATCGGACTGATCGAAATGCTGTGGGAAGTGGTTTGGGCCGACCGACAACTGCATCACCTGGAAGCGAGCCTAATGCGTCGGGTCGGGGGCTTGCTGCAGATTTCCGATCGCGACCGGGGCGAAGCGTTGCGCCGGGTCAAGGCTAGGCTTGGTATCGACTGATCGCTAAGCCCTTTGGAAGGGACTGGCGAGGCTCGCGGGAAACTTGGCTGCCGGCGGGGATTCGGGTATGGACAGGTAATCAGTGCCGTGCTGAAACCCTGTGGGCGATCCGCCTGTCGAGGCCAGGAGTCACCATGAGATTGTCGACGAAGCTGCCGGTGGCGATCATCGGTCTGGTCGTGGTGTCCGTCGTTGTGACCGGACTCATCGCGTCAATCCAGGTCGAGTCCGGTCTGCAGCGTCTGGCCCGGGCCGAACTCACGGCCGTGCGTGAAGCACGGGTGTCGGCACTCCAGAGCTTTCTCAACGCCATCGAGACTGACGTCCGCCTATTGGCGGCAAATGACATGGTCATTGATGCGCTCACGTCGTTCGAATCCGGCATCGAGGCCCTGGGCAACGAGGCTGGGGAGAGGCTGCGGCGCTTATACATCGACGACAATCCGCACCCGGCGGTTGAGCGGGACCGGCTACGCGATCCCGGCGACGGGTCAGCCTACAGCGCCGCCCATGCCCGATATCACGAGTGGTTCCGTCGCTTACAGACACAGCGTGGTTACTATGACGTTTTCCTCATCGATCATGGCGGAACGGTCGTCTACAGCGTCTCTAAGGAGCAGGATTTCGTTGCCCGTCTGACCGACGGCCCTTGGCGCGAAACGGACCTGGCTGCGGTTTATCGGCAGGCGACTGAACGGAGTCAGGCCAACACGACGGCCTTCAGCGACTTCGCCCCCTATGCCCCCAGCGGTGGTGCCGCCGCAAGCTTCATTGCGGCTCCAGTGTTCGACCACACCGGAGAACCGCATGGTGCCTTGGTGTTCCAGATGCCGATCGGCAGCATCAATACAATCATGCAAAGTACCACGGGGCTCGGCGAAACCGGTGAAACCTACATTGTCGGTTCCGACCTGCTCATGCGCAGCGACTCCCGGTTCAGCGAGACCACGACGATCCTTAACCGCCGGGTCGAAACCGCCATGGCGCGCGAGGCCCTGGCGGGGCGGAGCGGCGTGATGACGGGCCTCGACCACCGTGGCGTCGACGTTTTGTCGGCCTATGCACCTGTCGAGTTCCAGGGGACCCGCTGGGCGGTTTTGGCCGAGATGGACGTGGCCGAGATCGACCGGCCAGCGATCGACATACGCAACATGCTTGGCCTCGCCATGGTTGCGATCGTCGGTGGCGCCGTCGTTGTCGGACTCCTGCTCGCGCGCAGCATCGGCCGCCCGGTTGCGGTCCTGACTAAGGCGATGGGGGAATTGGCAGCCAATCGGCTCGATGTGGAGGTGCCTGGTCGCGAACGCTCTGATGAGTTGGGCGAGATGGCATGCGCCGTCCAAGTGTTCAAGGACAACGCCTTGGATAAGCAACGGCGGGATCAGGAAGACAGGCAACGTCTGGAGCGGGAGGCGGTCACCGAAGCGGAACGAAAACACCGGGAAAAGGCGATGGGCGATGAAATCGCCACCTTGGTTGCCGCCGTGGCGGACGGCGATTTGTCGAAACGCCTGGATGTATCCGCCAAGGACGGCTTCTACCGATCCCTGAGCGACGACCTGAACCGCTTGACGGAAACCATGGCCGGGTTGATAGCCGATGTCGGCGACGCTCTCGGCAGCATGGCCCAGGGCGACCTGACCCGCCGTCTGGACAAATCATATCAGGGCGCCTTCGCCCGCATCCAGTCGGACTTCAATACCACATCGGCCAAGCTTGCCGACATTCTCGCGCAGGTCGGTGCGGCCACCCAAACCATTTCGGCAGCGGCCACCGAAGTGGCGACTGGCAGTGCCGATCTGTCGGAACGCACGGAGCAACAGGCATCCAACTTGGAGGAGACGGCGGCCTCCATGGAACAGCTCGGGGCCACGGTGCGCACCAATGCCGACAATGCCGATCGCGCCAGCGCCAAAGCGGTTGACGCCCGGCAGGTCGCCGCCGAAGGTAGCCGGATCGCCGATGCCGCCGTCGAAGCAATTCAGCGCATTGAACAGGCGTCCAAGAAGATCACCGACATCATCTCGGTCATCGACGAGATCGCCTTCCAGACCAATCTCCTGGCGTTGAACGCAGCAGTCGAGGCGGCCCGCGCCGGCGACGCCGGCAAGGGCTTTGCGGTGGTCGCCCAAGAGGTGCGCATCCTGGCGCAGCGTTCGGCCCAGGCGTCGCGCGAAATCAAAGGGTTGATCTTGGATTCCGACACCCAGGTGCATAACGGCGTCGACATGGTTCAGCGCGCTGGTAGTGCCCTGGAAGGTATCGTCAATGCTGTCAACGAGGTCTCGGAGGTGATCCAGGATTTCACCGCGGCCAGTAAACAGCAGGCGACAGCGATTGATGAGATCAACGCTGCCGTCTCCCAACTCGACGAAATGACACAAAAGAACGCCGCCCTGGTCGAACAGGCCACGGCGGCCGCTCAGGCATTGGACACCCAAGCCCAGCAGCAGCGCACGCTGATTGCCTTCTTCCAGCTCGACACGGCCCCGGCCACGCCCCCCGATCGTCCCACCGCGCCGGTGGTCCGATCCAGGCAGACCGAACCGGCCGCATCAGCCGCACCGCGCCGCCAGATCGTCGCCACGTCCGGCGCGGGGTGGGCCCGCACAACGAAGCCCAAACCGCCCGCCACGAAAGCCAAACCCGCAGCGACAAGTCGAGCTGCGGCACCCGGAACCCCGGTTGCCAAACCGGACCCAACACCGGTTCGCAAAGCAGCGGCGCTCCCGGCCCGCAAAGCGGCGACAGAAACGCCAGCCCGGACGGTGGCACCGGCCAAATCTCGCGACGCCGTTGAAACTTTGCGCCACGCCTCGGCGGATGATGATGATTGGAAGGAGTTCTAGTGGCCGAAGCCCTTTGTTGTGCGACCTGAATGGACAAAGTCGAGCCCAGGAATCCATGGACTTGTCGGCATGCGCGCACGCTCGCCGACACCGCCGCCAACACCGCCAAGATCGAGAACGGCACAACCGTCCCGGCGCCGTACGGCTGGCCTTACCTTGCGTGCGGCGAGACTCCTTGATCTCCAACTGAGCGCCAAGCCGATTGCTAGGCATGCCTCGGCAACCTCAAAATGCTGGGTTGCCCCGCCCGGATTCTGGCCGGTTTCTCGGCGCGACTGGAAATCTTGTAGCCGTGCCCGAAATCTACCCGGTATGCTGCAGACTTGAGGCACCGCCACTCCAGAGACAGCTCCAAGACCAAAGCATCGAACAGCTCTGTGGGGGAAGACCGGCAACGACGTCACGCAGCCGGTCACGTCGGCTCACCCCTGTTGGGAAGGGAGGGCTCATCGGTGCGCACTCTTGCACAAAGCCAGGTCAAGCACCCGTGCAACATGATGCGCCACGCGCGCAGCCCCGTCCGCGATTTGGTGTCGGCAGGAGATGCCGTCGGCGACAATCAGCGTGTCGTGTCCCTCAGCACGCACCGCCGGCAGAAGGCTAAGCTCGCCCATCTGCCGGGAGACCGCTTCGGTGTCAATCCCGTAGCCGAACGTGCCGGCCATACCGCAGCAACTGGTGTCGGCGATGGCGATTTCGGTGTCGGGCAGCAGAGCGAGTGTGCGCTGAATGGCCGGCATGATGTTCATGGCCTTTTGGTGACAATGGCCGTGCAGCAGAATCCGCCGCGCTGGTGTCTGCAATGGTAGGGACAGGGTCCCGGCCTCGGCCCCTTCGACAACATACTCCTCCAGCATTTTTGCGGCGTCCGCGATCCGCTGGGTCGCTTCGCCCGGGAGCAACGCCGGCATCTCGTCCCGTAACGTTAAAAGGCAGCTTGGTTCGAGCCCGACGACTTGGCGACCCGCGGCGACTTGCGGGGCCAGCGCGGCGATCAAGCGCTCGGCTTCCGCCCGCGCCCGGTCGACCAAGCCAACGGAGAGAAAGGTTCGCCCGCAACACAGCGGGCGCCGCCCGGCGTCATCCGCCACCGCCACCCGACGACCCGCGGCTCGCAGCACCCGCAGCGCTGCGCGGAGATTCTCCGGTTCGAAATAGCGGTTAAAGGTGTCGGCGAACAGGATGACCTCGGGATCACGGTCGGCCGCCTCATGATTGCGGAACACACGCCCCGACCAAACCGGCAGTTGGCGTGCTGCGGTGAAACCGGTTGGCCGCTCGAGCAGCTTGGCCAGACCGGGGATGGTGTTCCGCGCGTTGGCAACCCAGGGCAGGCGCGCGGCGAGCGGTGCATAGTCAGGCAGATAGCCGACCAGACGATCATGCAACGACAAGCCATGCGTCGCCACTCGCGCAGCCAGGACCTCGATCTTCATCCGCGCCATGTCGACTCCGGTCGGGCATTCACGCTTGCACGCCTTGCAGGAGACGCACAGCGTCATCGTGTCCGCCATGGCGTCGGAGGTGAGGGCGTCCGGCCCCAATTGACCAGAGAGCGCGAGACGCAGGCTGTTGGCGCGCCCGCGCGTCACGTCGCGTTCGTTGCGGGTGGCCCGGAACGACGGGCACATCCCGCCGCCCTGAAGTTTGCGGCACGCTCCGTTGTTGTTGCACATCTCGACCGCCCCCTGAAAGCCGCTGCCCGCGCCGGGGTAGGCTGACCAGTCGAAAACACTGGTCAGTGGCGGCACCGTGTAGTCGGGCCGGTATCGGAACAGATGCCGATCATCCATTCGCGGTGGATCGACGATTTTACCTGGGTTGAGTAATCCATGCGGGTCAAAGCGGTTTTTCACGGCTTTGAAAGCGTCGGTGATCTCGTGGCCATACATCCTCTCGTGGAACTCAGAGCGGACGATCCCATCGCCGTGCTCGCCCGAATGTGATCCTCTGTAATCCGCCACGATGGCGAAGGCCTCTTCCGCGATCGACCGCATCTTTTTGACATCGGCTTCGAGTTTGAGATTGAGGACTGGGCGGACATGCAGGCAGCCGACCGACGCGTGGGCATACCAGGTGCCGTTGGTGCCGTGGCGCTGGAACACGTCGGTCAGTCGTGCTGTGTAATCGGCGAGGTCTTTCAGTTCCACCGCACAGTCCTCGACGAATGAGATCGGTTTGCCCTCTTGCTTCATCGACATCATAATGTTGAGGCCTGACTTGCGAACCTCGCCAATCTGGCTCTGCAAGGTCTGATCTGTGATCTGCACGGCACCTCCCCAATGCCGGCCTTCGCCCTGCCAGGACAGGCCGAGATCGCCGATCAGTTCATCCAAGCGTGCCAGTTTGGTCGCGTTGGCCGGAGCCGAACCCTCATCGAACTCCACGAGCAACAGAGCCTTGGGAGCGCCGCGTACGAAAGTTTCAATGGTTGACCGGAATAAGGGTATTTGACGCGATAGATCGATCATCGTATCGTCGACCAGTTCGACCGACAACGGTTCCAGTTTCACCAGATGCTGGGCGGCTTCCATCGCCTGATAAAAGGTGGGAAAGTGGCATACTCCCAGCACTTTCTCGCCGACCAGTGGCCACAGCTTGAGTTCGATCGCGCTGAAGTACCCGAGGGTACCCTCGGAACCGACCAACAAGTGGGCCAGGTTTGCAGGATGGCCGTTGGTCACCAAGGCGTCGAGGTTGTAGCCGCCGACCCGGCGACTCAGTTTCGGAAACCGTGCGTCAATCAGTGCCGCGTTGGCTGCGCCAAGAGCCAGCATGTCTTTGGCGATTGCCCGGGCCGCATCGGCCAGGTGTGTCCCGGGGCCGACTTCGCCGAAATGGGCGATTGCGCCATCCGCTAGAACGGCATGAATAGCAATGACGTTGCTGCGCATGGTTCCGTAGCGTAGGGATCGCGCGCCGCAAGAGTTGTTTGCCGTCATGCCGCCGATGGTCGCTTGGGACGCGGTCGAGACGTCGACCGGAAACCAAAGCCGGTGGGGCTTGAGCGCCCTGTTCAGTTCGTCGAGCACCACCCCCGGCTCAACCAGTGCTCGCCGGTTCTCGGCGTCGATTTTTAGTATCCGATTGAAATGTTTGGAGTTATCGAGAATGAGACCACGATTGACGGTTTGGCCGCATTGCGAGGTTCCACCGCCGCGTGCGGTCACCGGTACGCCGGCGCGCCGTGCGGCCTCCAAAGCTATCAGAATATCCTCAACCGATCGGGGAAGAGCCACGCCGATCGGCATAATCTGATAGATCGACGCGTCGGTCGCGTAACGTCCACGGGTGAAATCATCGAACAGTAATTCACCCGAGAACTCCGCCCGCAAAGCCTGTTCCAGCATCTCACCGTTCCTTAGCCGATACATCGCGTGCGTACTTAGCATTAGCACTTGACAGGCTTCGATGCCAGCGCTAGCAAAAACCGGTTTCACTGTGTGTCTTAATCGGGAATTACAACCTGTTGATCCGGCCCGTACAAGGGAGGCAGCTATGACACAGCGCAAGGCCGGCCGGCATTTCCTTCAGATACCGGGTCCGAGCGCTGTCCCGGATCGCATTCTCCGCGCGATCTCCCACCAGACCATCGATCACCGAGGGCCGGATTTTGCCGAGGTGGGCCGCGGCGCTTTGAAGGGGATGAAATGGGTTTTCCAGACCACCGCCGGTGAGGTGGTGATTTATCCGGCGTCCGGCACTGGCGCGTGGGAGGCTGCCCTGGTCAACACCTTGTCCGAAGGCGACCGGGTCCTGATGTACGAGACCGGACATTTCGCCGCACTTTGGCGGAAAATGGCCGAGCGGCTCGGTCTGGAGCCGGAATTCCTGTCGGGTGACTGGCGCAGCGGCGCCGATGCCGATGCGATCGAGGCGCGGCTGCGTGACGACCGTGGCCATGCCATCAAGGCGGTGTGTGTGGTCCACAACGAGACCTCCACGGGGTCGGTGTCTCCGATTGCCGCAATCCGAAATGCGATCGATGCGGCAAAACACCCGGCCCTGTTGATGGTCGACACGATTTCGGGTTTGGCGGCGATCGATTTTCGCTTCGATGCCTGGGGCGTCGATGTCGCGGTGTCCGGTTCCCAGAAAGGTTTGATGCTGCCACCTGGTCTCTCCTTCAATGCTGTTAGCCCGAAAGCGTTGGCAGCATCGAGGCATGCCGGAATGCGACGGTCCTACTGGGACTGGGATGACATGCGTAATTCGAACACGAACGGATACTTTCCTTACACGCCTGCCACCAATATGTTGTTTGGCCTCAATGAGGCAATCGCCATGCTGCAGGAGGAGGGGCTGGATACCGTGTTTGCCCGTCATGCCCGCCACGGCGCGGCGACCCGGGCGGCGGTCCGGGCCTGGGGATTTCAGGTCGTTTGCCAGCAGCAGGGACAGGAAAGTGGCGCGCTGACGGCCGTCATGATGCCGGAAGGGCATAGCGCCGACGCGTTCAGGGCAACAACCCTCCAGCATTTCGACATTTCGTTGGGGAACGGCTTGTCAAAGCTGGCTGATCGGGTTTTCCGGATCGGCCATCTGGGCGATTTCAACGATGCCATGCTGCTGGGCACGCTTTCAGGCATCGAAATGGCGTTGGCGAAGGCCGAGGTGCCGCACGAAACCGGTGGTGTCGCCGCCGCCATGGCCGTACTTCGGCAAGAAACCGCCGCACCGGCGGCAGCGGTTCAGCCGAGGAGCGGGGCCGCGGATGGCGCCCAGGATCAGCGACGGCGTTAGGGATCGGTGTAGCCGCAATCGACGTCAATCACGATGAATCGCTCGACGGGAGGTAAATCGATGTTTTCAAGTCCGCGAAGAACGGCTCCGACCCTAGCCGCGATTTGGGCGCTCGCCCTGACCGTTGCGGCCAACCCAACCGGAGCAGACGCTCAGACGTATCCGTCCCGGAGCATTGAAGTCGTTCACCAATACGGTCCAGGCGGTGGCACCGACCGCTTCGTCCGCGCCGTCGGCGTGCCGTTCGAAGAGATCACCGGCCAAGCGCTTGTGCCGATCTCCGTTCAAGGTGGCGGCGGCATCCCGGCCTACGCCAATTTTCTCCAGCGGCGTTCCGACGGGTATGCGCTGATGGCAATCGGTCCGGACCAGGTGATTGCCCATGCGCTGGGACGGATTGACATCGACACTCTCATGCCCCTGACGCGGGTCCAGTATGATCAGGGCCTGTTTATTGTGCCGAGCGACAGTCCGTTTGAATCCATTCATGACTTGATTGCGACGGCCAAGGCCGATCCCGGCGCCATCAAGGTCGGCATAACCGGCGCTGCTGGATTTGACGAGACCCTGGTCGGCCTTTGGAACCTGCGGTCCGGGGCCGAAGTGACCGCCGTGCCCTTCGGCTCGGCTGAAATGGTGTCCAACACGCTCGGTGGTCAGGTCGACGCAATGTACGAGGAATACGGACCGGCGCGCGGTCTGCTCGAGTCTGGAGATTTGCGACCGCTGGTGGTCTTCTCCGAACAACGCCTGCCGGTGCTCCCGGACGTGCCGACAGCACAAGAACTTGGCTATGACGTCACCCTTGGCCGGTGGCGTGCGTTCGCGATGCACGCGGACGCGGATCCGGAACACGCGGCCGTGCTGGTCGATGCGATCGCTCGGGCGGTGGAAACGGAGAGCTACAAGACCTTCGAGGCTCAAAGTGCGCTCCAGTATCGGTCGGTCTTGCTCGGACCGAGTGACTTCAGGGCCTTCATCGACCGCGAAGCCGAAGTCTATGCCGCTGTTCTGACCCAGCTCGGGTTCATTCAATAACCCCGCCCGATGGAGACAGGGACCTGCGGGGCGGAACCGGCGCCGTAGGTCCGCGCGGGGGACCATCCGAGCGGTGTGCTGACACGGGACAAGGCGGAAAAATGGGCAAAGCCATTGTGAATCTGGCGGTTGCCGGGTTTTTTTTCCTCGGGTCGATCTGGTTGTGGTGTATCGCCGACGGATTTCCGACGTCACCGCGGTATAGCCAAGTCGACACAGATTTTTGGCCGAAACTGGTGTTCGGCCTGATGGCGCTGACCACGGGCGGACAGGTCATCAGCTCAATCCTGGGGCTGCGCGCCCAACTCAAGGCTTGGAACGCCGGCCTGGCAACCAACACCGGTATGCCATCCGCGCAAAGCGTGTTCATTTCCCTGCGCGTAATCGCGATGGCCATTCTCATTATGGCTTACTATTTCGGCTTTCAATATCTGGGATTTTCAATTGCAACTTTACTGTTCTTGTGGTTGGCAAGTTTTACTGTGTCGTTCAAGATGGCGGCAGTTAAAATCCTGTTTGCGCCATTGTTTACTTTGATACTTGTCTTTATCTTCACACGGGTGCTGGCGTTGCCGCTGCCGCGTGGTGTCGGTGTGTTTTATGATATCAGTCTGCTGCTTTACTAGAGCTGAACCTGCGTGAGTTAAGCCAAGTTTTTGGCAATGATGTGCAGGCAAACCGTCACGCCGCACGATTGGTCTGAAATCCTTAGGAAAGCACAACGCTCTTACGTTCTTGCCTGACCTTAGGCACGCTCGCCACTGCTTGGGCCGACGGGTCACCCTCCCTGGAGCCAATTGCAATGCTTGAACCATTCGCCGAAGCCATCGCCTATATGATCGGCAACCCCACCACATTTCTTTTGATCGTCTTTGCGGTGATCTGGGGGATTACCTTCGGGTCTGTGCCGGGATTGACCGGCATCGTCGGTGTGGCGCTATTGATCCCATTTACATTCGTGTTTGACCCCACCGAGGGGTTGCTGCTGCTCGGCGGCGTTTATGTCGGTTCGACGTTTGGCGGCTCGATCTCCGCAATCCTGTTCAACACACCAGGGAGTCCGGAAGCTGCTTGTACCGCCCTCGACGGCTATCCCATGGCCAAGCGTGGGCAGGCGGGCAGGGCGCTCGGTATCGCCCTTTCTGCGTCGGCAATCGGGGGGATTTTCGGCACGGTTGTCCTGACTTTGTTTGCTCCCCCCATGGCCCGGCTGGCGTTGAGCTTCGGTCCGCCGGAGTATTTCGCCCTGGCGGTTCTCGGCATCACGGCGATCTCTGGGATCGGCGGCGGCTCGCTCCTCAAAGGGCTGACCGCAGGCCTCTTGGGCCTCGGTGTGGCCACCATCGGTCTCGACCCGATCACCGGCATGCAGCGTTACACGTTCGGCAACCTCGGACTCTTGACCGGTGTCAGCTTCGTGCCCGCGATCATCGGCATGTTTGCGCTGGCCGAAGTGTTGCAACGGGTGAGTGAAAGCCACCATACGCCTGAGTCCACGACGAAGGTCTCCACCCAGTTGCCGACGTTTCGGGAACTCTTGGCGACCCGGATCACACTGCTGCGGTCTTCGACGGTGGGCGCAATCATCGGAGCCTTGCCCGGCGTCGGTGCCACCACCGCGGCCTTCATCAGTTACTCGGAGGCGGTTCGCTGGTCGAAACACCCCGAGGCGTTCGGCACCGGCATTGCCGAGGGTATCGCCGCTCCCGAAGCCGCCAACAATTCGGCGGTGGGCGGTTCGATGATTCCGCTCCTGGCCCTCGGGATCCCGGGCAGTGCGACCACCGCGGTGATGCTGGGCGGATTGACGATCCACGGCATTATCCCGGGGCCTTTGTTGATGCAACAAAATTCGCAGCTCGTCTATTCCGTTTTCATCGGTATGATGCTAGCCAATGTGTTGATGTTATTGTTCGGTCTCCCGGCTGCGCGGTACTTTGCTTTAATTCTGCGAGCGCCGTATGCGCTGGTCGGTCCTGCAATCGTTGTCTTGTGCATGACTGGAGTCTATGCGCTCAACTCAAATCCCTTCGACGTTGCAGTCATGCTGCTTATGGGCGCAACCGGCTTCCTCCTGCGTCGTCTTCAGTATCCGGTCGCGTCCTTTATCATCGGCCTGGTTCTGGGACCGATCGCCGAGCTCAGTCTGCGCCAAGGCTTGATGATCGTTGATTATAGCTATTGGGCGTTTGCCAGTCGCCCGATCACGGCGGTTTTGCTCCTCGCCAGCCTGGCCTCTTTGGTCTACGGTTTTTATGGACAGTATCGTCGCCATCGGGCGCGACAGACCGCCGTCGGGTGATGGGCGGCCACGCCCCCGCACCGACCAACGGTGCTACCTCCGGCGGTGTCGGAAGGGAAGGGGCGCGACTTCCTTGAGGTGTATGCTTCGGGGGGGCGTCTCCCTGAGGATCATTCGATCTCGGCGTGCCGATCTCGGTCTGCCCGGCCGTTGGTCTGGCGCCAATCGCCGCGCACGGAGCCCCTGGTGTAATCCAAGACCGGTAATCCCATGCCTGGGCCGAGTGCGCGATTGAGTGGGTTGACCTCCACGACGGAAGGTCAACCGGCTAGAAACCACTCAAGGATTATAGCAAGTCTATGACAAGGCCTGCGGTAATGGTCCCAATAACCTCGCCGGTTTCACTGTCGGTAATGGTCCGGCTAATCTTCTGTAGAAAGCTGCCGATCTCGTCGTCCCATTCCATCTCTTCGATGATTTCACCATTGGCGCCGCCCGCCATTGGCACCTGGAACTTGGGCTCGTCGCCTTGGAGAACATCACTGGTGATGACTGTCTGGCAAGCGTTCAATCCCTTCAGGTCAACGATGAACAATTCGACAATCAGCCCGCCTGTGCGCTCCTGCTGATCAAGCATGAAGGACGAGCAGGGCTTCGCCATGATCTCATCGAATTGGGCGCCGCCACCTTCGGCACGCCAGAGCTGGTCGCGGGCCGAAATCTCGTCTGCTGTCAGCGCGGCATGGTCGGCATTCTGGGTCCGCAAAGCGTCTTGAATCTCGGCGTGATGCAACCACGGCTTGACATAGGTGTCGAACGCCGCTCTCACGCCCGCGTCGAAATCGCTGGCCCGGGCTGTGGCAAAGGCTGTGCCCACGGTGATGGTCACGATCAGAAAGAAAAGCCGAATAGTCATTCCGTCAATCTCCCAAGATGTGTTTACCGTCGGTTTGATGATAATTTACCGTCGGTTTGATGATGATAGGAAGCCGCAGCCTTGTCATAGGGTCGCAGCAGACGACTCGAGTGCTCGGGCGTCGGCCTCGAGGCGGTTGAGAAGGCGGCTTACCGCCGACTGAAGATTGGTGGCGTTGCTCGATATGTGACCAACGGAACCAGTCAACAGGGTCGCCGTTTCCTCAATACGTTGAGCATTCTTCGTGACACCATCCACGGTATTCGAGACCTCGCTGGTCCGATCCGCGACATTCTGGACGTTTACGCTGATTTCTTGGGTCACGGTCGACTGTTCTTCGATCGCCCCCGCAATGGCATCTGTGATATGGGCGATGCGGTTCATCATATCCTGGAAACCACTGGCGGACTGGGCCGCCAAGTCGACCGCCGTGCCGATGCCGTCGATCTGCTCTTCGATGGTGCCGGTTGCCGATCCGGTTTGTTTTGCCAGGGACTTGACCTCGCTCGCAACGACGGCGAAACCCTTGCCCGCCTGACCGGCCCGCGCCGCTTCGATCGTTGCGTTCAAAGCCAGCAGGTTTGTCTGTTTGGCGATGCCTTGCACCAACTTGATCACCTGCTGGACCTGATGCGCTGAGTCGGTGACCTGCTTTACGGAGTTGACAAGCTTTTCCGTTTCGCTGACCGCCTCTCGAGAGAGCATGTTGGAGTTGTTCGTTTGACTGGAGATCTCGCGTACCGCGCCGGACATTTGATGCGTTGAGTTGGCGACGGCTGCCAGGTTGATGTTCGCGTTCTGCACCGCTTCTTGTACCACTTCCACATGCCTTCGTGTGTCGCCGGCGATGTGCGTCAGTTCTTTCATCTCTTGTGCAAATCTGTCGGCGGTCGACATTACGCTGTCTATTACCGATCGTGTCGCGGTATCCAGTTCGGCTGAGAGGGTTCGGATCTCCCTGACCCGCTCGGCGGTCGACTTCTTCTCCGCATTGCGGTTCTCCGCCTCAAGACTGGCAATGCGTTCGGCATTCTCACGGAAAACCTCGACCGCGCGCGCCATCGCTCCAACCTCGTCGCCGCGGTCGCGATCCGGCACAGTGACAGACCGGTTGCCCTCGGCGAGCTTGCCCATCACGCCAGTCAGGCGCTGGATCGGACCGCCAATGTTTCTATTCAGAAGTGTTGTTAGGATGATGGCAATCAGAACCGCGAAGCCAAGGGACGCCAGCAGCGTCGTGTTGATCCCCTCCGACACGGCGACGAGCTGCTCTTCGGCCTGTTTCTTGGCCGCTTGGAACACCGTGACAAGATCGCCGGAGGCGGCAAAAAGCGCTATGTTAGCCTGACGAAGCGCCAGCGCTTCACGCTGGAGCACATCGAAGGCCTCCTGCAACTCCCGACTGATTTCGGCGACCGAGGCGGCTTGTTGCTTTGAAACACCGGACAAGCGCTCCTGAAGGCGTTGAGCCGCTCCGTCCATGTTTGCCGCCGCCGTGCGGAAACTGTTTTGAGCGGCGGTGCGGATATCGTCGTCGCGGGCATAGCGGTAGTCAAGTGTCGCGCTTTGAGCACGGGTCGCGGCCAGCATCAGTTTCTGAGCGTCTTCGTTGACGCTGTGGCTGTTTCGCAGTTGCTGTTGGCCGGCATCGTTCATACGGAGGGCCCGGATCAGGCGGACCCCATCCTGAGCTTCAGCGGCGGCGGTAAGCTGCTCGCGGGCTTGGGCATAGATTCGAGAAAAACGTTCGATCTTGGTTGTCTGGAGCGCGGAGATGTCCGTGGAGATCTGCACAACGCGCTCAACAAGCTGGGCAACGATTGCTCCCGAGGCGTCAATGGCAGTCAGATGTTCCCTTTCCTGCTGTAGTGCCGCGGTGTAATCGCGTAGTGAGTCCGTCGTTCCCGATTGTTCGCTACCGTCAATACTGACCAGAAGTGACTCGGCTTCGGTGACGTCACCGCTGTCATGCGTGCGCAAATACTCCTGTGCTAATATCTGAACCTCCCGAACCAGATCTAAATCGCGTCCGGCCGTCGCCATTGCTTCCCGCGCCTGCTTGCCAGATAGGGCAAGGACCACCATCAGGACACCCAGAGCAAAGAAGGTCGAAATAACTAACCCAAATGCAGCAGCGATCTTCGCTCCAATGAAGAGTTTACTGAGCATTTCTTTGATTCCACATGTAAATTGCCCGGTTTGCGGGAATTCGTGACAAGAAATTGGAACATTGCACCGTTTAGGGGTGAGCAACGTGCCGTACTGGAATGGCCAAATAGTCTGATCCGCCAGGCCATTCAGTCAGTGATTGAGCCTCCCAAAGTCAGCAGGAGGTCACAGAAATCGGGGCAACTCAGATCAGAAGATGGCTTTCACGAAACTCTATTCCATACTTTACCGATCCCATCGGGACTAATATATTATAGGCGCTTCGTCACTGACTAGTCAACGGTGTCGTTTACAGTATGGTATGAAAGGTACGGCTGCGATCCTTGTACAAGCCCAAAAAAAACATCTCTCCTCTGCATCTCGAGGCTAAATCTAGATATAGTAGCTGAACAATTGGGCACCGCCAACCGATGGTTGATGGATGGCAAGCGTCGTCCTGAGGTGATCCGGCGGGGTGGCTTGGTGATGAGGTATCTCGGTTCCGTCCTATGGTGTGGGGTGCTGGGATGCAGTGTCTGTTGCCGTGGTGTAAGACCGTCGATCTTCGCGTTGGACCTAACCCGCCTTCGCCGTTTTGCGGTTTTTTTGGTACTCCGATCGTGCAAAATCGATGACGTGAGGCCAAAGGTCTTTACTGATGGGAGGGCGTATCCGGGTAGCACGGCCACGACGTTGGGCTGTGGCTCGGTCGGCGGACGGAGATTGGGCCGTTGGATGAGCGGCAACCGTCATTCTTTTGATTGATGATGGAAATATAACGGCTGTATTTTGACCGCGAGGCGGATACTTAAAAGGTGGATTGGTCTTCACCACACGTGATTTGGCAAATTCACGCCGTGGAAAAACATGGCGCTCGCATACGCCTGCACCAACAACATTTGTGTTCTCCAGGGCAAATCCGAAAACTCGAGCAGAGGCTTGTCCGTGACTGTGGAAACCCAGACCTGTCGGGTGGCACTCTACTATTTGACTCAGGCCTATCCCAGTCCAAATGGTGCGGTCCACCTCAGCATGGATCATTGCCACGACTGACAGTTTTCAATTCTGGATGGGTTCGGGTTCCCACCCGCAAACGACCCATCGGATGATGCGGCTCTTGCCTCTTAGTCAGGCATGACCGCGGTAATCTGAATCGCCTCGTACCATGCTACCACATCGGCCAACTCCTGGTCGGTCAGCGCTTGAGCGATGATCGACATCTGTGGATGTTGGCGCCTGCCGGATCGGAAGGCACGCAGTTGGGCACGCAGGTAGAGTCTGTTCTCGCCGGCGAGATGGGGCGCGTCCGGCGCCACGGCGATGCCGTCAACACCATGGCAAGTGGCACAAACGGTCTCTGCCACCGATCGACCGGCGGCCAGGTCGCCGGCTGCCACGGAACCGGCCGAACCCAAGATAAGCAGGCTCACAGCCAAAAACGGCCAAGCGTCTGTCATGGCAAACGTCCAGGATGATGAGGATGGGGATCGGTCGATCTGAGTCGGTGCGCAGGGGCACTCAGCGCACATCGTCCGAACGACGTGCGCCGGAGTGTTGCCGACCGTCTCAGCCTTCGTACCAGATGCGGTAAACGGCGCCGGCGAAGTCGTCCGACACCAGAATGGAACCGTCGGCCAACTGCGCAACGTCGACGGGACGGCCATGGTATTCGCCCGTCTCGTCATCCAGCCAACCGGCAGCAAACACCTCCGTATTGCCGGCGCTGCCGTCCTCGTTCAGTGGCGTGAACATGACACGCGCGCCGACAGGCGTGGTGCGGTTCCAAGAGCCGTGCTGGGCGGAGAAAATGCCACCACGGTAACGGTCGGGGAACATCCGCCCGGTGTAGAAGGTCATGCCCAGGTCCGCGGCGTGGGCCACCATGTCGACTTCCGGAAATACAAGGCCATCTGGTGGGGTTTCGGTCGCATATTCGTGGGTGCGTGTATCCCCGCCGCCGTACCACGGAAAGCCAAAATGCTGGCCGGGGCCGGTGGCCCGGTTCAGCTCACCCGGTGGGATATCATCGCCCATGCCGTCCACCTGATTGTCGGTGAACCAGAGCTCGCCGTTCGCGGGGTTGAAGTCCATGCCGACCGAATTGCGGATGCCGGCGGCATAAACCTCCCGGTCGGTGCCGTCGGTGTTTATCCGCACAATGCCACCAATGCCGGTTTCCATATACAAATCCATCTTCTCCGGTGGGAAGACGTTGAACGGTTGCCCAAGCGATATGTAAAGCTTGCCGTCCGCTCCGATCCGGCACACTCGTGCCGTGTGGTTGTAGGATTCCTCGTCCTCCGGGATCAGGTCACCTTGTGCCACCACGTTGAAGGCCGCCACGTCCGGGCCTTCGAAGAAGAACTCGGCCGCCGGGAACACCAGCACCCGGTTCTGCTCGGCGATGTAAAGAAATCCGTCGCGTGAAAAACAGGGTCCGTTCGGAACGGTGAAGGTGATGGACGGTGCAAAGTCCATGACCTCATCGGCGACCCGGTCGCGATCACGGTCGACCACCGACCACACTTTGGTCTTGCGTGTGCCGACGAACGTCACGGTGCCCTGCGGGGCAACGGCCATATGCCGGGCGTCGGGCACGACGGCATACAAATCGATGCGAAATCCCTCGGGCAGAGTGATGCGCTCCAAGTTGGCCCGCAACTGATCGGCCCGCCGACCGCTCTGGTCGACCGTTTGGAACTCGGTGGTTCCAGTGGTTTTGAATTGCGACAGCCGCTCAAGATTGCTGCCCTGCGCCAGGGCTGAACCGGAAACGCCGGCCAGGAGCACGGCAGTTAGACCGAGGCGAGACACAAGACGACACAACGGCATTTCGATCCTCCCAGGTGTTATTGGTTACGGTATATACCATTAGCACTTGAGGCCATGCGGTCAAACGGGCAATGCAATCATGGCGGGATTTTCCCGCATCCCTGCGATTGTGACGGGCAGGGCAGGCACCGTGGTGGAGGAGCAGCAGAGCCTGAGCGGCCGTCTGCTTGAGACCGGTTACGCCGGCGGGTCTCGAACGGCAGCCACGGGGCGATGCCATCTCCCAGCGCCAACGCCCGCAATCGGTCGAGATCGCTGCGGTAGTAGCAATGATTTACATTCACATATGTGTCTATTCATTCGAGATATTTTAAAAACACTACCTATTTCTATCATTGACTCAAGCAGCCGAAACCAGATCGAATACGCCATCCTATCTCGGCAGAGCTTGCATTCATCCCACCACCCCATTCATCCAGCGGCGTGGGGCATCCGCTGTCGCCGAGGACTTCACGGCAATCCCCGACAATTCAACACACCAAGCGACTCTCTCGAACGCTGATAGCGAAGGTGCTTAATGCAAACATGGACATACCACGATCCGGTTTTCCTGATCCGCAACCATGGTCAGGACGGGGCCATACCTGTCCGACCGCCAAGTGCGGTTTGCGTTTTTTGAGGTACGTTTGAGGTTTTATACCCATGGCCCGCATTGATGACAGGTTCGGTTTCGGCGCTGAACGAGGAGCGCCGGCATCCCGGCCGGCTGGACCGCCGCCATCTTGGCGGCCGGCTGCTGGGCGGGGTCCGGGCCGGCTGGAAGCCGGCGATCCAGCCGGCAAGGAGGCCGGCGCTCCGAAACAGGGCGGCCCGAGGACCGGTCAGTGTTTCGGGCCGTTGGTACGACTGAACGTGTCTCGCCAGGTCAGCCCATGTGTAAACTGTCATCCGAGCCCGACCAACGATCCATTCTCGCTGATCTAATGAGGGCACTTGGCCTACGATATCCGATCCATGGCCAACCAATGACGCAATCGGATTGACCCCACGTTGCCCAACCGTGTGTGAAAAAAAGGAGTCAATAACTGAATAGATTGTTGATTGCGAATTTGTGAACTGGAGTCCGGAGTGTTGGCAACAGCCGGCAACCGATACGGTCAACCAGGCCGCTTCACCCCAGCAGTCAGTTCCTGGAACACTGTCGCCGCGGTGTGCGCGACTTCGGGCGACAGCGTGGTACCGGTGGTAAAGGTTTGGCCTTCGATGCCGAAGAGGCGCAGTGCGGGTGGCAGCCGTTTGAGAGCCCGAGCCATCTCCACCGCTTCTGCGACACCGAAGAGGTGGCTGGAATAGCGGAAGAAGTTCTTTGGCACCGGGGTCGTCACGGCATCCAACCGGTGCAGCGTGCCGGGGATGGCCCCCGACATGGCGGCATCGATCAGCACCACGTCGTCGGCACCCTGCCAGAGGTCCATGAGGCCGATGCCTTCGCCGCTGTGCGCAACGGCATCGATACCATGTGCGGTCAACAGCTCCACCAGGTAGGGGCCGACCCCGTCGTCGCTGCGGTAGCGGTTGCCCACGCCAATGATCATCGCTCCCATGCTCTGCCTGCCCTATGCTGTGCCCCACGCCCGCCCGCCTGGCCGGTTGTGCGGCATCGGGCCGGCGTGCGCAAGCGCCGCCGTCGACACGGGAGGAAGGAACGCATGGTTGGCAGTGCCATGGTTACGGCGGCATGGGCCTTGCTCCGCAGTGGTCTCAACCCGGACACGGCCGATGGGTCGAGCCTGGACGGCGCTTGGTATTGGTCCGGTAGCGGGTTTGAACCAAAGCACACGGGCGGGGCAAGGGAGGCCGATCTGATGATCGATGCTCCAGCCGGCAAGCTGGTCGCCGTGTCCGCGCGCGTCATGCCGGCGGTGGCCGATTTGTTCGCCATGATGCTGCCACTGCTGCCGGCCGCCACACCCCACGGCCTGGTGCTGGCCCACATGGGTCAAAGTCTGGACGGGCACATCGCCACCGCTGGCGGCCACTCGCACGTCATCGGCGGACCGGAGAGCCTGGACCACCTGCACCGGCTGCGCGCGCTCGTCGAGGCAGTACTGGTCGGGGCCGAGACCGCTTGTCTCGACCGGCCGCGCTTGACCGTACGTCGGGTCGTCGGTGCCAATCCGGTGCGCGTGGTCGTCGACCCACGCGGCCGGCTACCGGCCGACAGTCCGGTGCTGACCGACACGGCGGCGCCGACCCTGGTGCTGCGTGCTGGCAGCACGGCCGGCCACCTGTCCGCCTGCGCCGAAACGCTGGCCGTGCCGGCCGGGCCGGACGGCTTCGCCCCGGCCGACATCCTCCAGGTTCTGGCCGCCCGCGGCCTGACCCGGCTGCTCATCGAAGGTGGCGGTGGTACGGTGTCGCGGTTTCTGGCCGCCGGTCGGCTCGACCGCCTGCAGCTCAGCGTGGCGCCGCTGCTGATCGGTTCCGGCCGGCCGGCGTTGGCCCTACCGCCGATCGACCGGCTGGATCAAGCCCTGCGCCCGCCGACGCGCCGCTGGTCGCTTGGCGCCGACACGCTGTTCGACATGGACCTACGGGGTGTTGCGGCCCGCCGGTCCGCAATGGACAGCCCCGCCACCATGATCTAGCGCTGCCGTGGACGGCGGCTGGGCGTCGCTGTCGGTCACCACGGGCGCCGGTCCGCGGTGAGAATCGCTTGCGTGGTGGTGTTGCGGTTGCGCGGTGTCGGCGGGGTCATCTTGGGGCGCACCATCTGTCCCCAGCCCGGTTCGCCGACGGCGACCCCATCCACGGCCACCGTACGGCCGCGCACCAGCGTGCGGACCGGCAGGCCGCGCACTGTCATGCCTTCATAAGGGAAGGCTTTACCGCGCGAGTGCAGCCGATCGGCACTGAGTGTCGCCGTCTTGTTCAGATCCACGATCACCACATCAGCATCCGCTCCCGGCTGCAACACGCCTTTGCGTCCGTACAGGCCGAACGCTCGGGCCGGAGCAGCGCAGGCAGCGCGGACATAGTTGGCGAGGCTGAGGCGGCCTTGCGCCACCGCGGTCAGCATGAGAGGTACCGACGTCTCCACACCGACCATGCCGCACGCGATGTCCCAGATGCGGTTGCCCGCCTTCTCCTCCGGCGCATGCGGAGCATGGTCGGTCGAGATCATGTCGATGGTGCCGTCGGTCAAGGCGGCCCACAAGGCCGCTTGGTGCGATTTCTGCCGCACCGGCGGGTTCATGCGCATCATCTCACCGCCCGGCTCAAGCATCATCTCGACGTCCAGATACAGGTACTGCGGGAGGGTCTCCACAGTCAGATCCACACCCTTGTCCTTGAAGAAGCGGATGTAGGGTAGGCTGCCGGCACAGCTCTCGTGCACGATGTGGATGCGGGCACCCGTCCAGTCGGCCAACACGCAGGACCGGCACAACGCCTCCAGCGCGACCACATCGGTGCGCGCGGCCAGATGGGCGAGCGCATCGGTGCGTCCGGCCGCGATCAACTTGTTCTCGCGCCAGAATAGGATCGGCGCGTTCTCGGCGTGGATCGAGCAGCGCAGCCCAAGACCTGCGATGATCTCGAAGCCTTCAAGCACCGCGCCGTCGCTGGGACAGGGCAGGTTGCCCGTTGTATTGCCCAGGAACAGCTTGTAGCCGCACACGCCTGCTTCGGCCAGGGCAGCGAGATGCGGAAGCGCCTGCTCGCTCAATAGGCCATAGAGGCCGAAATCCACTAGGGACTTCCGCTCGGCGATGTCCTTCTTGAGCTGGAAGTGTTCCACCGTGTCGACCGGCGGGTCGGTGTTCGGCATCTCGAATACGGTGGTCACGCCGCCGGCCGCCGCGGCACGGCTGCCGGTTTCCCAGTCCTCCTTGTGCGTCATACCCGGTTCGCGGAAATGCACGTGCACGTCGATGATTCCGGGCAACACCATCTTGTCGGTGGCATCGATGATCTCACGCGCCGAGGGCATCAGGGCCGGGTCGCCGACGGCAACGATACGGCCACCGTCGATGGCCACGGCGGCCTCCAGGCTCGCGGTCTCGCTGACCACGGTGCCGCCGGTGATGACGGTGTCGATGCGGGGGGCGGTCATGGGTCTATGGGCTCCTGGGCTCGGGCGAGACGTGAATTGTCGACAGTCGTGAGACTATCGACAAGAGATCGGTTCATCGATACCAAAAAAAAGCGGCTCGCCACCAACCGAACCGCCGCCAGGTCTCGGCCCGCCACTTGCCCGTCCGACCCGGCGACCCTGGGCGAAGCGGCGTTCGCGTAGGTGCGGGAAGATATCATCATAAGCGCGCTGCCGCCGGGGTGCCGGCCGCGCTTCGCCGCGCTGCAGACGCGCGACGGCATGGGTGCCAGCCCGTTACGCGAGGCGTTGTCGCGCCTGGCCGTCGACCAGTTGGTGATGCAGGAAACCTGCCGTGGCTTTCGGGTACCGCCCCGGAACCAAGCTGAATTCCGTGACCTTGTCATGCTGGAAATGCATACTCAATGTGAGCCTGCTTTGGGCGCTCGCCGTTCCGGAAGACACAGCCACGGAGGGGCCGCCGGCTGGATTCCTTGGCGAGCGGTTGGGGCCTGTGCTTCTATGGCCAACGACAGGCTGGGGCCTTCGATGGCGGACCCGGCACTCTGCACATGACCCCGATACACCGATGGATGATACCTTTTTTCGACCAGTTTCCGGGCTGACGCTGCCGCGCTTTGCCGGCGTGCCCAGTTTCATGCGCCTGCCCCATGTACCGCTCGACCACCCGCGCATCGGAGAGGTGGAGGTCGGGTTGATCGGCGCACCCTGGGATGCCGGCACCACCAACCGTCCGGGCGCGCGGCACGGGCCGCGCCAGTTGCGCGACCTGTCGACCATGATCCGTTCGCAGCATGGGCAGACCAGGCACCGTCCCTTTGAGGCGGCGCGCTGCGCGGATCTGGGCGACGTTGGACCGAACCCAGCGGATATTCTGGACACATTGGACCGCTTTGCCCGCTTTTATCGCAGCGTGCGTGGCCACGGCATTCGGCCTTTGACCGCCGGCGGCGACCACCTGTGCACTCTGCCGATCCTGCGTGCGCTGGGCGACGGCGGTCGGCCGCCGGGCATGATCCAGTTCGACAGCCACAGCGATCTGTACCGCAGCTATTTCGGTGGCAGCCAGTACACCCACGGCACCCCCTTCCGTCGCGCCATCGAGGAAGGCGTGCTCGACCCACGCCGGACCGTGCAGATTGGCTTGCGCGGCACAGCCTATGACGCGGAGGACCGGGACTTCGGCCGCAGCCACGGCGTCACCATGATCGACATGGAAGCCCTGGCCGAGCGCGGTGGCGCCGATGTCATGGCCGAGGCCCGAACCGTCATCGGCACGGATCCGGTCTACGTGTCCTTCGACATCGATTTCGTCGACCCGGCCTTCGCCCCTGGCACCGGCACACCGGAAGTCGGCGGCCCGACCTCGGCGGAGGCGTTGCGTCTGGTGCGTCGCCTGGCTGGCCTGAACATTATCGGTGCCGACGTGGTCGAGGTCTCCCCGCCCTTCGACCCCGCCGGTACCACCGCTTGGCTCGGCGTGTCCGTCCTGTTCGAGCTGTTGTGCGTGATGACGATGCCTGTGTCGGGATGAGGCGGGGGCGGCGAGGGGACCCCCTTCGGTTGTCGTGACAAGGGACCGGCCGACGATGGGATCGGCAACGCCGCCGCGGCACGCCCCACCGCCTCAGGCCCCTGTTGGTGGCGGATCAGCCTCGACAAAGCGGCGCAACACCGTCAGCGCCGTCACTCGATGATGAGGGGCTCGGAAAACAGATAGCCAAAACCGTAGATGGTGCGCACGGGTAAAGGATGCCCAAGCAGCGGCTCCGATTTGATGCGCAGGCGACGGACCAGTGCATCCAGGCTGCGAGAATCGGTCGTGTCCTGGCCGTATTTCAAATGCGCGAGGAGATCGGTTCGGGAGACAGCTTCACCGCTCTTGGTGCCAAGACAGTGTAGAAATTCCATTTCCCTGGTGGTCAGCGTAACGACGATGCCAGACGGCGCCTTCAGCTGCCATTCCTTTCGTCGCATGATCCAAGGAAGAGCGACAGGGTCCACTTGGGCGAGCCGGCGTCGTTGGGTCAGGCGGGCCGCTGCGGCGGCAAGCTCCTGGCAGTTGACCGGCTTTACGAAGTAAAGGTCGGCACCGGAAACGAAGCCGCGGATCCGGTCTTCATCCTCTCCCGCAACGGTGAGAATGATCAAACCGATTTCGGTGCGCTCAGATAGAAAGCGAACGATGGAAAGTCCGTCGCCGTCCGGTAGGCCAATATCGATAATCGCAACGTCAAATTTACCGACAAACAATTTCTGGTAAAAATCGGCGGCGCGATCCGCACCAATAGTCTCCACGCCCAGTTCGGATAATGTCTGGATGAGAGATTCTCGTAGCTCATTGTCATCTTCAACTAGAATCGCCCGAATAGAAGATATCTTTTCGTCAAAATAGGACATCACAGATTCCATAGACCTGTTGACCTAGCTTTGGGTCTTAAGAATTAGACACTATTGCACATTAAATCGCAGGTCTGACTGGGTCAATACCGGTTGTTGGCATCGTTTTGATAAAGGTTCGGACCGTGTTCGTCAGTGCCACCGCTTCGACCCGGACTGCGGCAACATCATGCAGGGTCAGTGCCGATTCGAGCCGCGCCGCGCAATTGGCGACACCAATGGCACCAAGGGTGGCCGCGGCGCCCCGCAAGCGATGAATTTGGTCTTTGGCACCGTCCACTGTTTCTCCCATTCCCAACCGATCAAGCGTTTCCATTGACTCCCTGCAGCGGTCGGCAAAGCTGCCAAGCAGGCGACGGACGATCGTGGCATTTCCGGAAAATCGATTGAGGGTTCCGGCGATGTCGACGCCGGGAAGGACGCTCGCCAGCAATGGTTCGGACGGCCCTGCTGAGTCCGTCCGGGCGTTGATGGCGTGCGCCGTAACCCACGGGGCGAGAGCAACCAGGAGCAGAGCGGGCTCCACGGGTTTGGTAATGAAATCATTCATGCCGGCAGCCAGGCAGCGCTGACGTTCCTCGTCCAGGGCATGGGCGGTGACGGCAATGATCGGCAATTCCTGGGGGCTGTGATGTTCGCGGATTCGGGTGGCAGCCGTGAGACCATCAAGATCGGGCATACGGATGTCCATCAGAACCGCATCGAATCCGGAGCGGGGGGCCAGCGCTTTGGCAACCGCTTCCCTGCCATCGGTGGCGGTTTCGACCAGCGCACCGGCCTGCTCAAGGATTTCGCGCGCGACTTCACGATTGGTTTCATCGTCGTCGGCAACCAGGACGCGCCGGCCATCCAACCGGATGGCCGGCGCATGGGCTGCGGGCGGAGCCGACCGTCCTTGTCTGAACGGAAGATGCACGGAAAACAAGCTGCCTCGGCCAATGGTGCTTTCGACTTTGATGTCTCCGCCCATCAGCCGGGCAATCTGGCGCGAAATGGAGAGACCCAATCCAGTACCACCGTACTGGCGGTAGATGGTATTGTCGGCCTGCTGGAAGGGTTCAAAAATGGTGTCGATACGGTCGGACGGGATGCCCGGACCACTGTCGCGCACGATGAACCGGAGGGTCATGCCATCCTCCGATTGCTGTTCGACCGCAACAGCCAGCTCGACGCTGCCGCTGGCGGTGAATTTGACCGCATTACCGACGACATTGATCAGAATTTCGGTGAGCCGGGTGGGATCGCCGCAAAGGCTCGCTGGTACCGCCTCGTCGCAGGCCATGGTGAAGCTCAAGCCTTTGACCTCGGCGTCGGCGGCAAAGAGGGCAGCCACCTGATCCAGGATATCGTCGAGGATAAAGTCCACGGTCTCGACAGCGACGCGCCCGGCTTCCAAGCGGGCGGAATCGAGCATTCCATCGACCAACCGCAGCAGTATGCCGGCTGCGGTTGAGATGCGGTCGACGTGGAGACGTTGGCGTTCGTCCAAAGGAGTCCGAGCCAAAAGGCGCGTGAGGCCGATAATGGCATTCATGGGCGTACGGATTTCATGGCTCGTGCTGGCAAAGAAACGGCTCTTGGCTTGCGCTGCCTCATGGGCGGCCGCCTCGGACCGGCGGCGCTGTTCGATTTCGACGATCAGATCCTGACGCCAGGCCGCCATCCGGAGCCACAGCAAGGAAATGTCCGCGGCGATGCTGATGAGCGCGAATAGGAGGAGTGGTCCGGCTTGGTTTGATTCTGGAATTGGCGTGTCCGTGGCACCGTTGACCAGTGTCATGACGACTCTCGACAAATGGGCCGTACCGAGCACCGACAGGCAAATGGCGGCAAGTTGGCTGACGCCGCGCCGCCAGGGCCGTCCTTCCAACAATAGAACAATCCCACTGGATAGGAAAATCGTCGCCAGTTGGGTGGCGCCGATGAGTATTCGCATGCCGCCATCGGGCATGACGACCGTGTACCACGTGAACAGGACAATGTTGGCGACCAATGCCGACAGCTCCACGCTTCGGGGAAAGCGAAAGCCGGCTTCAAGCCAGATGCCTCGCACGATCAGGAACGCACCTGACAAAAGCAGAACATTGGCCGGAATCTCGACGGGTATCGGGATTGGCAGCGACACCCCCCGGAGTATGTTGAAAACGAGGCCCAAAGTGGCCACGGCATGCCCCGCCGCCCACAGACCCGCTGGCCGGCCTCCGAAACCTTGGCGCCATTGGATGGCGAAGAGTATGGCAAAGAGCAGCGTGACCAAGAGTTGAACAATCAGAACCGTGCGAACGTCTGGCACCTCCATCGGTCCGTCCCCCAAGAATAAGATTGCCAGCTACTGGTGATGATAGATTACTTCGTCATTGAGCGCAAGCATTTAAATGAGCTATCAAGATAAATTTAGTGTTATATCAATATATGATCATATATATCTGTTGTTGGTCAAGTATTTACGTGATTACTTATTGAGGCCATTGGGTTGAATATTGCTATACATGGCAAAGCCCACATGAAAGATCGCAAATTTGTCAGTATATCGTCAAAATTCCGTGGGTTGAATTCGTTGTGGTGGCTGATCTACGGTCCAAATGGCAATTCTTGGAGATAGGGATGGAGGTTGGGTGTGCGGGAGGGGCGTGTCAGCGTGACGCGAACCGTCCGCTGTTGAACCGAGGCGTGTCGGCCGGAAACGCGGTCGCGTCTGGTGGCGCTGTGTCAACGCTCGACCGAGACATTGCGACCAACTGTACCGACAGCAAGTCCAGTATCGGCATCCGAACCATTGCCGGGAGTTGGGGCGAGGGCAAGGTCTGTTCGTCATCCGATCACCGGAAAACCACGGCTTCTTCGATGTATGTGGAGACGGGTGATGACCGGCGAGAGAAGTGATTTGGGAAAGTCGGCGCAGGCGCCTGGCCGACTTGCAAAGATCCAGCCACGCGGCACACCCCGACCGTCCGCTTCGGAGCCGATGCAACCGGCCGGTGCGGTGTCGGAAGCGGGCGTACAGGCGGCCGGCCGGGTTTCTCGGAACGATGGCAACGAAGACGGTGCAGAGGATGGTCCTGGCGCCCTCCCTGGGCGTTCGCCTGGCATATGGCCGACCGTCAGGAGACGGCCGTCGGGCTCGCGAGGGGCGAGGAGACTCGGGATGTGTAGGATTTCAGACCTACAGACGTCAGCGCGACTCAATCCGGTCGTCTCGGGTTCGGCACCGGCCGGGCCCGGCCGGGCAGGTCTTGTGCTGGCGCGGTTCTTCGACTTCTCTACGGAGTGTTTCTAGGATGGGGATGCCCAGTTCGGAGTCAATCTCTAAATGGGAAGTGGCGATTGTCACATTGCCTATGGACACCGTTTCTGTTGACGATGATTATATGATCAGACGATATAGAGAGAATTTTGTTCTACCATTGAGCATCGCGGCGCACGAATTGCTGATGGCCCAGTTTCGCCCTGGGCCGAGGACGGCTGCCGAGGCGGGCATGAAGGCCGTGGCCCTCATCGATCTCCAGGGTCGCGATGCCATGGCGGCGGCGGGCTCCTCTGAATGCCGAAGATGCTGGCCAGGTTCGATCGGGCGACCAATGCGATAGGCAGAGCCGTGTCAGTCTTAGACGTGAAATGTGTTCAGTATATAGAATTATATCTCGTTAACCAAAAGAGCATACTATATTTAATTGACAGGAGAGCTGGTGTGTTGACAATATGGACATACTTAAATTAATGTAAAATCCTCTGTAGGGCCGATACGAGATGGACTGAGGATGGCACCTTCTGGGAAAGTGCCAGTATTTTCTTTGGCATTTGTGCTACTTTCCTGCAGTGTTTTGTGATAAACATTGCTTCTTGGGGGGAAGAACGTGATCACGGCATCTCAGCGGCGGATTCATCGCCGCGTTCGGCGTGTGTCTGCTCGCAACAACTTTGCCCTTGAGATGCTCGAGCCCCGACTCCTGCTCTCCGCCGACCCAGCCGGCGCGGCTGCCCAGGTGGTGGTGCCGATGCTCGTGGCCCCCGCGCAGGAAGAGCAAGCCATCCCGTCCTCTCCAGGAACCATTGTCGCCAACGATGGATCTATTTCCTATTCCGTCGAGGACGTCCAGGCCGGTGTGGTGCAGGGCAACGCGGCCCTCCAAGCCCTGGCGACCGCCAGCGACAATGCGTCCGAGGTTCTCGATCTCTCGTCCGTCGGAGACTCCGTCACCGTCATTGCCCACGCCTCGGGCAAGCTCAATGTGGGCTTCGGCGGCTATGTCACCGATGCAGACGGGACCGTTTCCAGGAGCGACGACGGCGTATGGTTCACGCTGACTGGCGTCGAGCGGGTCATCGGCGGACGCAGTGGTGACAGCTTCGTCTTTGCCGGCACCGATAACGCCATGGAGATCGCCGGCAATGCCGGCAATGACAATCTGGTCGTGGTCGGGGCCGATCAGACCTGGACAGTCATGGGGGACGGAGCCGGTTCGGTTGGCTCGGTCAGGTTCTCGGACATCGAGAATCTCATCGGTGATGCGGATAACCGCGACACTTTTGTCATCGAAGCAGGTGGACACATTTCCGGGGTCGTCGACGGAGGGGACCGGGGCTTCGATACCTTGGTCTTGGACGGCGGCACATTCGAAACCATTGGATACGCCGCCGACGACCCCCATTCCGGCACGATCACCTTGGACGGCCGGGCGCTGACCTATGCGGGGCTGGAGCCGATCGTCGACAATACGATGACGGCAAACCGCGTCATCACGCTGACCGAAGGGGACGATTCCGATGCCGTCCTCGCCGCGGGGCCCGGCGAGACGCTGACGGTATCGGGGTCGACCTTCGAGAGTATCACCTTCGTCAAGCCGACCACGTCTCTGACCATTCGCGGGTTGGGCGGCCATGACACGCTGACGATTCAATCCGTCAATCTGGGGGCGACCGCGCTCACGGTCGAGGCGGAGACCATTCGTGTTCCGGCCGGGCAGAGCATAGCCTCGCAGGCCGACATCGTTCTGGCCGCAGAGGATGCCAACACGGCCAACGCCGGCACGTCGGCGACCATGGACCTCGCCGCCAGCGTGGCTGTAGACGGGTCGATCGTCACCTCAGGTTCGGTGACTCTCAAGGCCGCCGTGAACAATGTGGTGGGGCTTTCCGACAGCGGATTCACCACGAACCTCACGGTGTCATCCAAGTCCGTGGCCAGTGCCGTCGTGGGCGAATTGGCTCGGATTCAGGCGTCGACTCTGTCGGTATTGGCCGAGACCGAGACGACCTTCGCCCTCCGCACCTTGGACACCTCCAGCTCCCAGATTTCGGTGACGTCCGACCAGAGCACGGTGGCCGGCATAGCCGGTGGCGCGGATATCACCGTCGGCACCGGTGCCCTTTCACTGAGCGAACCGTCCAGTCTGCTGATCCAAGCCAAGGATGCGACCGGCATCACCACCGAGATCAAGACGGCGGACAGCCTGTTCACCACGCTGACGGGTTGGGACGCCGCTGCGAGCCAGATCACCCTGGTCCGCGACACCCTGGCTTATCTGGGCAGCGCCGGCAGCAGCTTCGGCCTGAGCGGAGCGGGATTGGTGACCGTGCAGGCCTTGGCCACCGACGGCGCCGATGGTGGGGTGCTGGGCAAGGTGGACTCGGTGGTGACCGGCACGCACCGGACCGAGGTGACCAGAGACGACGTGCGGGCGCGGGTCACGAATGCGACGTTGAATGTGCGCGGACTCAGCCTGTCGGCGACCAATACGGCCACCACCATGGCCATCGCCAAGGACGCTTCGAATGTTCTGACCGGACGCACCGAGGCGCTGTTGTCCGGATCGACGGTCACGGCCGCCGACGGCATCAGCGTCTCCGCCGTGGATCAAGCCAGCTTTTCGGCCCAGTCGACCGACTTCTATGCCAATATCGGACAGTTCCCCGCCATCGAGCTGGAACAGGCGACCGCATCCAATCGCATCCATAAGGGTGTGTCCGCCCAGGTTGCGCAATCGACGCTCGTCGCTGGCAGCGTATCCGTCCAGGCGACCAACGACCTTTCGGTCGGTGCGCAGACCACGGCTCTGGTGACCGTGGACACCGTGGGCGGGGTGGGGTGGCGCACCACCTATTCGCTCAGCGTCGGCGGAACGGCGGCGTGGAACGAAGTCTATGGAGGCGTCAGCGCCACTGTCTCCGACAGCAGCGTGACCACGTCCAGCGGCGACATCACGGTATCGGCGATCAACGCCGGCGAGATCGACGCGCGGGCGGAGGCGGGCGCGGCCGTGACCGGCGGCACCAACTCCGCTGTCGGCGTGGCGGTTGCCTTCAATGCCTTAGGCTTGCAACTCACCGGTTTCAACAGTTCCCTCCTCGACACTGTCCTTGCCGACGACAACGCCACCGACGCGGAGGGGGACACCGTCGCCGCCGTCGTCGGCTCTCTCGTCGCGGCCGGCGGGACCCTGTCTGTCACGGCCGACAATCGCGCCTCCGTCAATTCAACAGTCAGCAACACCTCGGAATCGACGGCGTCGGCGCTGTTCGGTGCGGTGGGTCTCGGGGTGGGCGGCATCGTTTCCGGCAACCGCGTGAGCGGGGTGACCAAGGCGTCCATCCAGGAGACTGCCTCGAACGACCGGTCGATCCAGGCCGGCGGTGGCATCGTCGTCGCTGCGACCGATTCCGCCACCATCCATTCCAACGTCAAATTGGTGTCGTCCTCAACCACGTCCAACGATGGCGGCCTGGGGTTGGCGAAAGCGTTGGTCGGCTTGGATCAGGACGCGGTGAGCGCAGATTTCCTGTCCGGCGACGGGAGCCAGCGGGTTCGGTTCGGCGATGTGGTCAAATTGGCCGACACCTATGATGCCAACAAGGGCGAGGGCGGCGGTCTCTACAGGTATATGGGCGACGACGAAACGGTTGATCTCTCGTCGGCGGACTACACGGATCAGGACTACTGGCAGCGCGCGGATGAGGCGACACTGTTCGCGCAAGGCCTGAATTTCGACCAATCGGATTCCTTGGCGATCGGCGGTCTGGTCGTGCGCAATACGGTGACCAGCGCGGTCGTGGCCGGCATTGAGAACGCCACGGTGACGGCCGGTTCGGTGACCGTGACGGCGGACACGACGGCGACGATTGCTGCCACAGCCGACGCGACGGTCAGTTCGTCGGGGGGCAGCGCCTTTGGCCCAGGCATGTCGCTGGCGGCGAACGGGGTAATCGCCACCAACACGGTGCTGAGTTCGGCGGACGCGCAGGTCTCGGACAGCAGCCTGAAGACCTCGGGCGCGGTCACGGTGTCGGCGTCGAACGCGTCCAGCGTGGCGGCCGTGACACAGGCGGTGATCAGCACCGGGGGGAACGCCGCCGGGGTGACGCTGGCGTTCAACAGCATCGGCTGGGCGAACGGCACCCTGATCGGCGATACCATTGATGCGCTGCTGGGGACCAGCTTTGGCACCGCGCAGCCGGCCAAGGTGTCGGCCACCATCACCGACACGGCTCTGGACGTGGGCGGGGCGTTGTCGGTCGCGGCATCGTCCACGGCGCAGATCACGGCGACGGTGAGCAACGACGCCACCTCGGCGGCATCGGCCCTGATCGGCGCCAGCGGCATGGCGATGAGCGGTCTCTTGGCCACCAACATGGTGAACGCGGACGCCGAGGCGTTCATCCGCTACAGCGGCACGCAGCAGGGGTCGGTATCGGCGGGCAGCGTGACGGTGAGCGCCACCGACGCCTCGGGGATCGATGCCGATATCTCAATGAAGGCGATCTCCTCGACCACCAACGACGGCGGATTCAGCCTGCTGGGATCGCTGATCGACCAGGCGATCGGCGACTACAGCTATACCACCAACTCTGGAACCAGAGCCGTCGACAACGGCGAAACCGTGCGTGTCGGCACAGGATACGAAAACGGCGGTGCGGTCGGCGGGGTGTACAAGTTCATCGGCACGTCAGGCGGTTCGATCAATCTGGGGACCGAAGATTTTCTGGACCAGACGCGGTGGACGCGCGTGAGCTTGGAGACCGCCAACGACGTCATTCCCAGCCTGGGTAACCTGACCGGCTCGAATTCCGTGGCGATGGGCGGGATGGTGACGCGCAATGCCGTGCAGAGCGGGGTGACCGCCCATATCACCAACGCCCAAGTGGTTGCATCGGGTGACGTGACGGTGACCGCGAACGAGGCCGTGGCATTGCTGTCGTTGGTCAGTGCGCTGGCGTCGGCATCGGGAGGCAGCGCTTACGGGACCGGCGTGACGCTTGCGGCGCAGGGGGTGATCGCCACCAACGCGGTGCTGGCCACAGCCTCCGCGACGGTGACGCGGTCTGCGGTGACGACCAGCGGCGACGGCAAACTGGCGGTGACGGCAGCCAACACGTCCGGGATCGACGCGACACTGAACAGCGCGGTGTCGTCAGGCGATACCGCCGTGGGCGTGTCGCTGGCGTTCAACACGTTGGGATACGAGAACACCAACGTCTTCGCATCGGCGCTGGGAGCGCTGCTGGGGGGCGATCTGGTGAGCGAGCAGCCGGCTAGCGTGACGGCGTCGGTGACGGACACGGTGCTGACCATCGCCGGCGGGATCACGGTGCAAGCGGAGTCGGCGGCGCAGCTTAACGCCACCTCGAGCAACGCCCCTGAGTCGATGGCGTCGGCGCTGTTCGGGGCGTCGGGGGCGTCGACCAGCGGGCTTCTGACCAGCAACCTGGTCAGCAGCCGGGCGACCGCCTTGATCGACGGTGGGCCGGTGCAGGCGGGCGGGAATGTCACGGTGGCTGCTCGCGACGATGCCGGGGTCTTTGCCAACGTCAAGCTGGTGTCGGCCTCGACGACGTCCAACGATGGCGGCGTCAACGTGCTGAGGACACTGGCGCAGGACGTGCAAAGCGCGCTGAGCGCAGATTTCCTGCCCGGCGACGGGAGCCAACGGGTCCGGTTCGGCGATGTGGTCAGGCTCTCCGACACCTACGATCCCGACAAGGGCGAGGGTGGCGGTCTCTACAAGTTCATGGGCGACGACGAGATGGTCGATCTCTCGTCGGCCGACTACACGGATCAGGACTACTGGCAGCGCGTGGACGTGGCGCGCCTGTTCCCGCAAGGCCTGAACATCGACAAATCCGATTCCATGGCCATCGGCGGTTTGGTCGTGCGCAATGCGGTGACCAGCGCAGTGGTGGCCAGCATCGAAAACGCGGCGGTGACCGCGGGTTCGGTGACCGTGGCGGCCGATACCATGGCGACGATCACCGCGACCGCCGACGCGATGGCCAGCTCGTCGGGGGGCAGCGCCTTTGGCTCGGGCACTTCGCTGGCCGTGAACGGGATGATCGCCACCAACACGGTGCTGAGTGCCGCGGACGCGCATGTCTCGAACAGCAGCCTGACGACATCGGGCACGGTGACGGTGTCGGCGGCGAACACGTCTAGCCTGGCGGCCGTGACGCAGGCGGTGATCAACTCTGGTGGAGAGGCCGTCGGAGCGACGCTGGCGTTCAACAGTATCGGCTGGGCGGACGGCAACCTGATCACCGACACCATCGACGCGCTACTGGGGACCAGCTTCGGCACCGCGCAGCCGGCCAAGGTGTCGGCCACCATCACCGACACGGCCCTGGACGTGGGCGGAGCGTTGGCGGTGACGGCGTCCTCCACGGCGCAGATCATGGCGACGGTGAGCAACGACGCCACCTCGGCGGCATCGGCCCTGATCAACGCCACCGGTATGGCCGTCAGCGGGGTCGTCGCCACCAACATGGTGAATGCCGACGCCGAGGCGTTCATCCGCTACAGCGGCACGCAGCAAGGGTCGGTATCGGCGGGCAGTGTCACGGTGAGCGCGACCGATGATGCGGGGATCGATGCCGATATCGGGATGAAGGCGATCTCCTCGACCACCAACGACGGCGGGGCCAGCTTGCTGGGATCGCTGATCGATCAAGTGCTCGACGGCGTCAGCTATACCACCAATTCGGGAATAAGAACCGTTGAGCGCGGTGAAACCGTGCGTATCGGCACAGGATACGAAAACGGCGGTGTGGCCAGCGGGGTGTACAAATTCCTTGGCGACGACGACACCACGATCGACCTGGCGGGTGAAGATTATCGCGATGTAACGCGGTGGACGCGGGTCACCCGTGACAATCCCAGCAGTGCGTTCTTATCGCTGGGCAATCTCACCGCGTCCGATTCCATCGGCGCCGGTGGCATGGTCACCCGCAACGACGTGCGCAGCGGTGCCGTTGCCGATATCGCCAACGCCAGGGTGGTGGCATCCGGGGCGGTGCGGGTTCATGCGGAGGAAACGGCACAGATTTCAGTTGGCGCGGAAGGCGTGGCCTCGGCGTCCGGTGGGAGTTTGTTCGGCGCCGGCATAACATTGGCCGCCAACGCCACCATCGCGACCAATCTGGTTCTTTCCAGCGCCCGTGCCACCCTGACCAATTCGGACGTGACCGTTAACGGCACCGGCAGTCTGGCGGTCACAGCGGCCAACACCTCGGTGATCGACGCCAACATCAACACTTCCGTGACGAGCGGCGATACGGCAGTGGCTGCGACCCTGGCGTTCAACACCTTGGGATGGCAGTCGCAGACTATTCTGTTTGCGACGCTTGACACCTTGCTGGCCACGAGCATCGGCACACCCCAGACGGCGAGTGTGACGGCCACCATCACCAACACGGCGTTGGATATCGCCGGTGATATCACGGTCAGAGCGAATTCGGCCGCGCAATTGAACGCCACCATCTCCAACACGGCGGAGACGGAAGCGTCGGCACTGTTCGGTGCCACGGGCGGCGCCATGGGCGCGCTGCTGACCAGCAACATGGTCTTCAGCAGTGCCAGCGCCGTTATCGACTATGACCAGGGAACCGGCACCATCACCGCCGGCGGGGCCGTCACGGTCGACGCCAGCGACAAAGCGGGTGTGTACGCGAATACCAAGCTGGTTTCTACGGCAAGCGTCACCAACGACGGCGGCCTGTTCACCGTGCGCGATCTGTTCAACGCGGCCGAAACCACCGATCTTTCGGTTTATGCTGCCGATTACCGGCGGACGGACGGTGTTCGCACGCTCGACTACGGCGATACCGTGGCGGTGGCGGCGATCATTGGCGGTACGCCGTCCTGGTTGTTTTATCGATATCTCGGCGACGAAGCGTCGGTCGATCTTACGAGCGCAAACTATTCCGACACGGCGTTGTGGACTCCGGTCTCGGGCTATCACACCGACGACGGTTCGCAAAACCTGTTCTTCGGTGACCGTGTCAGGTTGGCCGCCGACTACGAGAACGGCGGGACCGCAGGCGCCATCTACGAGTACATGGGGCCGGACGGGGAAGCGGTCGATCTCAGCGACACCGACTACAGCGATATCGGATACTGGAAGGAAGTCAGTGCTGGCAAGTACTTCCTTGAGGGGTACAATGCCGCCGATTCCGATGCGACCACGGCCGGCGGCCTGGTGGTGCGTAATGATGTGCGCAGTTCGGTCGTCAGCCGGATAGCCCATGCGACCGTCCAGGCCGCATCGGTCAGCGTCACGTCCCTTGAGGATGCCACGATCAAGGCGGTTGCCGACGGTGTCGTGGAAGCGGCCAGCGGCAGCGGCTACGGCACCGGCGAATCCAACGCCTATGGCGGTTTCATCACCACCAACCTGGTTTTGGGCAGCGCCACCGCCTCGATCGCCGACAGCTCGGTGACCACCGGGAACGGTGACGTCACGGTGGGGTCTCAGAATACGGCCTTTATCGAGTCGCGCAACCTGGCCTCGTTGATCTCCGGTGGCAGAGCCGTCGGAATGACCCTGTCGTTCAACACCGTTGGTTGGGAAGCGCAGAATCTCCTGTTCCAGACGGTGGACACCTTGCTCGGCACCAGCGCCATCGGCGATGCGGCGCCGGTCTCGGTCACCGCTCGGATCGTGGAGTCCGATGTGATCGCGGCAGGCTCGGTGTCGGTCACCGCTCAGTCGAAGGCTTATATCAAGTCCACCATCAAAAACGAAACGGAGGCGGTTTCCACATCGGTGTACGATGGCGAAACGATGACGTTCGGCGCAATCATCGCCAGCAATCTGGTCAACACCGATGTTCGCGCCGAGATCACCTCCACCACCACCCCAAAAACCATCACGGCGGGGGCCGGCGAGACCGTCGGTGCCGGCGATGTGACCGTGCTTGCACAGGACGATACGTCGATCACGGCCAATACCAAGCTGATGTCGACGTCGTTCACCAGCAGCACGGGCGGATTGGGCATCGTCCTCGCCTGGGCCCGTTTGGCGATGGGGTTGGACTACACCGACAGATCCGGTGTGCGCGACCTGACCTACGGCGATCTCGTTCAGTTGGACGAGGTGGACTACTCCACCAACCAGGACGTCGACAGCCTGGCGGCGGGCGATCGCGTCGCGCTGGCGTTCGATATCGGCGGCGGTGTTGCCGGTGACGTCTACGAGTATGTGGGATCCACAACCGATCCCGACGATGGTCCAGTGATTCTAAACGATCAGGACTATAGCGACACCAGCCTTTGGAAGCGGGTTCAGGGCCAGGCCGGGAATCTCTACCAATTTGTGGGCAGCCGCCAGACAGGCGTCGACCTGGGGGCCGAAGACTATGAGGATGGCAGCCGTTGGGTGGCTCTGTCCGACACCGACCCCACCGATCCGCTGCCGGGGCTGAAACTCAACCTCACCGAAGCGTCGGCGCCGGGCTTCGGCGGCATGGTGGTGCGCAACGATGTGCGCGCAGCGGCCGCCGCCGTCATCGAACAGGCGGCGGTTCAGGCGGCCGGCAACATCCTGGTCAAAGTGGAGGAATCTGCCGCTATCGTGGCTCAGGATCTGAGCACGGTGACGTCGCAAGGCGGCAGCGCCTTCGGCTCCGGCACGTCGCTGGCGATCAACGGTGTCATCGCAACCAATATGGTGCTGGCCAGCGCCGGTGCGCGTGTGACCGGGAGCAGCCTGACCACCACCGATGCCGGCACTGTACAGGTCTTGGCCGACAGCACCGCCGAGATCCGGGCGACGATCAGCAGCCAGATTGAATCGAACGGATATTCGATCGGTGTGACGCTGGCCTTCAACAGCATCGGTTTCGAATCTCAGAACGCCCTGTTCAACACCCTTGACGCCCTGTTTGGCACACGCATCGGCGACGAGGCGCCGGTTGCGGTGACGGCGGTCATGGCGAACACGCACGTCGATGCCGCCGGTGCCATCACGGTCCGGGCCGTCTCGAATGACCGGATTCAGGCCGACATCGAAACCTCCGCACACAGCTTGTCGGTGGTTCCCGGCGGCGATTCCAAGACCATTGCGGTGGGCGCGGTCGTCGCCCTGAACCGGCTGAGCACCCAGACCGACGCGCATGTGGCCGATACGACGGCGAACAACTCTCTGCGCAGTCATGCCGGCGATATCTCCGTGATCGCCGATGATTCCGACATCATCGAGGCCTGGGTCGGCACCAGCTCTTCGGCCATTGGTGCAGGTGTCGGCAGCGGTACCGGCGTTGCCGTCGGGATCACGACCGCGCGCAACTGGGTGCGCAACGACGTTACCGCCCATATCTCATCGTCGGGGTCGGCGGCCGGCGGGGCGGTGACCGCGGATGGGGGCGGCGTGAGCGTTGCCGCCACCCGGACCACCGTGATCGACGCGACCGCGAGTGCCAGTTCCATCGGCCTGGCGGCGTCCATAGACGGTGGCGTCGCGGTCAGCGGCGGCGGCGTGTTGTCGTTCAACAGCATTCTCGGCAGGACCAGCGCCTACATCCAGGGCCGGACGGTATCGGCCACCGGCGGTGACGTCGTCGTCCGTGCCGACGATGCCTCGCACATCAATGCGCTGGTGCGGGCGTCCGCGGTGTCTGTGGCGATCAGCGGCAAGACCTCGCCGGGTGTGGCCTTGGGCCTGTCGGTGGCGCGCAACGTCATCGGATGGGAGTCGGAGAGCGTGTCCGCCGACCACACGTCCTCGAGCACCCCTTCCACCCTGACCGCCGGCCAGACGGTGCGCGTCGATGACGGACCGCTTGCCGGCGCCGTTTACCGCTATATCGGTCCGACCCAATCCGACCCGGAACTGGGGGCGGCCAACTACTACGACACCAGCTTGTGGACCCAGGTCGATCTGACCAAGGATGCGGCACAGACTTACGCCTACCTTTCCGGGACATCGGTCGACACGTCGGGCGCGGTGCGCGTGTCCGCCAGCGGCGAGTCCGCGATCCAGGCCAAGGTTCAGGCGCTTGCCGTCGGTGTGGCGGCCAGTGCAAAAACTGGTGTCGGGGTCAGCGTCGCTGGCGTTTACGTGAACAACAGCATCGCCAGCGATGTGCAGGCTTATGTAGACGGCGGCGGCCAGCTTCACGGCAGTGATATCACGATCAGCGCCGAGGACGGCTCGGGGATCGGCGCGGTGGCAGGGGCTGCTTCGGTGGCGGCGTCGCTGGCCGGCTCTTCAGCCGTGTCGGTCTCCATCGGTTTGTCTCTGGCCTTCAACGCGATCGACACCCGGGTCGATGCCCATATCGCCAATGTGGCGGATGTGGTTGGCACTGGTGCGGTGTCGGTGACGGCGGTCTCCCAGGGACGCCCGCTGTTCAATACGACATGGACCCAGCTCGGGGTGAGTGCGGCCGATCTCGATGATGCCGCTGTGGCCGATCCGGATAACGGCGACACGGAGTCGGTCGACGAGGCAACGGTGGACGCGGCTGGCGATCTTGCCACCCTGATGGCGCTGGCCGATGTCTTCGCCGCCGAAGGCGAGACTTTGCCCAGCGCCGAAAGCGTGCGGGTCGACTGGACTTATTTCAGCACAGAGGGCGACACGGCCATCGAGACCGGCGAACGGGTGAAGCTGGATCGCGGGTATGCGAATGGCGGCACGGGCGGTGCCGTCTATGAATACCGTGGCGATGCCGCCACGCTGGATCTGTCGGCCATAGATTATACCGACACCAGTAACTGGACGTTGGTGCAGCCGGAATTGAAGCTGTCGATTCTGGAAGCCGGCAAGGGCTGGATGCTGGTGACGGGAGACGGGTCGGCGTATTCCCTCCGGTTGTCGGCCACCGACCCGAACCGCATTGACGTCGCCACCAGCAACATCAATGCGTTGTCTTCCGCCGCGTCGCTGGGTGTCGGCGTGGCGGGAACCACCGGCGTGGCCGTCAGCGGCGGTGGCGCCGTGGCCGTCAACAGCATTCAGAATGCGACGCGGGCCCATGTGGACGACAGTTCGGTCACGGCGCAGTCGTTGACGATCGACGCGTCGGCCACCACGACGATCAATGCCTTGGTGGTGGCGGCTTCGGCCTCTCTGGGCGCGGGCGGAACCACCGGTGTCGGCGTGTCGATCGGCGTCAGCGTGGCGCGCAATCTGATCAACGAGCAAGACCCTGGAGACGGCACGCGTGCCGGCGTGCAGGCGCAACTGACCGGGTCGAGCGTGACCGCCAGCGGCAATCTGAGCGTTTCGGCGACGGCAAATCAGGTCATCCAATCGGGTGTGTTCGCCGGATCGGCGGCTCTGGCCGGCGGCGGCACGGTCGGGGTGGCGGCGTCCGGGTCCGGCGTGTCGGTGGAGAACCGTATCGGTGGTCTTATCGAAGCACTGATCGACGGTGATGGCGGTGGTGTGATCAGTGCCTCGGGGATCCGTGTGGTGGCCACGGACACGTCGATCATTTCCGCTTTTGCCGGAGCTGCCTCGCTGGCGGCGTCGCTCGGCGGTACCGCCGGCGTGTCGCTATCCGTCGGCGTGGCCCTGGCGACCAACGTCATCGCGCACGATGTCGAAGCCGGCATTGTCGACGTGAGCCAGGGTGTGACGGCGGGCACCGCTGGCGTGACGGTGCAAGCCAGCGAAAAGGCGAGTATCGACGCCACGGCGGCGGCGGCGTCCTTGGCCCTGGGGCTGGGCGGCACCGCCGGCATCGGCGTCAGCGGCGCCGGAGCCCAAGCCCGCAACGTCATTTTAACGACGACCTCGGCGGTGGTGGACGGCAGCACGATTGCTGGCAGCGGCGCCGTCACGGTGACGGCTGCCGACGCCGCGGCGATAAGAGCCCTCATCCTCGCCGTCTCCGTCGGGGCCGGTGTCGGTGGGACGGCGGGCGTTGGAGCGTCGATCGGCGCCGCCGTGGCCGAGAATCTCCAAGGGTATGACGAAAACGGCTCGGCGGCGCAAGCCGGAGTGCAGGCCCACGTCAAGGACAGTGCGGTCGACGTCCAAGGGGCGCTGAGCATCTCGGCGGTCTCGGCGCAGAGCATCGAGGCGGTGGTTCTGGCGGGGTCCGTGGCGATTGCCGCCGGCGGCACCGCGGGCGTCGGCCTTGGTGGCTCGGGCGTGTCGGTGCGCAACAAGATCGGTGGCCAAACCCGAGCCTCGATCAGCGGCGGCGACGGTGTCCGCGCCACCAGTGTGACCGTCCGTGCCAAGGATACCGCGACCATTGACGCTGCCGCCGGTGCGGCATCGCTGTCGGCAGCCTTGGGAGGCGTGGCCGGTGTGTCGTTGGCTGTCGGCGTCGCCTTGGCGGAAAACGTGATCGCCAACACCGTCGAAGCGTCGATCCTGAACGCCGGGAGTGGGGTGACCAGCACCACCGGTGCCATCACGGTGACCGCCGACAGGCAGGCAACCATCACCGCCACGGCGGCGGCGGCCGCCATGGGTATCGGCCTGGGTGGCGTGGCCGGGGTGGCGCTGAGCGGCGCCGGCGCCGACGCCCGCAACCTGATCCAAGGCGGCACGACCGCCCTGGTCGAGGGCAGTGTGCTCACCAGCGCCGGCGTGGTCACGGTTGACGCTCGAAATGCCGCCACCATCGACGCCTCCATCGCCACGGCGTCGATCAGTGCGGGCGGCGGCGGCGTCGCCGGGGTCGGCGCGTCGATCGGCATATCGCTGGCTCGCAACATCATCGGCTGGAGCGTCGATCCCTCGACGGCTTACGACTACACCACCGACCAGGACCCAGCCAGGATCACCACCGGCACGACGGTCAAAATCCTCAACGGCGTGCGCGCCGGCGAGGTTTACCGGTACATCGGCACCACGGACATTGCGAGACCTGCCGAGGACGACGGCAACTACCTGCTGACCCAAGACTACGCCAACCGTGACCTGTGGCAACGGGTTGATCTGGTGCGCAGTGCCACCCCGGTGCACGCTTCGGTCAAGACGTCTTCCGTCACCGCGACGGGGGCATTGGCGGTGACCGCGACCGCGCAGCAGAGCATCTCTGCCTTGGTGAAGGCGGGGTCGGTGGCGATCGCCGGCGGCGGTGTCGCCGGGGTGGGTCTGGCCGGAGCGGGAGCCGGTGCCGACAACACCATCGAGGTCACTGTCCGCGCCGCCATAGAAGGCGACGGCACCGGCACCATCACCGCCGGGTCCATCGCCGTCACCGCCTCCGACACCTCCACCATCGCCGCCACCGTCGGGACCGCGTCGCTGGCGGCCGGCTTCGGGACCGTCGGCGTGGCCGTGGCGGTGGGGATCAGCCTGGCCAACAATGCCATCAGCAATGCCGTCTCGGCGATCATTGACGACGCCGGCAGCGTCACCACGACCAGTGGCGATCTGACGGTCGCCGCCAGCGAGGCGGCCACCATCGACGCCACCGCCGTCGCCGCGTCGGCCTCGGTGGGGGTCGGGTTCGTCGGCGTCGGTTTTGCCGGCGCCGGGGCCGACGCCGAAAACACCATCCACACCATCACCGATGCCCATGTCGCCGACAGCGCCGTGACCACACATGGGGCGATGTCGGTGACTGCCGCCAATACCGCCAGCGTCGATGCTCTGGTCGCCTCGTTGGCCGCCGGCATCGGTGGCGGTACCGTCGGGGTGGGGGTCGCGATCGGGTCGGCCACCGCCGAGAACACCATTGGCGGCACCAGCCATGGTCAACCTCTGTCGGCGGTCCTGGCCTACATAAGCGGTTCCACTGTCGGTGCCGGCGGTGATCTGACGGTGTCGGCCACCGACAATGACACCATCGACGCCCACGTCGATGCCGGTTCGGTTGCCATTGGCGGCGGCGCGATCGCTGCGGCCGCTGCCGGCGTCGGCACCAGCGCCCGGAACACCTCGGCGGTGACCGTGCGCGCCGCCATTGTGTCCACGCCCGCCGGCGGTGCCATCACCGTTGCCGGCGACGTGTCGGTGTCGGCCAACGAGTCATCGACCATCGACGCGACCGCGCTCGCCGCCTCGGTGGCGGCTTCGTTTGGGCTGCTGGGCGGCTCGGTGTCCATCGGTCTGGCTCTCGGTGAAAACATCATCGCCAATACGGTCGCGGCTCTCATCGATGGCGCGACCGTCTCGACCACCGACAGCGGCGACGTGAGCGTGACCGCGCGCGACACCGCCACCATCACGGCCGGGGCGGCGGCGACCGCCATAGCCGCCAGTTTCAGCCTCGGCGCGACGATCGCCGGTGGCGGCGTCGCCATAACCGCCAGCGTCATCGATGCCACCAGCGCCATCATCAACAACAGCGGGCTCGACGTGGCGGGCGATCTGACGGTGCTGGCCGACAGTTCCGCCAGCGCCGAAGCCAAGGGATTGGCCACTGCCGTTTCCTACGGCCTGATTGCTGCCGCTGAATCGGGGTCGGTGTCGACGGTGACACTCACCCCGACGACCGTGGCCGCCATCGACAACTCCACCGTCGCCGTCGTCGGCACGGTTGTCGTGGACGCCGAAGCGGATCTCGACGGTCTCACCAGCGCGATTGGTTTGTCGGTCAGCACGGGCGTCAGCGTCGGCCTTTCGATGGCGACCACCACCGGTGGCGGCGCCGTGAACGCCCGCCTCGGCGATAACACCAATCTGGCCGCCACGTCGCTGCGCATCGGCGCCATTGCGACCGACACGCTGCTGGCGCAAAGCCAGGCCAGCAGCGGTGCTCTGTTACTGGCCGCCGCCGGCACTCAGGCCAAGGTCGTCGACAATCTTGCCGTGACCGCCACCGTGGGCAAGGGCGCCAATGTCAGCGTCGTCGGCTTCGATCTCCAGGCTTCGCACACCCAGTCGGTCGATTCCAAGGCTGACGCCCACAGTTTGGGCCTGGCTGCCGGTACCGGCGCTTCGGTGACCAACACCTTGACCGGCACCGCGGACGTGGTGGTCGGCGACGGCGCGGTGGTCGACGCGCAGAACATCAGCATCGGCGCCAACAACGTCGCCCTCAAGAGCGTTTTCTCAAACGAAGGTGCACAGAACATCTATTCCGGCTCGGCCGGTCTGGCGAACGTCTCGGTCATCAAAAGCACCACCGAGTTCGGCTCGGCGGGCGATCGTTTCCGCGCTCGGGTGACCATCGGCGACGGCGCCACGCTCAGGGCACTGGGCAGCAAGGCGACACCGGCGCGTTTCGACGTCTCGGCGCTCACCGACGTGACGGCGTTCGACAATGTGAAGGTCGAAGGCGTCTCCGGCTTCGGCATCTCGTATGCGGAGTCCGAGATCGCCGCCTATACCCGCTCGGGCATTGTCGTCGGCGCCTCGACGCTGGAAAACGAAAGCGGTGACCTTTATCTCACCACCCGCAGCATCTCCGACGTCAATCCCGGCGCCAACCTGTTCGCCGCCTCGGCGATCTCGGGGTTCGGCGGCGCCACCGCCACCGGTCTCGCCGACGCCGACAACCGCATCACCGCAACCAATTCCAAGATCAAGGCAAACACCGTTTACCTGCTGGCCGGTGTCGACCGTGACGGCAACGTCAACATACTGGACGGTTACGCCAACACCGAAATCACCATGGCCTCGCTGCTGCCCAACGTCGTCAATCCCGATCCGGACCTGACGATCACGGAAGGCAACACCATTACCCTGGCGGGCACCACGAAGGTGCAATCGCTGACCAACACCTACCTGCGCACCGTCGAAGGGTTCGGCGGCGATGATCGCGGCACGACCGCAGGCAACATGCTGTCGTTGTCCTTGGTGCCCTATGGCTCCACCCTTGATGACCGCACCGTGGTCACCAGCACCAATACCTTGGTGATGCTGGACGACGCCAAGGTCGAGGCGGCGCTCAACAATCAGACGCTGATTCACATCCTACCGGTATCGGTGGCGGGCGAGGGTGGACAGCAGGACGTGCCGTTCGACGTCGACCGCATTGGCACCCGGCTGACCGCCGACGAACTGACCGCGCTCAACCTCGATTCCAGTATCGAATACGAGTATGCCGCAATCGATATGAGCGCCATCAGCGACCAGACCGAGCTGGTCGCCGCCCTGTCCGACAAATTCTACGTCATCAAGCCGGTCGAGGTGGCAGCGCCCACGCTCGCTTACGCCAATGTCCAAAACTTGCTGCTGCAACAGCGCGAAACCATCGTTGGTTGGATGACCAGCCACGCCAACAACGCCGAGGCCATTGCCCGCTATCAGGTGCAATTGGACCAGGTGAATGACGCGCTGGATGCCCTGGGTTTGATCGAGACGGTGGATACACCGAGCGGTCCGGTCGAGGTGGTCAGTCAGGAACTGGACCAGCTATTCCTTGATCTGCCCGGCGTCACCGCCGCGCCCGGCTCGATTTTCATCGATGCGGCCTCGACGTCGGAAGAGGCTCTGGTGCCGCTGATTGGCGATCGGCTGATCGCCCGCGCCGGCGCGCGCATCGACATCTTCAACAACACCCCCTTCTCCGTGCGGGTGGGCGACGCGGTGATCGAGGACTCCACCCGCATTGTTCCGGTGAACGGGCAGTTGGTGTCGTTTGCGGCGGGCAGCGTCTACTTCAACAACGGCGCCCTCAACAGCAGTGGCGATGCGTTGGCCAGCACCATTCAAATTGTGCAGGATTCTCTACCGGCGTCACAATACGACCTCGGGGGGCTTTCGGCATTCTCCGGCACGCAGGACCTCTATACGGTCGGCAGCATTGTCAATGAGGACGGTGCCGTCACCATCCGCAACACGCGTGGCAATATCAACGTGTCGGGCGAATTGCGCGCCAGCACGGTGGACATCGTTTCGGCCGGCGATTTCAACCTCAACATCGAGGGCTGGCAGCATGTCAAGGACCCGCGCACGTACATCGACTACACCCGGTTGCGGAATCTGGTGTACAACGAAGACGGCAACCCCAGTCACGTCGCCTTCACATCGCTTGATCAGGTGGCGGATCTTCGGCACGGCATTGAGACGGAAGCCCGCATCCTTGCCATGGGGTCGGTGACCATCACCGCCGAGTACCTCAACATCAACGGCACCATTCAGAGCGGCGTCAGCGACCTCGTCCTCAACATCGACGCGAGCTTCGCCCCCACCCGCAGCGTCAGTTTCCTCGATCAGACCGCGGGCGACAGCGCCAACAGCATTGAGTCGCTGCAGAACAATCCCGCCGTCGCCATTGCGGGCGTCGATTTCGGTGCTCCGAACGTGCCGTTCTCCTCCTATTTCGACGCGTCCCGCCAGGCGATCGTCGTCGAACAGCTCACGCCGGCCGCGGGACGGATCAATCTCACCGGGCAGGTTTTCAGTACCGGCAACGGCAAACTCGTGGTTGCCGACGGTAGCCCGCATATCGAGATCAACAATCTCAGCACCTACACGCTGGTGTTGGAGGGGATCGACAGCACCAATGAGACCCCGGGCGAGATCATCATCACCGACACCAGCACGCTGAAGCGGAGTGAGTACGCGGTCAAAAACGACAAGGTTGAGCAGACCGACTACCAAGGCACCAGTGTCGTGGTCGACGGCGTCCCGTCGATCTCTTACGAACAGGTGGGCAGCGCCGTCGAGCACGAAATTGGCACCGCAGAGGGCATCTCTCATAATCCGACCGAAGGGCTTTATTATGTCTGGACTGAAGGTCAGGAAAAAACAGAAGTCGAAATCCGCAAGTACGAAAAGAACAGCTTTAATCTGATTGGCTTCGACTGGGACTTTCTGGTTGCCGACGACAGCTATGTCAGAAGGAGTGTTGAATTTCGTGACGAGAAACCGTTGCTGGAATCGGAAGCACTGATCGCCGCTGCCAGCGCTTTGCTCCCTTCTTATGCCGACGGCGCGGTGGCGGCGATAGGTTACCTGCGGATCAGCGACGAGACCGTCGACCTTGTCAGCAACGTGACCCAGGTCCTTAACGTCACCAACAACCAGGTGTTTCTCTATATCGGCGCCAACGCATCGGTCAGGCTGCCGGACGCCGACTTCACCGATGCCCAAACGTGGCAATATGTCGAGACTCTAGGGGCGTCGGAAGCAGAGTCGTGGCATAGTCCTTCCCAGAACAAGTATGACAGCGATTTCGTCAACTACACCTTCGCGGAGGAATCCTGGACCACCGGCGGCGGTTGGCTGCGCAAGAAAACCGTTCACTTGGAGACCACGACCAGCATGGGCCAGAAGGATTACTATACCTTCGCCCTCAAGGCCGACTATCCGATCTCCATCGACGTCGCGCAAAGCGGCCTGGCGGCCGGGATCTTTGTCAATACCGGTGGCGATCTGGTGATTTCCGGTGACCTCAAGGTGACCGACGGCAGCACCACCGCCGCCGGCAATCAAACCCCTGACGCCCGCATCGAGCTGACGGCGGGAGGCTCTGTGACCACGTCGGACGGTGTGGCCATCTATGGCGATGCGCCCAAAATCGTCGCGGGCGGCAGTGTCACCATGCTGGTGGAGGGCAACAAAGGCGAACTGAACGTCAGCGCCGGGGGTGACATTTCGGTCACGGCGTTCTCGCTGGACAACCAGACCAGCAGCCTGGTGATCGGTGAGGTGGTGTCCAATCAGGGCGACGTGATCCTGCATGCCGTCGATGGCCTCACGGGCACGGATGCGACTTTGCGCGGCAATCGCATCGAGCTGGATGCGCGCAACGGCTATGTCGAGGCGACGGTTGACAGCGACAGTCTTGGGCAGGACAGCGGCGGCATCGCGGTGCTGGCCAAGACCGGCATCGAGATCACCGAGACGGCTGGAGACCTCAGGTTGGTCGCGCCGACCGCCTGGGCCGACGCGACGGTGTCGGTCATCGCCACCGAGGGAGCGGTGGTGCTGGAAACCGTCGACGGTGCAATTCTCGATGCGGTGTACGAGAACCCCACCGTCGACGCCAACGCACAACTCGATGCCGATCAGGTGCAGGCATTCGAGGACCAGAACGTATCCAATGCCGAGTTGCGTCGCCGTTATGCCCTGTCGCCCGGATTGATGCAGTTCCTGTACCCGCATGCCCCGATGGGCGGCCTCGGGGGGCAGACGACGTCGGAAGAAATGAACGTCTCCGGCACCGATGTGACCCTGAAAGCCGGCGGCGGAGCCAACGGCATGGTCGGATCGGTGTCGGGAATCCTCACGATCGACTCTCCCCAGAACTTCGACACACTCAGCCTGGAGCAGTTGCAGGCGCTGTCCAATGCCAGTCCTGCCGATATCATCGGCGTGTCCTACGAGTTGTACGAATACCTTGGGACCACCACCACGACCGACCTGACCCGGGTGCGTCTGGTGCAGAACCAAACCCTGGTGAAGGATCTGGCCACCGACACGGTCTATCGCTACGTCGGGACCAACGACGCCGAGGCGTATCTGCCCGATGTGACCTATGCCGACAATGCCGCCTGGGAGGCCACGTCGATCGACGCGCAGAGCTTTGCCCAGGATGTCGACCAAAACCGCTTTGTCAGCGATTACAAGAATCAGCGGCAGTTCGCCGACACCGGCTTGTGGCGCAAGATCACCACCGATGTGGTGACCAACAACGACCGCACCACCCAGGACACCGCCGCCTTGTCCACGGGCAATACGGTGCGGGTGCAGTATACCTCGGCCGAATATGGGCTGTACCGCTATCTCGGTGCCGCCGCGACCCTGGACCTGACGCAGGAGGAATTCGGCGACACCACGCGCTGGCAGAAGCTGACCTCCAGCACGGTCGTCGAGACCGATGGCGGCACCCAGGCGCTGGCTCAGGGCGCCCTCGTTGCCAACAAGTTCGTGGTGGAGAGCGTGACGCTCCAGGTCTGGGACGATGTTGAGGTGCGCGCCTCCGGTCTGTTCTATGCCTCGGGTGACCGCATCGCGGTGCAGAGCAACGACTCGCTCACCATCGACCAGGTGATCGCCGGTGGTGACCTGCGGGTGGTGGCCCAGAATGACATCATCCTGCGCGCCGGAAATGAAATCCTGGCGCGCCAGGAGGATTCCAACATCTACGTCGAAGCCGGCGGCATTCTGCATGTGGAGGAAAGCGCGGCCATCACGGCCGGCGCCGCCTTCGAAACCGTCGATGACACCCCGGTGCCCTATGTGACCGGCGAGCAATCCACCATCCAACTGGTTTCGGGCCGCGAGATGTGGATCGGCGGCACGCTCACCGCCAGCCGTGACATCACGCTGAATGTCGGTACCGCCGAAAACGATTTCGCCGAATACTTCGACAGCATTCCGGGCTTGACGCTGTTCAGCGCCGCTCCGGACGCCACCGTGATGACGGACCTGGGTTCGGGCTCGGTGAACGCAACGCTGCGGACCGCCTTCTCGGCCAACGAGATCGCTCTGGGCGATACCGTGGCGGTGCGGACCATCACCGAGACTCAGCGCTGGGAGCTGACCGACACCGACGGGAATCAGTACGTGGTGGTGGCCAGCGATCTCGACAGCGACGGCACGGTGGACTCCATCGACGTCCAGGACCCCGGCTACCTGTTGGGCCACCGGGGTTTCGGCTTCTTGCTAACCGGTACGATCACGACGTTGTCGACCGACGCCGACCTCCACATCGAGGCGGAGGACGATCTGATCTTCCGCGGCAACATCGACCTGGTCGGGGCCAAGTCGGATCTGCAGCTAGAGAGCTACAAGTGGATCTACTGGGAGGGCAAAGCCGCGGTCGCCGGCGACATCAGCCTGTACGGCGGCATCAACCTCAGCGGCATCGAACGCATCGACAAAGGCGGGGCCAATTCCGATGGTGTCAGCGTTTATGTCGCCGACACGTCGACGCTGATCGCGCCGACCGTGGGTTCCGACATCCGCGTTTACGGTTCGCAAGACGTCATCCTAAACGGCTCGGTGGTGGCCGGCGGAACGATCGGCACAGATGGTGTTACGCTGAACGGCCCGGATTCGACGATCACCGTCAATGCCGGTCAGCGGCTGGCGATCAACGCCGCGCTGGTGGCGGCCAAGGCGGTGACCGCTGAAGGCGGTGTGCCCGGCAGCGACGACAATGGCATGTCGGTGGTCATCGGCACCGCGGCCGGTTTGACCGCCCAGGGCTGGACCAGCGACGACAGCGGCGGCACCGTGACCGTCACCGGTGCCAACGATGTGCACATGATGGGGCGCATTCTGTCGGGCGGCACGGTCAGCCAGACCTTCTCCTCCGGTGGCGCCCTGCTGTCGGAAACCATCGTGTGGTCGGCCGAGACATCGGCGGTCACCCTGTCGGCCGGCGGCCTGCTGTCTATTGGCGGCCAGGCCACGACCCAGACCGGTGACAGCGTGGCAGTCGGCGGCGTCATCCGCGCCAGCCATTCAGTGACCCTGACCGGTGGCGGCGATGAAGACGGTATGGGCGTCCGCCTGCCCGGTGCTGCCGAGGTGATCGTCCACGATGCCGATGGCTCGATCACGGTTTCCTCGGGGGCCGACGCCGATATTCTTGGCCTGTTGGTGTCCGGCGGCGACGTTGTCGAGCAACGCGATGCGGACGGCGGCTACCTCGGCCGTGCGATCACGATGTACAACGGCAAGTCCACCCTGTCGGTCCAGGCCGCGCATCAGGTGCGCATCGGTCTGGACCTCAAGGCCGGCGGCACGCTGGACGTGACCGGTGGCGTGGATCCCGATGACGGCAGTTCTCCCCATGCCGGCAACGGCTTGGTGATCTTGGGCACGGCCACCCTGCAGACAGTCGGCGAAGACAGTACGCTCACGGTGTCGGCCTCCGGCCCCATGCGTCTGCTGGCCTCGGCGTGGACGCGGGAACTGGTGGCGACGGGGTGGACGGAACGGGCCAGCGGTATTCTGTCGGGCGACGTCAGCCTGCACGTCCAAATGACCAAAGGAGCCCTGACGCTGGACGGCACGGTGATGCTGACCGCCGCCGCGACCAGCGACAATACGGGCCTCGCCGATCTGATCAGCGACCTGCAAAGTGCCATCACCGCCGCCGTCTTCACCGTCACCGCATCGACCGACACCACGGTCGCCGTCGGTTCGATGCAGCACCTGAGCGCCGACGACCTGACGGTGCGCCTGCGCGATGGCCGGCTGATGTTGACCAGCCTCTACGATTTCACGGTGAAGACGGAGGGCTCGACCGGGGCCGGTCGCATCGGCTTCACCGGGGTGGCTGCCGCCGATCGCGCGGCGTCCACGCGCTACGCCATTCAGGCGACGGCGGCCGGCTCGGTCGTCAACATCGGCAATCCCGACGGGGGCAACGACAAGATCTATGTCGCCTCTGAGGTCTTGGCCTATCAGGGCATCACCGTCACCGGCGGCGAGGACGAGGGCGAGACCCTCGATGTCGACAAGACCGGTCTCTTGATGACCACCAAGGGCTCGATCACCATCGATCCCGGCCAGGGTGGCGTCTTCGCGGGCACCGCCATGGCCCAAGGCACGCGCTCCGACATCGCCGTGGAAGGTGACGGCGCCTTCAACCTGTCCGGCACCTTGCAGGCACAGCACGACATTACCATCCTGGCCGGCAGTTTCAGCAGCACAGCGACGGCGGTGACCAAGGCGCAGGACGACGGTGGCCGCCTGACCCTGGGCAGCTATGGTGATGTGACGATCGACAGCACGTTCGGCGCCGACCTGCCGACCCTGCGCAGCCTGACCATCCGATCGGTCACTGGCAGCGTCACCATTACCAAAGAGGCCGGCGTGATCGAGACCGGCGCCGAACTGCTGATCCAAGGCAAGACCGTCGATATCAGCGGCGTTTTGCGCTCGACGCGGGCGACCGCCAATCCCAACGACTACGAAGTCACCATTGAGGCCGAGGACACGGTTCTGATCCAAGGCGACATCGATTTGGCCGGATCGCTGTCCATTGTTTCCCGCGGCACCGTTCAGGTGATCAACACCACCCTGATTGTCGACGATGCTGGCCAGCGTCTGCACATCGAAGCCAGCGGTGATGTCCTGGTCGGTGATACCAACCCCACCCAGGGACAGAGCCAGTCGACGGCGGTGCTGATCCGCGCTGACGCCGCGATCGACATCGAAACCCAGGGCATTGTGGCCGTCGCCAGTGACTCGGCCTTGGAGACCGTGGCCGACGACAGCGCGATGACCATCGACGCCAGGGCGGTGGCGCTCGTCGGTGACCTGCGCGCCGGGCGTACCGGTACCGATACCTGGCGCGGCCGCGACGCCACCTTGACCGTGGTCGCCAGCGAGTCGGTGGTGGTTGGTGGCCAGGGGTTGGACGAGACTTCGAACCTGGTTGATCGCGGCGGCAACATGATCGCCAGCGGTCTGCTGCGTATCTCGGCCGGTAGAGATGCCAACGGCATCGGCCTGGCGGTGACCGCGGGCAGCAAGGTGGAGGTTGACCCCACCGGCAACGGGCAGTGGTCTCCAACCTCGCCCGGACGAATCGACATCGATTCCGACGGTGCCGTGCAGGTGCGTGGCTTGATCAGTGCCGTCGACACCGGCGCCGATATCGTCGTTTCCAGCACGGACATGGTCCTGGTCGACGGTCTGATCATCGCCAACGACACTGTCACCATCAGCGGCGGTGAGAACGTGACGACCGGCGTTGGCCTGTGGATCAGTGAGGTCGTGTTCGACGGCGACACTCGGGTCAGTGGCGGTACCGTCGCCACCCATGCCGGCGGCAGTATCGATCTGTCGGCTTCGGCCAAGGTGATGATCGACGGCGTTGTCGGCCAATTGACCGGAAGCGCTGCCGATACCGTCACCATCACGGTGTCGTCCGGCCGCGACGCCATTACCGTCTCCGGTTTCGTCGATGCCGCCGACTCCTTGGTGTTGAGCGGTCCCGCCGTCAATGTGATGGCCGGCGGGCGGGTCAAGGCGTGGGCCGATGCCTCGACGCTGCGCCTGCAAGGTTCCACCCAGGTCTATGTCGAGGGCACCGGACAGGTCGAGGCCGACAAGCTGGTCCATTTGCTGGGCGGTTCCATCGTGGTCGACGGTTCGGTCAGCGACCGCGCCACCGACGGCCGGGTGCTGATCAATGCCGAGGACGAGGCGGCCATCGGCGGCATCGTCCAATCGCAGAACCGAATTGAGGTCAACGCCGGCATTTCGCTCGGCGCGTCCCTCGATACCCTGCTCGGAACCATCAACGCTGCCGATCTCTTCGGAGGCGTCGTCAACATCGTCGGACAAGGCAACCTGTCGGCGCCCAACGACGTCGTCGTCCAAGCCGGCAACGACGTGGCGATTACCTCTGATGCTTCGGTGGCCGGCGACCGCCGTGTCAGCCAGCCGATCATCTCCACGGTAAGCAGGACCATCATCGAGGTGACCGGCTATCGCGACGTCAAAATCGGCACTTTCGATGTGAAAGAGGTGACTCTGGTTCCGACCACGGGCCTTGAGCGCGTCGGCAGCACGATGGTCAAGGTGGGCAGCGAATACCACACCATGGACGTCACGCTGACCCAGGTCGGCTACTACAAGGCGCAGGGCCAGCTTTTCCGCGAGTATTTCGTCGAGGGCGTGGACTACAAGAACGCCGACATCGATTGGTCCGGCGTCGGCGCCGTTCTTGGCCTGGGTTCGGTGTCGGCGCCGGCCAACGACTACAGGGACGCCGGTTACAAGTCCTTCGAGCAGTTGAGTGACGACCAGCGGAGCGTGGTGCTGTCCTCTCTCGGCTATATGCCGCTCTACGACTTCGCCTACACCAATGCCAAAATCCACAAGACCATCAACGGCACGCCGAGCGTCGATGACTGGACACCCGACTGGGCCGGCAGCACCGACATCGTGATCTACCGCGTCGACGTCGACGGTTGGCGCGACAAGTTCATCCGTATGCCCAAGGGCGCCCAGGCCGATGTGCTGAATGTGGTCAGCCAGGGCGAGACGCGCTACTTGACTGGCGACACCTCACTGAACGGCGACGGCGACGGCACGTGGGTGAGCGCCGCCGAGCAGCCCACCGGCGAACTGGTGGCCCGGTACGAGGATACCGCCAAGGTTCTCTACACCCAGATCCATTCGGATCATACGGCCCTCACCCAGGCCGATTACCGCGAAAGCGATGACGACGGCAAAGCCGAGGACCGCTGGACGGTGGCCTACCAAGTGGACACCGGCACGCGCACCTATCAGATCGCCGACGGTGCGGCGCAGAACACGTTCAACTCGTCGTTGGACTGGATACCCATGTGGGCTTGGTCCACCGATGATTTGCCCCAGGACGATGCGCTGAAGGATGCCAACGACGTCTTCATCTATGCCCCTGACGGCTATACCGGCGACACATCGAGCATCGCCAATCAGGCCTCCGTCGATAGCCGCGAGATCAAAGTCGGCATTTCCGAGCAACGACTGTTCAACGTCAAGATTGTACTCACTCAGGCGACGGTGTACGCGAACACCGAGTGGGGTGATGACGAACCATACTTTGACATGTGGGTCACGTTGGGCGGTGCGACTCATCACTATAGGAGCCCGGAAGGCAACGACGAAAGGAGCACCTTCCATCCCAACCATGTGTTCTTTGACTGGGCGGGTTTGGCCAGCAATACGCACCTGAGGGTAACGTATAAGGTGCAGGAAGCGGATGGTGGCCTGACGGGTGGCGACGACTTTATTCTGGAAGGTAGCTGGGTCGCGAACGGGGGCCAGACGATCCCGACGCAGAGCGTGTTTTTGAATCCCCATCATCACGGGGGCGGCAACGACGGCGGGTACATCGATATCTTCCTCAACATCGAGTCTTCGGCGTATTGGCAAAAGATCAATGATCTGACCGAAACATTCAATGATTACACTTATGATTGGACTTCGCAAACCCACGAGGTGCGGGACCAGCGCACCCAGCTATCCTATGCCTGGACCGGACAGACGCACGATCTCTACGACCGGCGCGATGTGTACGAAGAGCGGGATCAGGTGCGCGAGGTCGAGACAACGAAGACCTACACGCAGTGGGGCAAGGTTGCCAACACGAGCGAGGACACACAGCTCGTGTCGGAACGCACCTATCAAGACGGGGCACTGACGCCGTATTCGGCCTATTCAACGCAAGCCATCACGTCTGCGCAAGTGACGGTCACCACCGGCCGCGATGTCGCGGTGGGCGGTTTGGTGTCGGCCACCGACGGGGCGCTGACGGTGACGGCTGGGCGTGACCTGACGGTCCAAGGCGCGCAAATCGACCAGGAAACGCTGGCCTCACTGTCGCAATTGTCGGCGCCGGAGAAGATTGTCCTGTCGGCCGGGCGCGACCTGACCATTGGCGATGCGGCCGAGGTGTGGACCACCTCGAAAACGGCCGGAACATTGAGTTTTTCGGCGGCGCGCCACGGGATTTTGGGCGGAACGGTGAAGACGGTGCAGACGATTGACGTCAGCGCCGGCCGCAATGTCACGCTGAGCGGAATCGCCACCGCCACCACGTCCATCACCGTGACCGCCGGTGACAACGATGCCGGGGACGGTGCGGTCACCGGCGATATCGAGGCCGACCTTCAGGCCGACGCCATCACGGTGAGCGCCGGCCGCTTTGGCGGCGGCATCACGCTCATCGAGTCTGCGCTGACCGCGACCGATACCGTGACGCTGACGGCGACCTCCGGCGTGATTACCCAGGCAAGCACTGAAATCCCCCTGTGGGAAACGGGCATGATCACGGCCAACAGTCTGGTGGCCGACGCCGAGCGCGGCATCACCGTTAATACCAGTGTTGCGACGGTGGATCTCGATGTCACGGATTCCGGCGACATCACGTTGAACAACGCGGGCGATCTGGACCTGACCAAGGTCACAGCGACCAATGGCACGATCACCGTCACCAATGCCGGCGACGTCATTGCGACGTCGGTAACCACCGAGGGAACCACCGACCGTAACGACATCATCATCCATACGGTGCAGTGGGATGAGGCCACGGCCGACCTGTCGCTGGTGTCGGTGGCGGCCGGGGGCCGGGGCGACGTGACGCTGGACGTGGAAGGGACGATCACCCAGCCGACCGCCGCGTCACCGATCGTCGCCGATGCTCTGGGCGTCACCGTGCGCGGTAGCCTGACGCTGTCGACCAGCGTGGAGTCCGTGTCGGTGCAAACGACCGCGGCAGGCTCGGTGTCGATCACGCAGACCGGCACCAAAGCGCTGACGCTGGATAAGGTGGTGGTGCTGGACGGCAGCCTGACGGTCAAGGCCGGCGGCACCGTCGACTTGGCGGACGTCGCGTTGGCGACCAATGCCGACGCCAACGACATCACCGTGACCACCGACGGCGACATTCTGGTGCGTTTCGTTTCGGCCGGGACCTACGCCGACAGTGATATCGGAGACGTGACAGCGCTGGGCGATGTCTCGTTGACCTCGACCGCGGGACAGATCACCGAGACCTTCACCGACGATGACGTCGACCTGGTGGCGGACTCGCTGGTGTTGTCGGCGGCGACGGGGATCACCGATCTGGAGATTGCCGCCAACGTGCTGACCAGTGTGCAGACGACGGCTGGCGACATCTCCTTGTATGAGTCCGACGGTGTCGGCGAGATCTTTACGGGCCTGACGGTGCTGTCGGTGGGTGCGGCCAAGACCGCCGGTGCCACGGCAACCATCCAGTCGGCCGGCGACCTGATCGTCGGCACGACGACGGCCACCCAGGCGGCGGTGACGGCAGACACCATTCGTTTGGTCAGCACCGCGGGCAACCTCCAGGTGGTTCAGCCGGCCAGCGGTGCGGCGTTGGATTACAATTCGGCGGTGGCCTTCAACGCCGCGCAGGTGTTGAAGCTGTACACCTTCTTCAACGCCCCCGACTTGATCGAGTACCGGGCGGGCGATGCCTTCGACTTCGTTCTGCCGACGGCCATTTCCTCGAAATCGGTGATCTTGGATAGCGGCACGGTGCTGTCGATCAGCGGCACGGTGACGGCCGACGAACTGCTCGAGCTGAACTCCGGCACCAATGTCTTCATTTCGGGTGACATTGTGGCCGGCGACGGGACCATCGACAGCGTCATCATCACGGCCCGCGGTGTGACCGACGTCAAGGGCGCGGTCGATACCAACAATACCGGCTCGGTGACCGCGTCGACCCAGGAAAGCGGCTTCGTCGACATCGACTCCACCGGTATCGACGCCTCGAATTTCGAGATCCGGGCGTTGCGCGACATCACGGTCGAGTTGACCGACGATTTCTCGCTCACCGGCTTCATCGGCGGTTTGGATGGGTTTACCCCGGCCTCGAATGTCACCCTGACCACGGCCGGCACTCTGACCCTGGAGGGCGGCATTATCTTCGCCGACCAGACCGCTGGCACCTTGACCATGCGGGCCAACGATGTGGTCAGCGACACGGCGTCGGTGGTGGTCGCCCATGGCTTGGACATCGAGACCACCGGCGGCGTCACGCTCAATTCCCTGGTCGCGACGGCGCGGATCGAGTCGACGTCCGCCGGCAACATCCTGCTCAACGAGTCCGACGACATCGTCCTGACCGAGGTGATCGCCAACGACGGCTCGATCTCGATCAGCGCCGGCAGCGACCTCAGTGCCACGCTGGTGCGGACCACGGTCGATGCCGCCGGCAACGACATCACCCTGAAGGCGACCAACACCTTGTATGTCGGCACGGTTGAGGCCGGCTTTGCGGCGGGCGCTCAGAAATCCCATGCCAGCGTCACCCTCGATGCGGCCGGCGCCGTCAAGGAACTGGCCGCCTATGATGACGCCGCCGACGCCGTCGGCTACAACGTCACTGTTTTAGGCACGGCGACCCTGCGTGACGTCAGCCGGCCCGACGTGAATGGAGACCTCAGCGATGATGTCGAGGTCTTCGCCATCTCTGCCGGCGGCGCAACCACCGGCGCCAGTGAAATCTCCGGCGGCGGCGGCATTCCGACCACGGTGGCCGGCGATTATGTCCTGATCGCATCGGATCATTCCGGCGACGTGTCGCTTTCGGTCGATGGGTCGCTGAAGGTGGTCGACCTTCCCACCCATGACGGCGAGACAATCGACCTGTCGGCGGGTCAGTCCATGGTCGTGGTGTCGCCGCTCAACGTTGGCAACAGCGCCACCATTACGCTTGCGGCCGGCGGCAGCATGACCCTGGGCGGGCTGGTGACGGCGGGGAGGCTCAACATCACGGCCGGCGACGATCTGACGGTGACCACGGAGGTGGGCAGCCTGCAGGTCACCATGAACGGCGCCGGCGATCTGACGGTGTTCCAGACCGGGGCGCTGTCGGTCACCTCCATTGCCATGGGTGGCGGTAACCTGACGCTCCGCGCCGACAGCGGTATTTCGATCGGGTCGATCACCGGGACGGCCGGAGAGGTGTCGTTGACCACCACCAACGGCGACATCAGCATCGGCAGCCTGGCCGGAGCCGGAGCCGTCACGTTGTCGGCGGCGAACGGCAGCATCTCTGGCAGCATCGAGGCCGATACGCTGTCGATCACCGCGGGCGGTGCGGTGACCCTGACCGAGGCGGACGGCGTGACGGTGACGTCGCTGACCCAGAACCAGGCCGGCGCGGCAGTGAGCATCGTTACCACGGCCGGGGCGTTGACGGTCGACAGCGCCATCCGTCTGTCCGGCGCGGCGGCAGTGACACTGCAGGCCGGCGGGGCGCTGGCGTTGAGCGGGGCCATCGTGACCGGCAGCGGAGCGGTGGCTCTGACCGCGGGCACCAGCATGACGCTGGGGGTGGACGCCGACGTCACCGCGACCAGCGGCGGTGTGTCCTTCAACGCCGGTGGCGCTCTGACCATGGCCGACGGCACGGTGATCGAGGCCGGCAGCGGCGCCATCACCCTCACGGCCGGCGGCGCCGTGACGGTGGGCAAGCTGCGGACGACCGCGTCGGACATTCTCGCCATCACCGCCGGCGGCGCAGTGTTGGACGCCGGCGACAGTCCGAGCGACGTGGCGGCCGCCAACGCAACCCTAAAGATCACGGCGGTGGGCGGCATCGGCTCGGGCAACGCACTGGAGACCACCGTGGCGGCGTTGGAGCTGTCCAACAGCGGTGGCGGCGACATTTGGGTCGAGGAGACCGATGGCGTGAGCGTCAGCCGCATCGACCAGTCGGCGGCGGGCAATGTCACGGTGGAAACGGTTGCGGGCGCCATCACGGTCGCGAGCGGCGGCATTTCGGCGACCAGCGGCGCGGTGACGGTGTATGCCGGCGGGACCGGGCACACCGGCGTTGCCGTGGGCGGCGCCATCGCAACCACCGGTGGCGGTGTTTCCATCACCGCCGAGGCCGGCGACGTTACCTTCGGCGCCGACGTCACGGTCCTTGGCGCGGGCGGCATCGACGTGACGGCAACCCTGGGGTCCATTCTCAACGCCCCCTCGGCGACAACGTGGCGCCAGGTCGACGGCCGTTTCGATTCGGCCATCGAATGGGCGATGAGCAACGGTCTGTTCACCATCGACGCCACCACCGGGGTCATCACCGTGTCCGGCGCCTCGGCCGGCGATCCGCTGGCCGACGGCACGGTGCTGCGGACGGCGGCCGACCCCTATCTGCGGACCTCGGACGGCGAAATGACCCTGACGGCGCGCAACGCCATCGGCGCGCCGGTGTCCGGCTTCACCTACAGCCCACTGTCCCTGCTGGTGGATGCCAATTTGCTGACGCTCAACAGCGCCGAGCGCAATGCGGTCAAAGTGCTCACGGCGGAATCGGTCCAGCTCAAGGGCAGCGGTGAGGGCGCCGGCTCGCGCGGCGGCGCCACCAATGTGGTGTCACTGAGCGGTGAGCAGGTCATCAATTCGGCGGTGGATGGTGCTGGCGACAATATCGGTATCGTCGCCGACGACATCACCATCAACGATAGGGTGCGAAGCGCGGGAGCGGAGCTGCATCTGACGACGCGCACGGCCACCCGCGATATCGTGGTCGGAACGGTCAGTGCTGGCGCAACGGGTGCGATGTACCTGGACAGCACCGAGATCGGCAATCTGCAAAACGGCTTCAGCCAGATCGTCATCGGCAGTGCCACGGCGACAAACCACATTACGATCGGTGATGCGGCTTCGCCCACCACTGCGGTCACCTTCCAGGATACGCTGGTGCTGCGTCAGAAAACCGGCGGTAGTGGTCACGTCAGCATCATGGGCAACCTGACCACGACCTCCGGTGCGTCGATCTACATTTACGGCTCGGGGCAAACCACCACCCTGGCGGCGGACATCAACAACGGTGGCGATCTGCTGATCAGCGATTCCATCGAAGTTACCGGCGCCCGCTCGGTGACGGCGGCCGGCACCATTCAGTTGGGCGGCGATGCCACGCATCTTCTGGGCGGCGACAATGTTGCCGGCGACGACACGCTGACGCTGGCCGCCGGGGTGGGCAGCGCGATCCAGATCACGGGGCCGGTGGGATCGGTCGATGCGCTGGAAGGCTTCACCATCACCCAAGCCGGCGACGTCACATTCGACAGCACAGTGGTGGTGGCCGGCAATCTGAGCATCACCGCCACCGGGACGGTATGGTTCAAGGGCGGCCTGACCATCCAGAACGGCGGCAGCCTGACCATCAACGGGGCGGCGGTCGCGCAGTTCGACGGCAGCGTCAGCGTTGCCGGCAATATCCTGATCGAGGCGGACGAGATCGACTTCAATGGCGGCGCTGGGTCGGTGGCCGGCACCCAGACCATCACCCTGCGTCCGACGACGGCGTCCATGTCGATCGACCTTGCGGCGCCGACCGGCGAGGTGGCCACCAACCTGAACCTGACGGTGGCCGATATTCAGGCGCTGCAGGACGGCTTCTCGTCGATCGTCATCGGTCGCGTGGACAGTACCACCGGCCATGCCGAGACGGCGACGTCGGCCGGACGCGTGCGCATCGGTGCGTTGACCGGCACGGCGGTCTTCACCGATCCGACCAGCATCTACGGTGGGTCGATCGACGTCGTGGATTACACGGACGTCAACCAGACCTTCGCGACCACCGACACGCTGACGTTGGACGCGGTCGACACCATCACGCTGAACAACACCACCGAAGTCGGTGCCGGGGGAACCCAGAACGCCACATTTTTCGCGAGTACCGGCAGGATTCGGCAGGTCGCCGATGCCAGTGACGGTGACAGCGCCGAAACCGTGCGCGCCGCCACTCTGACCGCGGAGGCGTCGGAGGACATCTCGCTGTCCTGGACCCAGCTTGAGGTCATCGACGCCAAAGTGAACGGCACCAGCGGCAATATCACCGTCAACGAGGTGGCGGCAGGCGGCAACATTTCGGTCAACCGGCTGCTGCAAGACAACGCCGCCGGTACCGGCAATATCACTTTGACCACCACCTCAGGAACGATCACGGTGCTCGGAACGGGATCGGGCATCGTCACATCCGGCACCGGCGCCATCGACGTGACCACCGCCGGCACCACCATGGACCTGACGGTCAATCAGGTGGTGACGTCGACCACCGGCACCATCACCCTCACGGCCACCGGTACCCTAACCAACACGGCGGTGATCAGCGGCTCCGGCCAGACTCAAATCGACTTCACCGCCGCAGCGGTCAACCAGCAGGCCAACATCACTTCGGCGGGCGGCACCGTCACCGGCAGGGCGACCACCGGGGCTATCACCATGGCCGATGGTACCCGCACTGTGAGCGTGATCGCGGCCGGTGACACCGGTGAGGTAAGCTTGACGGCCCAAACGAATGTGCTGGTTAGTGTCGTCGAAGCGGATTTATCGATCAACATCACCGCCTCTACGGGCGCGATCACCGACAATCTGACGGCCGAGACATCGAACCTGATTGGCGGCGATGCCAGCGGTGGTGTGACGGCGGTGACGTTGACGGCGGCGACCGGCATCGGCACCTCCGCCGATTATCTGAACACGTCCATTGCCTCGTTGACCTATACCCTGACCGGTGTCGGCGGCGGCTTCGTGCATGAGACCGACGGCCTGGTGGTGACCGCCGGCGGTCTCAATGCCGAGGGGGCGTCCGGCACCCTGAACACGGTGGTCGATGCCGGACAACTCCAGGTGCTGGGCCAGGTGGGCGTGCGCTCCACCGCCACCGGGCAGATCCGATTGGAGACGGTGTCCGGCAGCATCGACCTTCAGGCAACCGTGTTGGCCGGACGCGGCTATGTGAGTGTCCTGGCCACCGGCGGCAACATCGCCCAGAACACCGGTGGGCATCTGGAAAGCACCGGGGCCTCCGGATCGATCGACGTCGATGCTGTGGCCGCAGCCAATGTCGGCGGCAATGTCACCATCACCGACGGTGTCCACGCCCGCACCGACGGCGGCAACATCCGCTATCGGGGCACCAACCTGCTGACCTTGACCGGTATTTCGGCCAGCACGGGAACGGTGAGCCTCATCTCCACGGCCGGTTCGGTGGTGGACGGCGGCGACAGCGCCGTCGACGTCTCGGCAGCCAATCTGCGGCTGGCGGCCTCAGCCGGCGGCGTGGGCACCGGCTCGAACCATTTCGACATTTCCGTGACGAGCGTGAGCGGTCTGGCGGCGGCCGGTGGCCTATTCCTGTCCGAGACCGATGCCATCCAGGTGGCAGCGGTGAGCGGCACCGTCCAGCGCGTGACCACGCTCGATACCCTGAGTCCGCAGACCGATGCAGCGCAGAGCGACCTGATCACCACGAACGGCGGCGCCATCGTGCTGGTGGCCGGGGGTACGGTGACGGTGACCGACGGTGGCGATGCGGATGCGCTCGGCGTGCAGGCGGCCGGCGCCGGCACCGTGCTGCTGAGCTCGACCGGCGCCGATGTGGCGATCCAGTCCGGTGTCGATGGCGGCAGCGGCCATGTCAGCCTTCAGGCCGCCACCTCGGTGACGCAGACGGCGACCGGCGACATGGTGACCGGCGGCACCGGCACCATCGATGTCGAGGCCGGCACGTTCATCACCATGGCCGACGGTGCCACCACCCGGACGGCCGGTGGCAACATCCGCTACGCGGCGGCCGACACCATCACCCTGACCGGCCTGGACGCCGCGACCGGCCTTGTCAGCCTCACCACCGCGAGCGGATCGATCCGTGACGCCGGGACGGCCACCACCGATGTGGTGGCCTCGGGCGTGCGTCTTTCGGCGGCGGCGGCGGGCCAGGGCGTGGCCCTGGCCGGCGACCACCTGGACATCGACGCCGACCGTGTCACGGCGCTTGGCGACAGCGCGGGCATTTTCCTGTCCGAAGCGACCGCCGTGTCGGTGGCCGCGGTCGGGCCGGTGTCGGTCAACCGCGTCGGTTCCGATGCGGCGATCGCTTCGACGCCGACCGACGCGGCGCAGAGCGACCTGATCACCACGAACGGCGGCGCCATCGTGCTGCAAGCGGTCGGAGCACTGACGGTGACCGAGGGTGCCGACACCGTCGACGACGTTGGTGTGCAGGCGGCCGGGACGGGCAACCTGCTGCTCCGCTCGACGGGCGCGTCGGTGGCCCTGATGGGCAAGATCGACGGCGGCAGCGGTCACGTCACGGTGATCGCTGCCAGCCAGATCACCCAGTCGGGGATCGCGGATATCGTGACCCTGGGCACCGGCACCATCGATGTCGAGGCGGGCACAAGCTTGACCATGGCCGACGGCGCCATGGCCCAGACCGCGAACCAGGACATCCGTTATCAGGCGCTGACCGGCGATCTGACGGTGGAACTCCTGGATGCCGGCACTGCCTTTGTCAAAATCCTGGCAGGTGGCTCGATCGTCGACGAGGAGTCAAGCGGCGATACCATGGTGGATGTGGTTGCTCTGGGCGTCTTCATGCAAGCTGGCATCGGCATCGGTGCATCGTCCAACCACATCGAAACGATGGTCGCGACCCTGGCCCTGAAGGCCGGGACAGGGGGCGCCTATATCTCCGAAAGCGATGATGTGACCATCACCCACGTGTCGGTCACAGTGGAGCGGGTCGGCAGCCATGCGTCCGCCACCACCCAATCAGGCGGCTGGAGCGATCTGACCACCACCGCCGGCGGCAATATCGAGGTGCTGGCTGGTGGTTCGATAACCGTCGATCCCGGCACTGTGACCGCCGATAACCTGGGTGTTCAAGCCATGGGCGGGGGCTTCGTGCGCGTGGTCGCCGATAACTGGTTCCTGCAGAACGCCAACATCCTTACCGACGGTGGCAGCATCGAAACCGAGGCGCTGAGCGGAACCAACATCATGGCCGCTGGCACCTACGCGCGCACGGCTGGCGGTGACATCCATTATCGGGCCCGTGACAGCCTGCGACTGGCGGTGCTGGATGCCCGCGGTACCGAGGGCAGCGCTGGCAATCTGCAGGTGGTGTCGATGTCCAATGACACCCTCCGTGACAGCGACGGAGACCGTTCAATCAACGTGTACGGCCATGCCCTCACCATCGTCGGAAGGGGACCGGTGTTCGGCACCCAAGGTGTCGACAGAGGAGCCTATCAGCCCGCTTTCGATGCGGCTCTCGAAAGTGAAATCTCGTCGCTGTATCTGGCCACAAATGACAACCTGGGCCAGGGTTGGATACGCCGCAACCACGTGTCGGCCACGACTTTTGGCTACCTGGAAGAGTTCCAGACCGTTTACTTGCAGGTGGTTAACAACAAAGACATGTCGTCATCGACCAGAAACGCCCTCCTGAACACGCTTGATGCCGAGGCGACCATGACCCAGTTGGCAACAGAGTGTTACTTCAGTGTAGCGACGTGGTTCCGCAGCATAGATCTCAGTTACCAAGACACTTATATCCGCCCTGATGTCGATGCGCTCAATCTAGTGGCGGGTTTCTTCAATGGTCCGTCAACACTCGAGAATCCGAACGAGCGGGCCGATGTCCAGTCTTTGATACCCGAACCTCGCTCTGAGTTTGCCGGTTTGGACTCAGAGCAAGACATCGAGGGGTATGAAGCCGCAGAGCTCTTTGACTTGTCTATGTTCGAAAACACGACTCGTGCCATCGGCCTGGGGCCAGGTCAGATAGGACAGTTCAATGCTATCAATGAGAACAGGCCATTCGTCTTCTGGATCGAAGAGATGGCACTGTAACGGTAATCAGGGAGTAAAAGATGTTTGAGCAAGTGGTTCCAGTAAACCTAGACCGTCATCGCGGAAAGAGAGTTCGCTCTTTCCAATCCTATGGGTTCGCGAAAGGCATCCATATTTCTGCACTCATGATCCAAGAGTTCTCCGTGGCATCGGCTTCGTATCCTATCGTTTTCTTGGAACAGCCAGGTGCCGATGACTTCTTGGCAGTGGCGTTGCTCGGCTTCAAGCCCGGCGACAACCTCTATGTCGACGAAAACGGACGGTGGAACGCGTCCTACGTACCGGCAATGTTGCGCCGCTATCCCTTTACATTGGCGCGTACCGAGGAAGGGGATCGTTTCACCGTTTGCATCGACGAAGCCAGCGACCTGTTGGGTGATGAAGTCGGTGAGCCGCTGTTCGACGAAGGCGGCGAGGTCGCGTCGGCGCTGGATCGTGCCAAGAGCTATCTGATCGAGCTGCAGCAGATGGAGACCATGACCGCTGCCTTCTGCCGCAAGATGAAGGAGCACAACCTTTTCGCTCCGCTCAATCTCAGAGTCCGTGATGGTGCCGTCCTGCGCAATGTTTCTGGCTGCTATGCCATCAACGAGGACCGCCTCAATAGCCTCACCGATGATGTCTTTCTGGATCTCCGCAAGAATCGTTATATATCAGTCATATATAGTCACCTGATCTCTCTGGCGCAGATTGAACGACTGACGTCTGAACAGGCCAAACGGACGGCCCCTGCACCCGGCAACGGCGAGACCACTCTGAAATCAGCCTAACCAAAGCTCAGAACAATGGGGGCTCAAGCTCATGCAACTCCGGCGTATCGTGATAGGGGCGGCACTGTCCGCCATTTGGGTTTTGACGCCTGCTGCGGCTGACGAAGCCATCTCCTCCCCAGATCGCCTACCCGCGTCGGGGGCCATGTCGTCAGCCGCCATTGATCAGGATTTGCAGTCGCTCCTGGTGGGCAGCGATCTAGAATTCGATCTCAGACAGCTCGTTCCGCTCGTCTGCCGCCGCAATGCCCGGATCATTTTCCAAGAACTGGACTGGGAGGTCGCCAACGAACGAGCCAAGGCAGAGGCCGCACTCTACGACCCTGAGATATTCGCATCGTACAACTACGAAAACCTGCACAACCCTAACACAGCCACAGATTATTACGACCAAGCATTTCGTGATGAGTTCCGCGAGACGTCCAACTCATACCAAGCTGGCGTTAGTGGATTGATACCCACTGGCGCGCGCTGGGCGGTGGACTACACTCTCATCGACCGTGACAACGATCTGGTACGATCCCGATACCGCGGCGACTATAACACCGAATATCAAGCGATTTTCGAAATCAGCTTGCGTCAGCCCTTGCTTCGCAATTTCGGCATGGACGCCACCACCGCCAAAAAACGCCTGGCAGAAATGGATCGCGACATCGCCTTTCTGCGCTATCGACTGCGCGCCCTTGAAGTTGCTGGCACTGCCGTTAGTGCATTTTGGGATTTATATCAGGCACAGATGCTGAGGGATATTCGGCAGAAGTCTTACGACAGTCGTCGTATGCTGCGGGAAATCGCAAATGAAAAGCTGAGATTCGGCAAAGTGCCGCGCAGCGATGTGCTGGAAGCCACCGCGGCTGTCGCGATGCGTGAGGCCGAACTGGCCGCCGCCAACCAAGCCATCATCAATGAGACCAACAGAATGCGCGGTCTGCTCAACCTGCGCCGTGTCGACTCAGATATGGGGTTAGTGGCGGTGGGAGCCGCGTTTGCCCAAGGAGACCACCGGTTCAGCCTCGAACGGAGCGTGGATCGAGCGCTACGCCACTGGCCTGAGTACATCATCGCCCAGAAGGCCGTGGTCAGGGCGACGCTGGAGGAAGATTACAGCCGCAACCAAGCGTTGCCACAGCTCGATGCCATGGCCAGTTACGGCCGGGCTGGCCTGGGGCTGAACCGGGGTAGCCCCCACAGTCGGTTGCGCGATGGTGACTATCCCACCTGGACCGCGGGGGTTGAATTCCGCATGCCGCTCAACAACGACCGGGCGAATGCCAATCTGCGTGCCGCCAAGGTTCGCCGCCGCCAGGCGATGGTCGAATTGGACGCCACCGAGCTGGCGATTGGCAACACCTTGGACACCAAAATCCGCAGAGCCCAGGAAGCGCGACAGGAATTGGCCTTGCGGGGTGTGCAGGTCGAGATGTCGCAGGCCATCGTCGACGCCGAAACGGACCGCTACCAGGCCGGACGATCGCGCGTTAGTGACGTGATCGAAAAGGAAGAAACATTGAACGACGCCCGGATCGCCGAATTGAGGGCCCAGGTGGCATACGAGAAGGCGGTCGCGGCCGTGGAGCTGGCCGAGGGAACATTGCTGGACAAATACGGAGTGCAACTGCGACTGGCGGGCGACCTATGACGTCCGGGCGGACGGGGCTGCGGCCGGCATGGTTGGCGCTTTCGGTCGGGCTCGTGCTGCAGGCGGCTGCCGTCGGTGCCGCGGAACGCTTGTTCGTCGGAGTGACCGAACCGGTGCACGACCTCGACTTGAGCCTGCCGGTCGACGGCATCGTCGAGCAGGTGGCGGTGACGGAAGGGGAGTGGGTCGACAAGGGTAACCCACTGCTCGCTCTGGACTCGCGTATCGAGACCTTGGAGGTGGAACGTCGACGGTTGATCGTCGAGGACACCTCGCAGCTTGACTCGGTGCGGGCTCGCAAATCAACGGTCGCATCCTTTCTGAATACTTCACGGAGACTGTTCAATAACTCCGGCGCAGTCAGTGCCGAGGAAGTGAAGCGACTGGAACTTGACTTCCAGGAAGTGACGGCAAGGGAACGGGAGTTGATTGCCCAAGAGGCGCGGGAGAAAGTCGAGCACGAGATGGCTCGGCAGAGGAAGGCCCAGCGCACCTTGGTCGCTCCCATCTCCGGCGTGGTCACCGAGTTGAACACCGATGTTGGGCAGCGCGCTGGCGTCGGCGAGACTGTGGTGCGCTTGGTCGATCCCAGATATTGCCACCTGACCGTCAATGTCGAAGAGAAGTTCGCCCGCACTCTCATGATGGGCGCCGACCTGCGCTTCGAGGTCCAGGCCGGCGAAAAATGGGTGGAACGAAACGGTCGCCTGCTATCGGTGTCGCCGGTGGCGGATCCGGCCAGCCGGCTTGTTCGCATCCGCATCGGTTTTGACAACCGCGACGGCCGCATTTGGCCGGGCGTATCGGGCAGGATCAGATTGCCGGAATGATCACCCAATCGCGGTCCCATCCCGATGTGCGATCCGTCTTGGTGGCTGTGCGCGAGCTGCGACGCCTCGGGGCCGGGGCCTCGGACCTGCATGCCCGCTTTGCTGCCGTGGCCGCCATGCTGTGTCGTGGCGACCTCGCGGTCGTGGTAGCCCGTTCGGACGGGGAGTGGCAAGCAACGGAGGTGCACGACGCGGTCGGGATCGCTGAAACCGAACGGGGTCACCTTCTGTCCTGTGCCACCCGCCTCGCCGACCGTGCGACCGCCAATGGTTACGCCATGGAGCCGGTGGAGCCCAATGCCGTGATGATTGGCGTTGCTTTGGAAGGGCGGAAGCCGGCGGCGGTGGTGGCGGTACTGCTGACCCGGCATACCCAGGCGCAGCAGCGTGACGCGGCCATCCGTCTGCACTTGATCGCCGATATTCCCGCCACGCCAACCGACGGGGCCAATGGCGGTCATGACACCATCGACTTGGCGAAAGTGTTGGACCTCATCGTGACGGTGGTGGGCAAGGATAGTTTCGCCGCCTCCGCGGTGACGCTATGCAACGAACTGGCGGCCCGCTTTGGCTGCATGCGCGTCTCCTTGGGATGGAGCGATCGCCAGGCGGCAGTGCGGGTGCGTGCCATCAGCCATATCGAGCGCTTCGATGTCCGCACAGATTCGGTGCGTGGCCTTGAAGCAGCAATGGAAGAGGCCATCGATCAGGATGAAAGCCTGATATGGCCAGGTAGCGAAACCCGCGGCGCCGTGATGTTTGCCCACGAACGTTTCGCTCGCCGCGAAAGCTTGCGGCAAATCCTGTCACTGCTGCTGCACCAGGATGATGAACCGGTGGGGGTGGTGGTGTGCGAGCGCGCCGACCGCACATTCACCGACGATGAACTGCGGTTGCTGCACTTGGCAGCCAACTTGCTCTCCAGGTGGTTGACCAACCTCTATCGGCACGACCGACCTTGGCACCAGCGCCTGCGCCACCTCGCAGGCGAAGCCGCCGCTGCCCTGAGCCGGCCGCGCCATACCGCGGCCAAGGCGACGATTGCCGCTGGGGTGGCGTTGGTGCTGTTCGGCGTCTTCGGTCGGATTGGCTACACCGTTGATGCACCAGCGCTGCTGAAAACAGACCAACTGGCCTATCTGCCGGTGCCCTTCGACGGCTATATCGAGACGGTCGAGGTCGAGGTGGGCGATTTGGTGGAGAAGGGGCGGACCTTGGTGACCCTGGACACGGCCGAATTGTATCTGAAGGAATCCGAGGCCACCGCCGATATCCACCGCTTCGCGCGGGCCGCCGACAAGGCCCGCGCCCAAGGGCAATTGGCCGACATGTTGATCTCCGAAGCGCAGGTCGAGCAGGCCCGCGCCAGGCTGGAACGGGTCGGCTATTACCTGTCCCATGCCGAGATGACGTCGCCCATAGACGGCATTCTGGTCGAGGGCGACCACAAAGGCGTGCACGGCGCCCCTGTCAAAAAGGGGGACGTTCTCTTCAAGGTGATGCGGTTGGAGGACTTCTATTTCGAAGTGTATGTGGACGAACGCGACGTCCAGGATGTGGGCGAGGACGCGGTGGGTGAAGTATCGTTCCTGAGCCGTCCCGATGTACGCTTCCCGGTGCGCATCGACACGATCAACCCCATGGCGGAAATCAAGTCCGAGTACGGTAATGTGTTTGTCGCCCGAGCGGTGTTGGTCGGTGACTCTTCGGCCTGGTGGCGGCCGGGCATGAGCGGCCTGGTGCGGTTGGAGGCGTCGGCGCGCTCGCCATTGTGGATCGCGTTCCATCGCACCATCGATTTCCTCCGTCTTCATTTCTGGTTGTAGCCATGCGCACCTTCAGCGAGTCATGGCATCGTGTATCCGGTTTGGAAGTGTCCCTGCGTCCGTCTGTGGATGTCCGAAAACAGCGCTTCCGCGGCGAGGATTGGTATGTTCTGCACGATCGCTTCAACAACCGCTTCTTCCGTGTGCGTCCCGCCGCCTATGCCTTCGTCGCCCGACTGACACCCAGCCGCACCGTTGAGGAGGTGTGGCACGAATGCTTGGAGGTCATTCCGGACACCGCCCCGGGCCAGGAAGAAGTGGTGACGCTGCTCAGTCAGTTGCACGTCAACGAACTGCTCTATTTCACCAACGTTCCCGACAGCGAACGGATCTTCAGCCGCGGCCAGAAGCGGCGGCGACGCGAACTACGCGCCCAATTGATGAACATCCTGTTTTTCCGCATGCGGCTGTTCGATCCGCAGGACCTGCTAACCCGTCTGCTGCCGGTGCTGGAGCGGGTCTTCAGCCCGCTCGGTCTGCTGGTATGGTTGGTGGTCGTGGCCCTGGGGCTGAAGGCCGTGGTGGACAATTGGGACGCCCTGCTGCATCCGGCTGCGGGCGTGTTGGCGCCCGGCAATCTCCCTTGGCTGTATCTGGCCCTGTTGCTGGTCAAGACCGTGCATGAAGCCGGGCATGCGATGCTGTGCCGCCATTTGGGCGGTGAGGTGCACACCGTTGGTCTGATGATCATGGTGTTCATTCCGCTGCCCTATGTGGATGCTTCGTCCAGTTGGCAGTTGCGTGACCGCAAGGCGCGGGCGCTGGTGGGAGCCGGCGGCATGATCGGCGAGGCCTTCGTGGCGGGCCTTGCCGCCATGATCTGGGCGGCCACCGGCGCCGGCACCATCCATGCCCTGGCGTTCAATGTGATGATTGCGGCCTCGGTATCGACGTTGGTGTTCAACATCAATCCGCTTTTGCGGTTTGACGGCTATTACATCCTGTCCGATCTTTTGGATATTCCCAACCTTTACCAGCGCTCGCGCCAACAGATCGTACACCTGGCCGAGCGTTGGGGGTTCGGCGACTTGACGTCGGCCTCGCCGTCTGAGAACCGAAGCGAAGCATTGTGGCTGACCGGCTACGGTCTTGCCAGCCAAGCCTACCGCATGCTGGTATTGCTCGGAATTGTGCTGGTGGTGGCGGACGAGTTCCTGGTTCTGGGGATCATCATAGCCCTGGGATGGATGGTGACACTCGTGTTGGTACCGCTGGTCCGCTTTCTGTCATTCCTAGTCAACAGTCCTAAACTGGCCGGTCGCCGGCTTCGCGCCCTGACGGTGGGACTGGGTGGACTGGGGGGCGTGGTGATGGCCGTTGCGGCGCTCCCGCTGCCCTACGGCGTACAGGCCAGCGGCGTCGTGGAATCCCGTCACCATGCCCAGGTGTTCTCGGGGGCGCCCGGCTTTATTGCCGACGTCAAAGTGTCCTCCGGCCGACAGGTGTCCGAGGGCGACGAACTGGTGGTGCTGACCGATCGTGAATTGGCGTTCGACATCGCCATTGTCGAGGCACAACTGGCGCAGGCGGCCGCCGCGATCGACCGCGCCCGTAACGACGCAATCGCTGATATGGAGCCGATGGCCCGGCGTCAAGAGGCGTTGCGTCGAAAGTTGGATGCCCTGCGGCAGCGGCAAGCGGCGCTGACGGTCACGGCGAGCCAGCCCGGTGTTTGGGTGGCGCCGGCACTGGCCTCGCATCGGGGCACCTGGGTCGAGCGCGGTGTGGTTTTGGGCTTTCTTGTATCGCCCGATGCGTATCGCTTCTCGGCGGTGTTGACGCAGGAAGAGGCCGCTGACCTTTTCGACGGCACGTCCGCGAGCGGCGTGGTGCGCCTGCGCGGCCAGGCCGACACTGACGTTCCGGTCGGCAATCTGCATATCATTCCCTTCGAACAGCACAGGCTTCCCTCCGCGGTCCTCGGCTGGCAGGGGGGTGGCCATATCGCCACCGCCCACAACGATCCCGAAGGCCGCACCAGCCGCGAACCGTTCTTCCAAATCTTTGCTGACCTGCCATCGATCGCCCCGGTCACCATGCTGCATGGACGCTCGGGGGTGCTGCGGCTGGATCTGCCCTGGCAGCCACTGGCGTGGCAGCTCTGGCACACTGCCAGCCAGGTGATGCAGAAAAGGTATCGGTTGTGACCGCCCAGCAGATTGCCGACGAATTGCGCCAGGCCCGTCAGCGCCGACCGCCGCCGGTGCCCGACGGTATGGACGGTCTGGCATACGGGCTTGCCGGGTTGTATGCACGGCGTGGAACGGTGACGCGCCGGCTGCGGGAGCAGGCCGAAGCCGCTGCCGCCCGCAGCCACACGTTCTGCGGTGTGAGCGACGACCGGCTGCGCCGGCTGCTCGCCCAGGTGCGCGAGCGTTTCCGTCGCCACCCGAGATCGGCCGACGCCCACTTGGACCAGGCGTTGGCCCTGATTGCCGAGGCGTCGGCCCGTGCCCTCGGCCGGCGCCCCTATCCGGCCCAGTTGATGGCCGCCCTGGCGCTGTACCGCGGTGCGTTGGCGCAGATGGCAACCGGCGAGGGCAAGACGCTGACCGCAGGTTTGGCTGCCGTGCTGTTCGCCTGGACCGGCCGACCCTGCCATGTCATCACCGTCAACGACTATCTGGTCAAACGAGATGCCGAGCTGCAGGCGCCCCTCTTCGACATCAGTGGCGTGTCTGCGGGTTGCGTGATCTCGGGTATGGCGCCGGCAGAACGGCGAGCCGGCTATGCCGCCGACGTCACCTATGCCACCGGCAAAGAGATTCTGGCCGATTTTCTGCGCGACCGACTGGCCCTGGGGCATGCCCACGATCCCAGCCGACGCCTGCTGCAATCCCTACTCGACAGCGAGCATGATACGGCTGGGGGGATTGTGATGCGCGGTCTGGGGACTGCCGTTGTCGACGAGGCCGACAGTGTGCTGATCGATGAGGCGGTCACGCCGCTGATCATCGCGCTTCCGGCGGAGAATGCACCCCTGAAAGACGGTGCGCTGGCTGGATTTCGCATCGCGTGTGGCTTGGAGCGTGGTCGCCACTACCATGTGGATGTCGGGCAACGTCGGGTCCGCCTGACTGCCGCTGGCTCCGCGGCCCTGGTCGATGCCGCGGAAAATCTTCCGAGCCTTTGGCGCGGCACCACGCGGCGGGAGGACCTGGTGCTGCAGGCCCTGTTCGCCAAGGAGCTGTTTCATTGCGACCAGCACTACGTGATTGACGACGGCAAGGTGGTGATCGTCGACGAATTTACCGGCCGTATGATGCCGGGCCGCACATGGAGCGCCGGCTTGCACCAGGCGATCGAGGCCAAAGAGACTGTGGAGATCACCGACCCCACCGAGATTCGCGCCCGCATGAGCTTCCAGCACTTCTACCGGCATTACCCCCATCTGTGCGGTATGACGGGCACCGCTCAGGGCATCGCTGGGGAGTTGTGGGGCGTGTATGGTCTGCCGGTGGTCCGGATCCCGACACATCGGCCTATCCGTCGCCGACTGGCACCCGACCGCGTTTTCGCCAAAAGTGAGCAAAAATGGCAGGCGGTGGCCGAGGCGGTTTTGGCCTGTCGACAGCGCAGCCAGCCGGTGCTGGTGGGCACCCGTAGTGTCGAAGCGAGCGAGGCTCTTTCCGAGCGGCTGCGCGGCCGCGGTGTCGAATGCAAGGTGCTCAACGCCTTGCACCATGCCGAAGAAGCGGCCATTGTCGCCACCGCCGGCCAACGCGGAGCGACGACGATCGCCACCAATATGGCCGGACGTGGCACGGATATTGCTTTGGGTGAGGGGGTCGGAGAGCTGGGGGGACTACACGTCATCGCCACCGAACGGCACGAGGCCATCCGTGTCGATTGGCAGTTGTTCGGTCGCTGTGGCCGCCAGGGCGATCCCGGCTCGGCCGCGGCCTATCTCAGCCTGGACGACAGTCTGCCGCGCCGCTTCGTGCCCGAAACCCTGCGTCGGGTTGCCGCCTTCCTGAGCTATTGGCCCGGTGGAAGCCGGCTGCTGGCCCTGGGCTTTCGACCGCTGCAGTGGCTCGCCCAGCATCAAGCTCGCCAAACCCGCCGTGCGCTGCTGCGTGCCGATCTGCGCCGACGCGAGGCCATGGCCTTTACTGCCCCGGATGGAACCGGAGATTAGCCGTCGGGACCATGGGCATTTTGAGAATTTCTGTAAGTATTGGGGGGATGTGCATGGCGCCGTGGGCCGTGGCATTGGGCCTGTTGCAACAGTGCCGTCAATCCCGTCGTCGGCCGGCCCATTGCTGCACGAACCGATCGGTCCGCATGCTGCACCGCTGTTTGTCGGGGCGATTGCGCCGGACACGGCGGTCCGCCTTGATGGTGCGGTGGGGTCAGGTTCACAGGTGCCTAAAACCCGCTTTCACGGATCAGTACGGCCCAAACGCGTTGTCCGATCCAGGCCATGAGGCTTTGGCTGTCGGCGACCATGTGGATGCGACCCGTGATGGTCTGGCGCACCGAAGGCGCCGCGTTTGCAGGATCGAAATCGATCCGGTAGAGCGCCTGGTCTGGAATCAGGCCGTCGGGCTCCTCGCGCACTGCGATCGGACCGCCGTGTACGCTGGCCAGGTCGGGACGCGGCAAACGAGGCACGGGCACGGCATCAGGCATTCGACGTGACACCGGCAGTCGGGGAGCGTCCAGCCGGTCGGGCAGGAACACCGCTGCGTGGCGTCGGTCCAGCCGTGCGAGGTCCCGCTCCGTGACATAGGCTTCGATACGGGCCCGGTCCGGGGCGACCAATTCGACCAGCGGATCACGATGGCCGATCCAACGGCCGGGCCGCAGTCCGGTGGCCAGAGCGGCCACCCGGCCGTCCAGGGGTGCCGTCAGCACGAGACCGTCCAACTGGCGGTCGTGCGCGTCGGCCTCGGCCAGTTTCTCCGCCAGACGGGTTTCCAAAACGACGATATTGGTCAGGATGTCAGTGCGGGCGACCCGGCGATCCAATTGGTGGCGCAATGCGGCGATCTCGGTCCGGGTTTGGGCCCGCGCGTGTTCCAGATCGGGATTGTCTAGCACCAGCAAGACGTCTCCCGCCCGGACCGCCTGGCCCACCGCAACTTCCACCGCCACCACCCGCGACGGCACCGGGGCGAACAAGCGGGCATGGTCCGCCGACACCAGGATGGCGGGCAGGGACACCTGCGATGGCCAGGGTATCGCCACGACAGCGATCAACACACCCAGCCCAATCAGGGTGCGCAGGCCGTGGGCTGGCGCCACCTGGCGGCCTCGGCGCCACCATATGTTGAGTTCGCGCAGCACCGGCCGACCGATCAACGTACCGAGCTCCAACAGGAGAAGAAGAATGCCGGCGAGCTTGAAGACATAGTGGTACACGGCCAGCGCCAGACTGATGTACAGCACAAATCTGTACACCCAAGTGGCGACGGCATAGCCGATCAGCCAGGCGCGCAGCCGCGGCGCAAACCATTCCGGCGCCGCATCACCGAACCCGAACAGGGTCTCGCGCAGCCGCCAACGTGCCAAGGCGAATGCCCGCTCCTGCAGGTTGGGCAGATCCAACCAATCGGATAGCAGGAAATAGCCGTCGAAGCGCATGAATGGGTTGAGGTTGATCGCAACGCTCATCACCCAGCTCACCGTCGCCAGCAGCAGCAACACGCTACGCACCGGCCCTTCCGGAAAAAAACTCCACAAGAAGGTGGCCAGCGCGGCCACGGCAAGTTCAACCGCCACGCCGGCGGCCGCCACGACCAGGCGTTGCTGGCGCCGGGTTAGGCGCCAGGTATCGCTGGTGTCGGTGTACAGGATCGGCCACAACAGCATGAAGCCGACGCCCATGGACGGCACCCGGCAGCCGAACCGTTTGGCCGCGACCGCATGGCCGAGCTCATGGGCAATCTTGACCGCTGCGATTGCCGCGGCGGACAGCGCCGCACCGTCCCAAGAAAACACGTAGGGCAGGCTCGACCAGGCCACGTCCCACTGCCGCGCGGTCAGATACAGACCAAGCCCGGCCAGACCTGCCAGGCCCCAACCGACCGCTGGACTGAACAGAACCGACAGCCATGGAGTCACCCGGGTCAGGAACCGGTCCGGATAAACCAGCGGGATGCGGAAGAACACATAAGCGTGGGCGATTTGCATCAAACCCCGCCGTTGCTCGGTCCGATGCCTGGCTAGAAGGGTTGCGGTGCCGCGCGCGGTCGGCCGGGCGATCAATCCATGCCGGTCGAGGAAGGCCGCCACAATGTGCACCTGCTCGGCCGGAACAGCGTGCCCGGTTGACTCCGCCACCGCCGCCACGACGCTCTCCACCGGCCCCGGCCGCCAAGCCGCGAGGACCGCGCGGTCCAGCCAGCCGATCGAGAAGTATCGGTTGCGCACCGGGTCGAATACCAACCAGGTTGGCGACCCATCTGCTGTCGGCGCGCCGGCCAGGACGTGCAGATCGGTGCGCAGCGGCGGCAACGCCGCGTCCATGGCTCGCGCCTCCTACCAGCCGATCCAACGGCGCAGCACGGTCAGGGGTCGGCGGAATAGATACAGCGCCATCACCGTCCGCCGGCCGGACACCTCGGCCGTGCCTTTCAACCCGATGCGCGGTGGTGGCGAGGCGTTGTCGGCCGCCGTCGGTTCCAGCCGAGCGGCGAGGGTGAACGCGAGGACGCCAGCCGCCGTCGGTGTTGCCGCATAACTGCTGCGAATCAAGGTGGCTGGCAAAGGGTCGAGCGGTGCCGTGTTCAGAAATACGCGCACGGCGGCGCCTGGTTCCAGGGTGATCGCGTCGGCCGCTGGAAGCGCGACGGCGACCTCGACCCGCTCCGGATCGGCCAACCGCATGACCCGTTCACCGGTGACGACCGGGCGTCCGCGCCAAGCGCTCGGATCGTCGAACAACGCTATTCCGGCACGCGGCGCCCGCACGGTGCTGCGGACCAGTTGCGTCCGTGCCTGTGCCACCTCGGCCTGCCGCAACGCCACCCGGGCCTCCAGCACGGCCAGAGCGGCCTGGCTCTCGTCGTCGCCAAAGGCGAGCTGCCGCGCCCGGTACAGTTCCGCCTGTGCCACGCCCAAGCCCTTTTCGGCGATTTCCAGTCGGCTGCGCAGGCCCGTATCGTCGAGCCGAAACAGCACATCACCTGAAGAAACCGCCTGTCCTGGCTCGATCGCGACCGTGGCGACCACACCGTCCAGAGGTGCCGTCACCACCACCGGGGCCGTGGGAGTGATTTCCGCCGGCGCCATGACAGTCTGGCGCACGGGCAACGCCAGTACACCGGCCGCCAGTACAGCCGCTGCCAACCAGACCGGCCACGACACGCGCCGGCGTGGCCGAGGGCCTGCGGTCCCGACCAGGGTGCGCCAAGCATGGGCATAGGTCTCGGCCAGACGCTCCACCAGCACCCGGTCCGCCTCGTTCCAGGCGCCGCCGCGGGCCAGCCACAACCCCGCCGGCACACCCAAGCCACCGTCGAGCGGGCAGACCAGGCCATTCGGTGGCGAAAAGTCGGGCCACGCCACAGCCAACCCCTTGTTGTCCAGTGCGTCGGCGTCGATTGACCGGGCGACCACAGCCGGGCCGTCCGCCGTCCCACCGGCCCGGTCGCTGGTTGCACCGCACAGTGCGGCTGCGATCACGCCTTCCAGCCATGGTACGAACGGCGCGCTGCGATCGATGCCGGCAACGGAGGACACACGCTCCAACCGCACCGCGCCAACGCCGTGTTGTCGCCAGACCGCGACCTGGTCCGCCGCGACCACGCACTGGGTGCGGTTGGCCATGAGGAAGGTCAGCTCGGCTGGCGTGGTGGCGCGCCGGGCGTCGCGTTCCAGTTCCAGCAAGGCCATCAGACCAGCAAGGCGGCGATCCGGAGTTGGATCGGCGGCCTTGTCCGGTCCCGCTGTGACCCGGCGCACCGGTGTCCCCGCCAAGAGCCTCGGCCCTTCGGCTACGCACTCAGCGGGAGGCGGCCGGGCGGCCCGGCGCGGGATCATTCGGCGGGCCTCAAGGCAGGCCGCTGCCAGGGGTCGTCACCGTCCAGTCTGGTCTCGCGACCCCTTCCTCGACCGTCCAGGTCGGCCGTGCCACCACCGCTGGGGTGGCCGGCGGTCGGTCGATCAAGGGTGCCGCCGACCGGGTAGACCCTGAGTCGGCAAAACGAACCGTGCCACTCATGCCGGCGACCAGCGACGCCGGAGGTTGTAGCGGTTGACCGTAGATGCGCAGCGATTGGCTGGCCGGATCGATGAGTGCGCCGAGCCGAACCACTTCGCCAGCGACCAAGGATCGGGTCTCATCGACCCGCATTTCGAACCGGACGCCGCGGCGTAGCCAGGACAGCCAGAACGATGGCACGATCATGGTCACCTCCAGTGACCGGTCGTCCAGAATGTCCAACACCGCCTGCCCGCTGCGCACATGTTCGAACCGCTGTGCCTTGCGTTCAACCACCTGGCCGGCGAAGGGCGCCCGGGTCTCACACAAACTGACCGTCAGATCGAGCCGGGCCAATTCGGCTGTGGCCCGTGCCACGGCGATCTCGGCGCGGGCCCGGTCACGTTCGTTGCCGGTCCCGAGCCGCTCCAAGGCTTGCTGGAACCCGAGCAGTCGGTGTTCGCCCGCCAAACTGGCCACGGCCACCGCCCGCTGCGCTTCGAACAACCGGCAATCAATGCGAAACAGCACCGCACCGTGCTCGAAACGGTCCCCGGCCTCCACTTGCAGCTCCACGATCGGGCCAGCGACCTGACTCGACAAGGTGGTTCGGTACCGTGCCGACAGCAACCCGCGCACTTCAGTCACCAACCCATCGGCCGGCGGTGCCTGTGACGCCGCCACACCAGAACTCAGCGCGGTCACGATCCCTATGATCGCGGCCAGACCCATCCGCAAACCCGGATACCGGCGCATCATCCTCCCCTGGTGATGACGGCCGTGTCCGCCGATTTCGGCCGACCTATGGCATCGGCCATCGGTGTCGTGCGGATGTCCGGTGTCAGCACTGACAGCGTGCCGAGGTGTTGCTGCCACGACGACATCGAGGCTTCGAGGGTGGCAGCCAAACGCGGAAGCGAGGTATCAGGCACGGTGTTTGGCAGAGGATGCAAACCGAGTGAGGCGTGCAAACCGGCCCAAGCCGCCTGTGCGTCGGCATAGGCCCGTTTGCGCCGCGTTTCTGCCAGGAACAATTCGGCTTGGCGTTGGATCAACAACACCGGAGATTCCACGCCGACGGCGACCAGATCGCGATCGGTCGTCCATTGACGCCGCGCTACGCTCTCCAACGCCTCGGCCAATGCCAGACCGTCCATCGCAAACGTCAACTGGGCATGCGCAAGATGCACCTGCGTCAAAACCGACAAACTCACCGCCAATCTCCGGGTCCGGGCTAGATCGGCCTGTGTCTCGGCCGCGGCGACACGCGCCGGCCCACTGACCAAGTCGTTGATATTGGCAAGAATGCGCCCACCGATCTCAGACCACAAGATCGCGTTGTTGTTTTCGTTGTCGGCCGAGGCGGTCAGTTCGAGGCCCGGCAGAAAGCGCAAGAACGCAATGTTGATCTCGTTATTGCCGATCCTCTCCTCGTAATCTTCTTGTCGCAGCTCTGCCCGCTGGGTTAAGGCAACGGTCTGTAACCTGGTCATGCCGGGCAACCGGCGACGGTCTGGAACGGGCGTGCGCCATGTCTCCTCCGACACAGCCAACGGCAACGGAGTGCCGGGACGCGCGTTGATCATCATGGCCAAATCGGACCGCCGCGTCTCCGCCTCCCGTTCCGCTGCCAACAATTGGTTGGCCAATTCCAGCAGCCGCCGCTCCAAGGGCAGCAACTCGCTGTCCGGCCTCAGCCTTTGCTCAGCTTCGCGCCGCACGGTCGCCAAGCCCTCGTCGATCAGGCGGCGCAGGTCCGGCAGCATCCGATTGACGTCCAGGGCCGCCGCCGCTTGCCAATAGGTCTCGGTCACCTGGCGGATCAGCGTCTGGATCGTCCGCCGCCGCACCTCTTCGGCGATCAATACGCGGTCGGCCTGTTGGCGGGCGCGCAAGAAGCTGACGCCAAAATCCAACAGATTCCAGGTGAACGCCAGATTGGACCGCCAGCGGCGCAAGGAGTCGGCCGAGGAGATATTGTCCGGGTTACGCGCCAGGTACCCGGTATCACCCGTCATGGTTGGTAGGAGAGAGAAGTGCGCCAGGTCGAATTGGCGGTAGGCGAGCGCCTTCTGCATCGCCTCGACACGGTGCTCAAGATTGAACACCACCGCTCGAGCCATGGCGTCGTACACCGTGAGCGCCGTGTCGATCGGTGGTTGATCGGCGAACAGTCGTTCCAAATCGGCCGAAACGCGCTCTCCCACCTCGGCCGGTGTGGCCGGACTCGGCGTCACCGCCCCGCATCCGCCAAGGACCGGCAGGAACCCCAATCCGGCCACGACGCAAAGTCTGGCGCGCCACCCGGACCACCGGTGTTTCACAGCCCTTCCCATCCAGGCCCACGAACAGCGTCATGATCGACAAAGCGGCCCGGCAGCACCGGAATTGGATGCTGCGCAACCAAAGCGGCCGGAATGGTCATGAACCGTCCCCAGCCCGGAGCAAAGCCACGGCCTGGGGGCGGCAAGCGCGTTCCACCATCCACGCCGCCAGGACCGCTGGTTCCGAAACGCTCCGTGGGATCACGTGCAGGACAAGATCGACCCGGGTATCGCCCACGGTCACCTGATATCGCTCGCCATCGACCTGCGGCATGGTCGGCGCGCCTTCCAGACGGGCATAGCCGCTCGGCCACTCCGTCTCACCGCGCCAGATGCCGTCGCCCAGCTCCACGCGCACCGGGGCCGCCACATCGCTGTGCGGACGCCAGAACACGACGGGATGGCCCGTGCCATGCACACAGCGCACCCCTGAGGTGGATACGTCGAGCACCCAAGGGTCCGGCGGCACTGCCGCCTCGTCGACCGGATCCCGCACACCGGACACGACCGACCGACGCGGCGCCGCGCTCGAGACTGTGGACACGGTCGCCCCGACCACCGCATTGGCCGCAACCGACCGCGTCACCCCGAGCGTTGTGGCGTTGGTCTGGTTGCCTTGGAGCAAGGCAGCCAGCGACTGGCTGAGGCGGTCTCCATCCCCAGACCCAGCCGGCACCGGCACGTCGTTGTACGGTCCGGCAAGCCGGATGATGCGACCCTGGCTGGTGATGAGCGTCACGGTGGCGCCGGCCGGCAAAGACAAGGGTTCGGCGCCGTCGATCGGCTGGCCGGCCTGCAACGACACCCCATTGGCCTGCATGACGATCACGTCAGCCGCCCAAACGGCCGACAGGTGACCAATCCAGAGGCCGAAAGCCAAGAGAAGGGGCAATGCGCTTGGCATGATCAATCTCTCCCTGACGATTCCGTATACAACGAGAATTCAAGGCACAATCCGGCAACACCCCTAAACATCGGAAGGCGAGTAGGGGATGTTTAGGATCATTGGTCATGGTTACAGAGCGTCGTCCATCGATTTTAATTTCGAAATTGTTTACAATGTCTAGCCCTTTGTGGGCAAGCCGTTCCGGTCGGTGACCACATTGTCACCAACAAACAGACGAGGGTCGAGATATGGGCTTCCTACGCCGGCTCCTATACGACGACCCGTCACGCCCGGATGTGGTTCGGCGGTGGGCCGGCCTGCCCACGGACAGCCGCCTGATCGCGCTCGAACCCCGGTACATGTTCGACGCTGCCGGAGCGGCCACTGTCGACGCTGCGGACGAGACGGACTCTGCCGAACGAACCGAACAGCGCCCTGCCGACCCTGCGGTCGACACCGAAACCCTGAGCCTGCTCGAGGCCGTCGAGCGCGCTCCGGCCAAGGTGGCGACACCGGCTGCTGCAGTCGAGATCGCCGTCATCGATGCGGCGGTCGAAGGCGCAGATGGCATTGTCGCGGCCCTCCACTCTGGAGGAACGGAGGTGATCCGTCTGTCGGCCGATCGGGACGGTGTGACGCAATTGGCCGAGGCCCTTGCTGGCCGGCGTGGCATTGGCGCCATTCACCTCTTTACCCACGGCGACGACGGCTCGCTGCATATGGGCAACACCACGTTGCATGCGGGCACCTTGCCCCAGTATTCCGCCGCGCTGGCGACGATCGGCGACGCGCTCGCCGCCCATGGTGATCTTCTGGTTTACGGTTGTGATGTGGCCCGCACCGCGGACGGTCGTCAATTTCTTTCCGATCTGGCTCGGGCAACTACGGCCGACGCCGCTGCATCGGATGGTCCCACCGGCGCGACCAGTCTGGGCGGGGATTGGGATTTGGAGATCGTGAGCGGCTCAATGGAGGCCAGGACTGTGGCGGCCATCGGCTTTGCTGGCCGGCTGGACGACAGCGCGACCTGGGTGGTGGACATCGCAACGGACGACGCGGCCGATGGGGGCGATGTCAATGCCGACATGGCCGACAACGGTGGCTTATCACTGCGTGAAGCGATCCATTATGCGCAAGGCGGAGACACCATCACCTTCGGCGACGGGACCGGCGCGGTCTTCGAAGAGACCGGAGAGACCAGCAATAATGTAATCATTACACTGACGGAAAATCTGGGGCCCTTGGTGATCGACAAGAGTCTGATGATCGATGGTGACCTGAACAACAACGACATTCCTGATGTCACCATCAGTGGCAACAATGTTGTCCGCGTATTGGAGGTCAATGGGGGGCACAGGGTCACTCTTGACGGCCTTGTCATCACCAAGGGGTACACCGACAGTGGCCCGGGCGGTGGCATCTACGTCAGAGGAAGCAGCGCGGCTCTAACCATTCAGGACAGTACAATCCACGGCAATACGGCCGGTGATGACGAATATGGCTACGACGGTGGTGGCCTTTATGCGCGCGATGCCGCCGTGACCATCATCGGCAGCACGATCCACGACAACTATGCCTATGCCAATGGCGGCGGCATCATGGCCCGTTACGGATCACTGCACATCGCCAACTCGACACTCTCGTCGAATGGCGCGCGGGACTTCGGCGGGAGCCTTTCCGCCCACGAGGCTACCACCCAGGTTACCAACACAACGATTGCCGACGGATACGCGGGTAACAAGGGTGGTGGCATCCATATCGATGGCGCCTTTGCAAATGTTACAAACAGCACGATAGCTAACAACTACTCTCACGTCGGCGGGGCGGTTCACGTTTCCTATGCGTCGGTCGATCTCCGTAACTCGGTGATCGCTGGCAACGCCACACAAAGTGGCCACGAGGCCTATGCCGATATCGATAAAGGCCCCAACGCGAGCATCAATGCTTACCACAGCCTAACGCAGACCGATACGACGTCAATTCTCTCCAGTTACGACTCGGGTTTCCTATTCGGACTCGACCCACGGCTCGATCCGGCCGGCCTGGCCGACAACGGTGGCGGAACTCTTACCATCGCTCTCCAAGCCACGAGCCCGGTCCTCAACCGTGGCTCCAATGCGTTCCTGCCCCAGGACGATCTGGATCTGGACGGCAATGGCATAACACCGGAGACACTCTCGGTTGATCAGCGTGGACCCGCCACCCTGCGAAGCGTCGGCGCTGCCGTCGACATGGGCGCGTTCGAGGTCCAGGCGGACCTCAACACCCAACCGATCGTCATCGGCCTGGGCGACCAGGCGGTGGACATGGACAGCGCATGGGGGCCGGTATCGCTCACGATCGATGACCTTGAAACCGAAGAGGCCGTCCTCACTCTCTCGGTCGCCTCGGACAATCAGACCCTGGTGCCCCAAGGCGCCATTTCGGTCACCGGCAGAAATGAAATCCGTGAAATCGAGATTGTGCCGGCCACCGGCCAGGTCGGCATCGCAAACATCACGCTCACCATCGACGACGGCACGGACACCGCCCACCACAGCTTCGCGCTGACCGTCCTTGATTCGGCCAACCTGGTCGTGACGACCGTCGCCGATGAGGAGGCAAATGCCGGCAGTCTGGCCGCCGATGCCGTTGATGGCGGCGGTCTATCGTTGCGTGAGGCGGTGGCGTATGTTTCCGACGGTGGCACAATCACCTTCGATGGCACCCTGAGCGGTCAGTCCCTCTCCCTCAGCCAGGGACAAATCTGGATCGAACGATCCATGACCATCGACGGCGGCGGCGCCGTGACTGTGGACGCACAAGGAAACAGCAGACATTTCCATCAGATTGATGGTGGTGTCGGTTCGGTCTTCACACTGACCGGCATCACCCTCGCCCATGGGGCGGCACCAAGCGGGAATGGCGGGTCGATTCTCACATCGCAGGACGGTGGCTCACTGGTCCTCGACGATGTCACCATCCGCGACAGCTATGCCAAATCGGGCGGAGGCATCAAGTTCAATCCCGGCACTCCGGGGGCCTCTCTGCAGATTTTCAACTCGTCCTTCCACGACAATCAGGCGACCCACCATGCCGCCGGAGCAATCCAGGCCCGTCGCGCCCCAGGCGGTGTCACCATCGACAACACCGAGTTCATCGGCAACACCGCCATCCGCACCGATGCGACAACCGGGCATGGCGGAGCCCTGCGCTTCAACAAACACGAAAGCGCCGGCATCTTCGATGTGAGGATCAGCGACAGCACTTTCATTAACAATGAGGCGAGCCGAAGTGGTGGTGCGATCTCGTCGCGTCACATTGGCACCCTGACCATTGCCAACAGCAGTTTCAGTGGCAACACATCCCATTTCGGCGGTGCCATCATCAGCGGCGACGCCGACCTGGTGATCGAGGCGGGGACAACGATCACCGACAACTCGGCCGATAACCATGGCGGCGGCGTCTATGTGAGGAGTGACGGCGAGGCCACCGCGGTCACTCTGATGAACGCCACGCTCCAGGGCAACGATGCCGGCCCAGGTGGGTTCGGTGGTGGCTTGGCGTTTCATGGCACCCAATCAGGTGACACACTCGACATCCTCGACAGTCTGATCGACCACAACGTCGCCGATGCGGGTGGCGGTGGCGTGAAGGTATCGGGCATCGGACTCACCGCCCATATCGTCAGAACCTCAATCTCCAACAACGAAGCCAATGGCGATGGCGCCAATGGTGGTGGCCTCTTGGTTGAAGGCGCCTCGGTTACGATGACCGCCAGCACACTGGGATTCAACGACGCCCGAGCGGACGGTGCCGGCATTCAAGTCGAGGGCACAGTGACCCTCATCAATAGTACGGTGGCAAGCAACACGGCCGTTGGGACCGGTGGTGGTCTTTTTATCGCCGCCGGTCACATGGTTGCCCTTTACAGCAGCACCATTGCCCTAAATGAGGCCACGGACGGTGGGGGCGTCTTCGTCGAAAATGGTGCGGTGACACTGGACAACACTCTGATCGGTGCCAACACGGTGTCCACCGGTCATCGCGACGTCGTGCGCGCTGGTCCCCATGCCTCCATCACGTCCCGATCTTCCCTGATCGAGGATGGGGATTCCGAGCACATCACGGATCACGGCGGCACCCTGTTCGCCACACCGGGCCTCAGCAGCAACGGGCTGCAGTCGCTCGGCAAGGGCCCACAGGTGATCGCGCTGGCCGCAGGCAGCAACGCTATCAATGCCGGTGACAACGCCTTGCTACCGGCTGACCGGCAAGATCTGGACGACGATACCAATCTCGACGAAGCCGTTCCGGTCGACCAGCGTGGACCTGGATATGATCGCATCGTCGACACGACGGTCGATATTGGTGCCTTCGAGTTTAGTGGCACGCCGTTGATCACCAGCATCTCCGACCAAATCGTGGCGGTGGGTGGCAGCACTGGCACGCTCAGTTTCCTCGTCGACGACCCGGATGGATCAATCGAGACGTTGTCCATAATGGCCACCTCGGACAATCAGACACTTGTTCCGAATGCCAACCTCTCCTTGAATGCCATCAACCGCAATGACCGTGAGGTGTCGGTCCAGACGGCTGCCGGAGAGACGGGCATGGCCACCATCACCCTTTCGGTCGACGACGGTACCAATGTTGCGACCACCAGCTTCGTCATCACGGTTGCGGTGCCGGAAACCGACGTGGAGCCGGACGATTACACCGACACATCTGCGACGACGGGGTCCGTCTCCGTTGGTGGCAATGCATCCGGCATGATCGATTTCCCAGATGATGTTGACTGGTTTGCCCTCAGTTTGACAGCGGGCGAGACCGTGCGGGTCGATGTTTCCGGAACCGGTGGGGACGATGGGTTGAGTGACACGGTGCTGGCGATCTTCGCACCTGACGCGCTGACCCCAATCGCTGTCAACGACCAGCGCGCCATCGATGACAACTTCTCAACAGTGATTTTCACCGCCGACGTTGCCGGTACCTATTTCGTTTCTGCGCAAGGGTATGAGTCAACGACTGGTCGCTACACGATCGATGTGTTGGCGCAGACGGTGGTCGACGACCACGCCCGCGACACCAGTACAACCGCGACCGTGCGCGTGGGGGAAACCGTAAACGGGAGCTTGGAACAGGCAGGTGACCGGGATTGGTTCGCCCTCGATTTGTCGTTTGGTCAAACGATCGATATTGACCTGTTGGGATTTGACAGTGGTGTTGGCACTTTAGAAGATCCGTTACTGAGAGTAATCGGAAGTCAAGGAAATTTAGTCGCTGAGAACAACAACGCCGACGAAACAACATTTGAATCCTTCCTCACCTTTACAGCCCAAACGACCGGTCGATACTACGTTTCGGTCGGGTCGGCTGCCGATGTCGGGCATGGCACCTATGCAATTGAAGTCACATCAGTTGCGTCAGGTGCGGTGAACACTGCAATAGATGAGCAAGGATGCGCCAGCATCCTGACTGATGTTACAGACGGTGTTGGTTTCAGTCTGCGTGAAGCAATGACATGGATTCCGGAAGGAGACACTATTTTGATCGGTCGTGTGCTCGCCGGTGATATCCTCACTTTGGACACACCGGTGATTGTGCAAACCAGCCATATCTTGGATGTCTCGGCCGCAGACGACTTCACGATTGCAGGACAAGATATTATTCTGGGGGTAGATGCGACTCTCACCATACACCTGGACACTGCCGAAGACGTGTTCAGAGTCGTTTCGGATGTCGCCCATGACACCGGTGCCGACCTGGGTCAGCGCTTGGAAAAGACCGGAGACGGTACGCTGATCCTTGAGAGCGACGACATCCGGTTCTCCGGCGTTACTGAAGTGCTTGGTGGCGTTCTGGTGGTCGATGGTGTCTTGACCAACGTCGACAATGCCGTGGTCCTGGCCAGCGGCAGCAATGCCCAACTCGCGGGAACCGGCAAGATTGCCGGGTCGGTGACCGCTCAAGAGGGAACCACGATCGCGCCCGGCAAGAGCCCGGGTCAGCTTGCCACAGGCAATCTGATCTTGGAGCCCGGGTCAAGTTTGGAGATTGAGATCCACGGCCCAACTCCGGGTACCGATTACGACCAAGTTGTGGTCACTGGCACGGTCTCGATCGACAATGCGTCGCTTGATTTGTTGTTTGATCCGGATTTTAGGTCGAGCTTGGGCGATACATTTGTATTGGTCGATAACGACGGAACCGATGCGGTTTCCGGAATGTTTCAGGGTATGGCCGAGGGGTATTCGACCACAATCAACGGCCGTCCGTACATCCTGAGCTACGAAGACGGTGACGGCAACGACGTCACACTGACCGATGCGATTCTCATCACCGCGTCTGATCTGGAGGACCCGGCCTACGCTGAGAGTGTTGTCGACACGCCACAGCAGCTTGCCCCCAATGTCAACGTTACAACGAATTTGGAGACTTTCGACGGGATCACGGTCCGATTGACCTATACAACCACGCCAGATCCGACCGACCAGCTCGGCATTGGCGCTTTTGGACCGGTCACTGTGGTTGGGCCGAGCATTCGTCATGGTGGCACCGAAGTGGCCACCATCACCACCGGTGCCGACGGACGGGACGGAAGCGATCTGGAGATTACCTTCAACGCCGACGCGAGCGATCCCGAGGCAACGAATGTCCTGCGGGCGTTGACGTTCGCGAGCACAGCGGCCGAACCGGTAGCCAGTCGCACAATCGAGGTTCTGGTTGGCACCGGAGGTGAAATTGGCACAGCGCAATTGACTATTATGGTAACCGGCGAGAACGACAACGCACCATCAGCGCCAACCGATGATGATAATAGTGCCAACGAAGTAGTAGAGGATGCAGCCGTTGGAGCCAAGGTCGGCATTACAGCTCTGTCAACAGACGCCGATCCTGGTGATACGATCACGTATCATCTGGCCGATGATTCCAACGGTCTGTTCAAAATTGACGCCAATACTGGCATTGTTACCACCGCAGGAACTTTAGATGCCGAGGTTTCCGACTATCATACAATCACAGTCGAGTCCTTTGACGGCATCAATAGTAACACGACAGACTTCACCATAGCGGTTATCGACGTTAACGATAACGTGCCGGTACTCACGATCACCGATGCCACGGTGGCCGAAGATGCGACCCTGGGCACCATTATCCTTACGGCTGACGGCTTTGATCCTGATGCGGACGATACGCTCACCTATTCCATCACCGGCGGCAGCGGCGCTTCGGTGTTCGCCATCGATGCCAACAGCGGCGAAATCAGTGTCTCCAAAGCGCTCGACCGTGAACGCGCGATGGACTATACACTGACCATACAGATGTCCGACGGTACCCATGCGGTGGCCGACACCGTGATGATCTTTGTGGGCGACGTGAATGACAACGCACCCACGATCACCCTATCCGACATTGCCGTCGATGAGACTGTCGATGTGGGTATTCGACTCGGCCAGGCGTTGGTCACGGATTCGGACTCGCAGGGCCAGTTGGTGTTCAGCATCATCGACGGCGATCCGGACGGACTGTTCGAAATTGACGCGACCACCGGCGAGGTATTCCTGGTAGCAGAGCTGGATTTCGAATCCCAATCCAGCCACACCCTGACCATCCAGATCTCCGATGGCCGGTTTGCCGTGACCGACACCATGGTCGTTACGGTCGGTGATGTGAACGACATCGCCCCCACGGTCACCATAGCGAACATCACGGTGCCGGAAGACGTGGCCCCAGGCACCTTTCTGGAACAGGCGGTCGGCTTTGACCTGGATACGCTGGCCCCTCTGAGGTACAGCATCGTGTCTGGCAATTCAGACGGGCTTTTCACCATCGATGCCGTCACCGGCGTCTTGCGAACGGCTGGCGCTCTTGATTTCGAATCCCAGACCAGCCACACGATCACCATTCATGTCTTCGATGGGCAGTTCATAGGCGTCGACGTGGTGGTCATCACGGTCACTGACGTGGCCGATACGCCGACAGTCGTGCCGCAGCGCAGCAGGGCAGACAACCCATCGTCGCCACTGTTGCCACCGCCGCTACGCTCTGACCGGCAGACACCTTCTGACGAGATGTCATCAACGGCCCCTGACTCAGTCTTGTCACCGGTTCGACTGCCGGCGACCAACGTCGACCTCGCAGCGCCGCCACCGGTGCTGGTGCCGAGCTTCAATCGAGCGGTCGATGGCGTATCGGGGTTGGGTCTGGACGCCGTGTCGGACGACCCGACAAACGTCCTCGATCCCACTGGTGAAAGCGACCTGTTGCCCGGATTGGACGGGGAGGGGCTGCTGGTCGCCACACCGGTCGCACTTGTCCCCGCCGACCAACCGCCGGGTGCCGGTGGGTCGGAGGCACCACCGCCAGCTCCGGTTCCGCCTGTCCAGGGTGTGCCGACCCCGGACACCACGGCACCGTCGGATCCAGGGACGACGGGAAACACGCCAACGACGCTCGCCGACGACGGTGCCTCACCCGGGGACGGCAACGTTGCCCAAGGGACCGTGGTGGCCGATGCCGACCAGAGCGGCGCCACAGGGTCGGTCAATGGTGGATCGTCCAACAATGGGTCGGATGCCACGGTACCCGAGAGCGACGCACCGGGCCCCTTCCTCTTCGATGTCGACGCGCTGTTGAGCGAGAGCACGGATGGTCAACCGTTACGTTTGTCGGTGTCGACGGAAACCTTGCAGCAAGCATCGCTCGACGCAGCTCTGCAGACCCTGACGGAGATCGGCAACGCCGTGGAACAAGCGGTCGGGCGTTTGTTGCAGGATGTTCAGTCTGGAAACGCGATCAATCCGGGCGAAATGTTGCGCAGCCTGCGCGCCCTTAACCTGGAAGGCGCCTCGGCTGCCACCCTGGTCGATCTTTACTACCGGGCCCTCAAGGACGGCCGTACGCAAGCCTATTCCGGGGCGTTGTCGGACATCGAGGACGGCGGCATCCCCAACCCCTTTACCGCGTTCGCTGGCGTCGATGTCACCGACACCTCATTCTTGCCGCCCATCACGAAGCCAAACGTGGCGTTGTTGATCGGCATCAATGAGTACGGTGACGGCAGCATCTCCAACCTGAACACGCCGTTGAACGATGTCAACGCGCTCGGTCGCATGTTGGAGGACTCCCTGGACTACCAATCGATCGTGCTGACCAACCCCGGCCAGACCGAGATCGTCCAAGCTTTGGCCGCCCTGTCGACCCAACTCGGCGAAGACAGCAACCTGGTCGTCTACTATGCCGGCCACGGCTATCTGATGGAGGACTCCGATATCGGCTATTGGTTGCCCACGGATGCCAGCACGCAGACGGCTGACAACTGGATTTCTACCGCCCACCTATCTTTGTTCTTGCGCGAGATCGAAGCGCGCCAGACGTTGGTCATCTCCGACAGTTGCTATTCCGGCGCCTTCACCAGCCAATTCCAGGTCACGGCCGACCGCAGGGCCGATGCCCCGGCCCAGACCGGCGAGCCGCTCCCACGCTCGGTCTTGGCCATGTCCTCCGGTGGTGAGGAGCCGGTCCGTGACGACGGCACCGGCGGTCATTCAGTGTTCGCCGCCCAGCTCCTGTCCGTGCTCGGTGAGGATGCGGTCGGCAAGACCGGCTTCCAGGTGTTCGCCGACGTTAAGGACAAGGTCAGCCTGGTCACATACCAGACGCCTGAATACGGCGGAATCGTTGCCGCCGGCCATGTGCCCGGCAGCGACTTCGTCTTCGGTAGCAGCCTCAATGTCAGCGAGGCAGGGCCGGCGCCGGCGGACGCGGCGACGCTCCCCGGCTCGGCACCGTGATGTCGGATGGACAAGACCATCCACTGCATCTCCGGCCCGCCGCGGTCGGGCTCGACCCTCCTGGGCGCGTTGCTGCATCAAAACCCACGATTTCTATGCCAACATCTCCAGCCCCGTTCTATGGCCCGATGCACGACAAGCTGGTGATCTTCGACACCAACCGGCTGTGGTGCGCCCGTCTGCCGACCCTGGTAACCTTGTTCCCCGACGCCAAATTCATCTGCACGGTGCGCAATGTCGCCTGGATCATGGAGTCCCTCGAGCGCCTGATCCGCGGCAGTCCGTTCGAGAACACCCGCCTGTTCGGCACAACGCGAGCGAGCGCAACACCGTATTCAGCCGGGTCGACACGCTCGCCCAGCGTGACCGCTTAGTGGGCTTTGCCTGGTCGGCGCTCAAGGAAGCGTTTTACTGCGAACACGCCGACCGGCTCTTGATCGTCGACTACGACCTGGTGGCCCAGGCACCAGACAAGGTCCTGCGCTTGGTCTACACCTTCATTGGTGAACCGTACTTCGACGGCCACGACTTCGACAATCTATCCTTCGACGCACCGCAGTTCGACGCTGCCCTCGGTATGCACGGCCTGCATCGCATCAACCGCAAGGTCGAATTCAAACCACGGGACACCATCCTACCGCCAGACTTGTTCAAACGCTACGAATCCCACGTTTTTTTTGGGCGCGACCGTGCCAGCAGCCGTGCCAATGTGGTGGTGGACTGGATGAGCCGCCGGGTGTTGTCGTGGCGTCTGTCGAACACGATGGACGCGGATTTTTGCGTCGACGCCTTGGAAGAGGCCCTGGCTCGCTACGGCAGCCCCGGTATCTTCACACCGACCAAGGCAGCCAGTTCACCAGCGAGGCCTTCATCAAGGCCACCGCCACCGTCGCCGGGGCGCGCAGCGGGATTGGCGCCTATCTGATGCACTACAATGACACCCGTCCGCATCAGGCTTTGGGCTACCGAACGCCTGGCGAGGTTTTCGAAGCCGGTGCCGGCCTGTGGCTCTGTGGACGATCGGCTCTGCCGACCGGCTGGGCTTCTCCCAATGGTCCCGACAAACATTGTTTCCATGGAAAGACCGGAGCACGGAACCATGGGGAAATGCTCGCCTTCGCCCACATACCCACAGGCCCAACAATATCTACAAAGAACTGATTCCATAACATGAGAAAAAGTGCTAAAAGACTTCTTGGATCCTGCCAGGCGAGCCTGGCCAAGGGGCCAACCATTGGCGGCACTCTCTCTTAACCCGAATTCGCGGGTTTTTCGATGCTCCGGGTGTTCAAAATCAATGGCTTGAGGCCAAAGGTCTTCACTACAAGGGGATCGTATCCGGGGAGTGCGACCGCGACGCTGGGGCGTGGTTCGGTCGTCAGGCTTAGATTGGGCCGATGGGCAAGGGCCTATCGCCTTCCCTTCTATCGGCGGCGGGAAATTGACCGCTGTATTTTAACCGTGAGGTGGAGTCTTGAAA